>NZ_JAYFUM010000005.1:0-364641 GCF_034929435.1 Arcicella rigui
AAACCAATCCAGAACTGGGGAATTATTATCAACCAATTTTACCTTATTTTTGACCAAAGAATCAAAAACAATTGAAATTCAAAAAACAACTTACACAACTAAAGGGAGGGTGCCCTATTGTAACACGTAAAAAGTTTAAAGTAGTATTACAATGAGCCATTGTAATACGTAAAAATTATAAAGTAGTATAACAATGAGTCATTGTAACACGTAAAAATTATTATGTCGTGTAACAATGCTTCATTGTAATACGTAAAAATTGTAATGTAAGCTTACAATAAGATTTTGTTGGTAGGTTTTTGTTTGAATAATACTTGTGGAGGATTTTTGAAGTACGCTTTCAGATTTTAGGAGATGTTATATTCCTCAATTTTACGATAAAGCGTTGTTAAACCAATGTTCAAAAGTCGAGCGGTTTCGGTTTTGTTGCCTTTGGTATGTTGCAGTACTTTTTGGATATGTTGCTTTTCGATGGTGTGTAAATCGAAGGAATTGAGGAGATTAGCAGATAAGTTTTCAGCAGGAAACTGAATGTTAATCGGTAAACTCTCTACGGTTAGCTGTCCGTTTTCATTCAAAATGATGGTTCTTTCAATCACATTTCTGAGTTCACGGATGTTCCCTTGCCAATCGTAATTAGTCAATTTTGTAAGGAAATCTTCTTGTAAATCAGCTATCGAAATATTGAATTTTTTAGCAAAATCTTTTGCAAAAAAACGAGCCATTACTTCAATATCTGCTTTGCGTTCACGCAAGGGAGGCAGGGCAATCTGAAAAACAGACAGTCTATAAAACAAATCCGAGCGAAAATGTCCTTCGTTTGCTTCTTTGCTTAAATCACGATTTGTAGCCGAAATAATTCGTACATCTACTTTTATCAGTTTGGTATCGCCAACTTTGATAAACGTTCCCGTTTCTAATACTCTTAGTAATTTAGCTTGCAAATCCAGCGACATTTCTCCGATTTCGTCCAAGAAAATCGTACCGCCGTCTGCTTCTTCAAACAAGCCTTTTTTATCTTTGGTCGCTCCTGTAAAAGCCCCAGCTTTATGTCCGAACAGTTCCGATTCCAGAATTTCTCTTGAAAAAGTAGCACAGTTTACCGCCACAAAGTTTTTTGAAGCTCTTTTACTTTCTTGGTGAATGGCGTTGGCAAATACTTCTTTTCCTGTACCTGTTTCGCCTGTTAGTAGTACGGTGGTGTCGGTTTTAGCTACTTTTTGGGCTAAACTGATGACTTCTTTAATCTGTTTAGATTTACCCAAAACCTTTTCAAAACCTTGACTTTTAGGCTGAATAATGGGCAACTGTTTTTGTACTTTGTCCATTGCCAAACTTAGCATGGGCAATATTTTTTCGTTGTCGTCGCCTTTTACTAAATAATCAAAAGCACCATTTTTCATGGCTTTGATGCCGTCTTGGATTGTTCCGTAGGCAGTCATTACGATTATTTCAAGGCTTGGAAATTTCTCTTTAAACTTTTGAGTAAAATCAACACCATTACCATCGGGGAGTTTTACATCAGAAAGTACTACTTGAATGGCTTGATTTTCAAGGATTTTCCACGCAGATTTTAAGTCGCCAACTTCCCAAACCGTATAATCTTCCAACTCAATAATTCGCTTGAGTAATCCTCTTAATTGTTTTTCGTCATCAATAATTAGTACTGTTCCTTTCATTTCAAAATTGCCTTTGCTTCGGCGATGGTTGATTTGTATTCGGCTATTTTTACGGCTTTTTTGGCGTACTCTTTCATTTTATCGTACTGCCCTGCACGCTTGGCGATTCTTGCCAAAGCCATATAAGCAAGTCCGTGATAATCTTTGGTAAAACGTTCGTCGAAAGGCATTTTTACTCCTTTTAATAATAATGCTTCGGCGGTTTTATCGTCTTTCTTTTCTTTTTCTGTAATAATTCCTTTAAAAATTGTACCTGCACATTGGTACATAATACCTTTTTGTTTGAGTAATTTATTGGCAAATTCTTCGGCTTCACCATACTTTCCTATGCCTGTAAGTGCTTCCGTTCTTTGCATCTGAAATAGTACATTTTCTGGGTATCTCTCCGTAAGTATATTGTTGTAATACAGTGCTTTAGCAGGGTTCGATTCATACTTTAAATATACATATCCGGCATAAAAAGTAGCTTCTGTTTTTACGAAAACAGTTTTGCGAGTAGCCAAATCCAATTGTTGTAAACCTAATTTTTTATTACCATCGGCAAACATCCAAATCAAAGGTTTTATCATGGAATGGGTTTCTGGATACTCCACACGGTAGTAATTATACATTCCCGAAGTATATAAAAATTCGGGTTGTTTTTCTGTCCAATTCAAGCCTTTTTTCAAGTGCGAATAGGCTTTTTTGGCTACACCAACGGCTTTGAAAAAATCTTGATTATCGGCATCATAAGCCGCAATATAGCCCAATGTGGCTAATTCAAAGAAGTTAGCTTCGATGTCGTCTTCGTTTTTTTCCAACATTTCTTCTGCCAAAGCTCTACTCTGATTGAGGTAACTAAGGTAGTTTTTTTGTTGTGCAGGAAAATCTTTCAAAGGAAAATACTGTAATTCCAGTTGAATCGCCATCAAAGTATAAGATACTGGGTGTTGTGGATACTTGGCTTTTATTTTATGAAAAATCTCAGAGGATTCTTTAAAGTCATAAGCATACATTTTATCTAAACCTTGCGAAATTAAGGCACGAACGGCAGAATCATTTAATATTTGAGCATCACTTTTTGAGAAGATACAAAGAGAAAGAATAATGAAGCAAAGTAATTTTTTCATATTGGAAAACGGGTAAAGCAATTGAGAGATTCTATGATGATGCTCTCCAAAATCATGCAATAATAATTTATAAAATTTGATTATTCGTTTTTAATGAAGGCTAATTCTATTAAGTAATCGTGCAATATTAGTTTTAAAATTTTGCTTTAGGCTGTAAGCGGTAGGCATTAGGCAAAATATTTATTTTTTCACGATAAAAAGGATTTGTGCTTATTGCTTACAGCCTATTGCCTAAAGCAATTTAATGCTGCCTGATTACTTAGACTAAGTGTTTTTTCGATTTCTATACTATCACAACGCCTAATTACTTACTTTTGTCACGCTAATTTTAAAAATAAATTTTATTTACATAATATGTACTCGTGCAATAGGCTCTAAGCCTTAGGCATTAGGCAAAATACTTATAGAATTTTCTGAAACTTCTATTTTATTTTTAAGTTTAAAACGGTTAAAGTTCATTTGCACACTTGATTATGAAATGAATACAATTTGAGTGGATTTTGTAAATAGTTGATTATTAGGAGTATAAAATGCTAATCGCCAATTGCTTTTTACTAAACACAGCTTAATTTGAAATACTAATCACCAATCACTTTTTTCTAATCACATTTTATATGATTTCATACGATTCTTTTATACTTGATAACGGACTAAAAGTATTTGTTCATCAAGATTTCTCGACACCTACTGCTGCCGTAAATATTGTGTATAATGTTGGTTCGAGAGATGAAGAAGAACATAAAACAGGTTTTGCTCATTTGTTTGAGCATTTGATGTTTGGTGGCTCAAAAAATATCCCTTCTTATGATACGCCTTTACAGAAAGTAGGTGGCGAAAATAATGCCTTTACTTCGCCAGATATTACCAATTTTTATATTTCACTTCCTGCGGTAAATCTTGAAACGGCTTTTTGGTTGGAATCTGATAGAATGATGGCACTTTCTTTTGACCAAAAGGTTTTGGATGTACAACAGAAAGTAGTAATTGAAGAGTTCAAGCAACGCTACTTAAATCAACCTTATGGCGATGTTTGGTTGAAACTTCGTCCTTTGGCGTATCAAGTACATCCTTATCGCTGGGCAACGATTGGCAAAGAAATTTCGCATATCGAAAATGCCGTGATGGACGATGTCCGCAACTTTTTTTATAAACATTATTTACCCAATAATGCGATTTTGGTAGTGGCTGGCCCAGTGCAAGTAGAAGAAGTAAAGCAATTAGCTAAAAAATGGTTTGAGCCAATTCCAGCAGGGAAACTTACCCCAAGAAATTTGCCCAAAGAACCCATTCAAACAAGTGCCAGATTTTTGGAAGTAGAAGCAAAAGTGCCTTCGGATGCACTCTATAAAGTGTATCATACCAAAGGACGACACGAGGGCGATTTTAATGCGATTGATTTAGCAAGTGATATTTTGGGAAGAAGTAAATCTTCAAGACTGTATAATCAATTGGTGAAAGAAAATCATATTTTCAATTCGGTAAATGCTTATGTAACGGCATCGCTCGACCCCGGTTTGTTAATTATCCAAGGAAATTTAAACAAAGGCGTAAGTATTGAAGAAGGAGACGCAGCCGTGCAAGCAGTATTGGACGAGTTTTTGAAAAATCCAGTTTCGGAAGAAGAATTACAAAAAGTAAAAAATCAAGCAGAATCAACTTTAGTTTTTTCAGAAGTAGAACTACTGAACCGTGCCATGAACTTAGCATTTGCCGCAAATGCAGGCAATGTAGAGTACGTAAACCAAGAATCAGGAAAAATACAAGCCGTAACGGTGGACGATATTAGTACACAATCGCAACTAATACTCAAGAAAGAAAACTGCTCTACGATGTATTATCGGGCAGGGTAGGAGTCTTTGACTATGAAATACCATTGAAGATTCAGATAGATAAACAATAGGTTTTTCCTATTTACCATGAATAATTTCCAAAACAAAATAGTTTGGATTACAGGAGCTTCGTCGGGCATTGGCGAAGCTCTTGCGTATCAGTTTGCTAAAGAAGGAGCAAAATTAGTACTTTCGGCAAGGCGAGAAATGGAATTGCAAAGAGTCGCCAATGCCACTGGACTTGGTGCTGATAAAGTATTAGTCTTGCCAATGGATATGTTGAATTTTGATGTTTTTCCTGAGAAAGTAAAAACGGTGTTGGAACACTTCGGACAAATTGATGTAATTGTGCAGAATGCAGGCATTACGCAACGCTCTTGGGTAAAAGAGACAGATTTTAAAGTCTATCGAGACATTATGGAACTGGATTTTTTCAGTACTGTGTCATTTACGCAAGCAATTCTTCCCCATTTTAGCGAAAGAAAAACAGGACATTTTGTAGCGATTAGTAGCGTTGCAGGAAAAATCGGAACGCCTCTGAGAAGTGGCTACTGTGCTGCCAAACACGCTATGATTGCATTTTTTGATTCATTAAGGGCAGAAGTTTGGCAAGAAAATATACAAGTAACGGTGATTTGTCCGGGGTATATCAATACGCCTATTTCTTTAAACGCATTGGATGGCAAAGGAAATGTGCATGGGAAAATGGATAAAAACCAAAGTCGTGGCATGAGTGCCGAACGCTGTGCCGAGAAGATTGTAAAAGCCGTAAAAGCGAACCAAAAAGAAGTATATATCGGCGGTTGGTACGAAGTAATGGGTGTATATCTAAAACGCTATTTTCCTGCTGTGGTTTATAAATTGGTTCAGAAAGTAAATGCTGAGAAATAATTTGGGATTGTGGATGTCAGATTTCGGATGTCAGCTTTCAGCAAATGGATTTTATAAATCCGACATCCGATAGCCGACATCCGACATCAAATTATTTTCCCACACTACTCTTTCCAGTATTCATATCCATATAGTCCACCACCAAGCTTGCCATTGATTTCATGCCGAGTACAAAGCCACCTTCGTCGATATAAAAGTCGGGTGTGTGATGTGGTGCTGTTTCTGAAACGGGTTTGCCTTTTGGAGCTCCGCCCAAGAAGAAGAAAACACCCGGTACTTTTTGCTGATAGAAAGCAAAATCTTCCGCACCAGTTACGGCTGCTGTGATGGAAACATTTTCTTTTCCGGCTACGCTTTCTAAAGTAGGAACCATTTTTTCAGTAAGTGCCACGTCGTTATAAGTAACAGGACACATTCTTGAAATATTTATTTCGGCTGTTGCTCCTGCACTTTCAGCGATATTAGTTGTAATTTGCGTCATGCGGGCGTGAATCATATCTTGAACGGCTGGGTCTAAAGCTCTAATCGTTCCGTTCATGCTGATTTCTTCTGGAATGATATTACTTCTTACGCCACCATTAATTTGCCCGACAGTTACTACCGCTGCTGATTCCGTTACAGGTAAATTTCTACTGACAATCGTTTGTAAGCCCATGATTACTTGAGAAGCCGTCACGATTGGGTCAACACTCGACCATGGATACGCTCCATGCGATTGCTTTCCTTTGATTTTAATTTTAAACCAGTCAGAACTCGCCATTGTACCACCCGGACGGTACTTGATTTTTCCGATTTCAGTTTGTGCATTGATGTGCAAACCAAAAATTACATCTACTTTAGGGTTTTCTAAAACACCTTCTTTAATCATCAAAGCTGCTCCTCCTTCTTCTCCTTCGGGTGCTCCTTCTTCGGCAGGTTGGAAAATAAATTTCACAGTACCTTTCAAGTCATTTTTCATAGAAGCCAAAATTTCGGCTGTTCCCATCAAAATCGCCACGTGTGTATCGTGTCCGCAGGCGTGCATAATACTTACTGCTTGACCATTGTATTCGCCCGTAGCTTTAGAAGCAAAAGGAATATTTACACGTTCTTTCACAGGAAGTCCGTCCATATCAGCACGAAGAGCCACTACTGGGCCGGGTCTTCCACCTTTCAAAAGTCCTACAACTCCTGTTTTTCCAACGCCAGTTTTTACTTCAAAACCCAGCGAACGAAGGTGTGCGGCTACTTTTTCAGCAGTTTTAAATTCACGGTTCCCAAGTTCTGGATTTTCATGGAAATCTCTTCTCCATGCTACTACTTTCGATTCAAGTGTTTCTGCTTTTTGAGAAATTTTGGCTTTTAGCGTGTTTGTTTGCCCAAATGATGTTGAAAGAGAAAGTATCAACAGTGCCGCAGGCATGATTATTTTTTTCATTGAATAGTTTGATTTTAAAGATGAAATTTAGATAAATCTACCATTAAAATCATTTACTCCCAAACTTCCAGTGGCTTCAATCGTGTTTTTGTATTCAAAAAAATACATTAAGTACAATCTGTGACAAGTTATACTTATTTGCTTTTTTCAAAACATAAGTAGAAAATCTGTGTTTTTATTCTGTATTTCTTCTTTGCTAAAACCAAATTAAGATTGCCCAATCGTTACATCTACAAAATAAAATATGTTTTTTTTTACGATTGTGTAAACTATATCTTCTTTTTTCTCGTTTAGTTGCTACAATAATAGTTGTTGTAGCAATATTATGATTGCATATCAACTATTTTGTTTTCATAAATCACATCATAAACTAAACAAAAATGAACAAAAAACTACTGCTTATTAGTTTTGTGTTTCTTCTTTTGCTTCAACTTAGAGTTAATGCTCAAGATAGAACCATTACAGGTAAAGTTTCTTCGGCCGAAGATGGCTCACCACTTCCAGGAGTAAGTATTATCGTGAAAGGCACAAACAGAGGTGTCAACTCGATGGCGAACGGTACTTTCAAAATTAATGCTCCTTCAAATTCTGTACTTGTATTCTCTTTTGTAGGATTTGAAAAGAAAGAGGTCTTGGTGAGTAATCAATCTCAAATCAATGTTTCTCTAAAATCTTCTGCTGCTGACTTAGATGAAGTAGTGGTAATTGGTTACGGGGTACAAAAAAAATCTAAGCTTACGTCTTCTATTTCAAGTGTGTCAGGTAAAGACATTGCCGACCTAAACACAGCCAGCTTTGACCAGCAATTAGCAGGTAGAGCTTCAGGGGTACAAGTAACAGTGGGTAGTGGTATTATTGGACAAGCTCCTCGTATTCGTATTCGTGGTACAAACTCTATTACTTCGGGTGGTTCACCACTAATTGTAGTTGATGGAGTACCAGCTATTGACGGAAACCAAAGTGTGGCTACACCGACTAACCCACTTGCAGACATCAACCCTGCGGATATTGAGTCGATGGAAATTTTAAAAGATGGTGCAGCTACTGCAATTTACGGTTCAAGAGCTACCAATGGCGTTATTTTAGTAACTACTAAAAAAGGTAAAAAAGGTACTCCTTTGAAAGTGAATTTGAGTATGCAATACGGTACAACCAACGCTATCAATAGATTAAGCTTGTTGGATGCTAACCAATTTGTAACGATTGCGAACGAAAAATTGAAAAACGCTGGTGGTACAAACCAAGCTTTCTTGGATGCAAATGGTACAAATACCGACTGGCAAAGTATTATTTTACGTCAAGGAATCACACAAGGCTATAACATGAGTTTCAGTGGTGGCGTTGAAAAAACGAACTATTACTTCTCATTAGGTTATAATAAACAAGAAGGTGCAATTACAGCAAACGGTCAGAAACGTTATAACTTCACTGCAAATCTTGACCATAACTTCAATAAGTATGTTTCGGTAGGTACTAAACTTCAAGTAACCAGAACAGAAAATACAGGTTTGAACACAGGTTCTAACGCTTTATCTGGAAACTTAACGGGTGCTGCAAGATTATTCCCTAACGTACCGATTTACAGTGAAACAAATGCTACTGGTTATAATATTTCGCCAGATGGTGCTGTATTAGGACAAGGTGCAAACACAAGAAATATTGATAACAACTATACTAACATTGCTTTTGTACTTGCTAATAACAAATTCAATGCACAAATCGGACGTGTATTGTCAACTTCTTATTTACAAGTGACACCTTTCAAAGGTTTAACTTTGAAATCAATGATTGGTATCGACTATACAGATGTTCGCAGTTTCCAATCTCTTGATCCAAGACATGGCGACGGTCGTGGTTCAAACGGTATTGTTTCGCAAACTTCAAGAAACGTAACCAGATGGAACTGGCAAAATACAGCTAACTATTCAACAGAATTCGGTAAAAACTCTATCGACTTAACCGTAGGTACTGAATATCAAAAACAAATTGTCTCTTCTTTCACTGCTCAAGCAGCTAATTTCTCTGACAGATTCTTCCAAGAAGAAAACATCATTTCGGGTAGTTTCTCAGTGCCAACTGTAACAGGTGGAGGAGCTTCTGCTGGTTTTGATTCATACTTTGGTCGTTTGCAATACGATTACGACAACAAGTACTTCATGACATTCTCGGCACGTAATGATGGTATTTCTGCCTTACCAGAAGCAAGTAGAAGAGGTAATTTCTTTGGTGGTTCTTTGGCTTACAAGCTTTCTAACGAAGATTTCTATAAAAACTCAAGCATTGCTAAAGTAATCAACGACATCAAATTGAGAGGTAGCTATGCACAAGTAGGTAACGTAAACATTGGTAACTTCCCTTACTTAGGTTTATTCGGAACAGCTCAGTACGGTTCGCAAAATGGTATTGGTTTTACACAAGCTGGAAACTCTGGTTTGAAATGGGAAGCAAGTACACAAGCTAACTACGGTATTGACTTAGGATTTTTAGATAACAAAATTATTTTCTCAGCAGAATATTATAAAAACGATATTTCTGATTTGATTTTGGCTGCTCCAACGGCTCCTTCTTTGGGTGTACCTAACAACTCTATTTCTAAAAACGTAGGTGCGATGTACAACAAAGGTTTGGAATTTAATCTTTCTATTGAAGCTATCAAGAAAGGTAATTTCACTTGGGACGTAAACATGAATTATTCAACACAGGAAAATAAAGTAACTGCATTGAATAAAGGTATTGACGGAAAAGACCAGCCAATTTTCCCTTCATCATATCATATTATTACAGTTGGTCAGCCAGTAGCTGCTTTGTATGGTTATGAAACTGCAGGCGTAAATCCAGCAAATGGTTTCCCTTTGTTTGTAAAAGGCGATGGTAGAATTGTACAAAGAAATGCAAACACAGGGGTTTATTCATTCTATGATGCAGCCAACCCAAGTGTTACTACTAACACAACAGGAGCGTCTCTTCTTTCGGCAGACGTAGCTGACGGTGGCGACAGAAGAGTATTAGGCAACACAAACCCTACTTGGTTTGGTAGTGTTACGAATAGCTTCAAATACAAAGGCTTTGATTTAGAGATATTTACTCGTTTCTCTGGTGGTAACAAAATTATGAACGTTACTCGTCAAGAAACTTTATTGAACCAAGATTTCAATAACAATGGTACTGAAATCTTGAATCGTTGGACTACCGAAGGACAAATTACAGACGTTCCTAAAATGGTTTTAAATAATGGTAACATCATCAACTTAAACGGAAATGCAACAACCAGATTTGTTGAAAAAGGTGACTTTATCAGAATCCAAAACATCATTTTAGGTTATACGCTGCCAAAAAGCGTGATTACACGTGCTAACATTGGTATTAATAGTGTTCGTATCTATGGGCAAGTACAAAATGCCTTCACTTTCACAAGCTATAAAGGCTTAGACCCTGAATTGAACAGCAACGGGGATGTTAACCAAACATTTGGTCTTGACTACAACACTAACCCTCAGTTCAGAATACTTACTTTTGGCTTGAACGTAGGATTTTAGTCTCAACAAACATTAACTCAAAGAGAAATACAATGAAAATTATATCTTATAAAAAAATATTCGCTCTTGGAACATTAATGATGTTTGGAGCGGCTTGCGAAGTAACAGATTTACAGCCTATAGATGCCCTTTCGGAAACAACGGCTTATGAAACTCTTGAAAGAGTTGAATTGGCTGTAACAGGGGTATATGATGGTGCTCAGTCAGGATTTTATGCTGGTGGTGCTGTGCGTGGCTATCCGTTTGGAGCTGCCCATTTGCAACAAGGCGACTGCCGTGGCGAAGACATGGTAAGTGTGGCGGCATTCTATGCTATTACTTATAATGGTACTTATGATGCTACAACGCCTAATAATGGTTTTTTCTGGCAAACGGCTTATGCCATGATTAACAGAGCAAACGTAGTAATTGACGGTATCCGTAAAGCTCCAACAAGTACTTCATTGACAGAATCTGTGAAAAGTTCTTATGAAGCAGAATTAAGATTCTTAAGAGCAATGGGGCATTTTTACTTGTTAGTGAATTTTGCTCGTCCTTACAGCGACAATCCTACTGCGGCAGCCAGTGGTGTTCCTTATCGTGAGCAACCAATTGGTACAAGTACAGGTATTTCTGTAGATGAAGCCAGCAAGCAAGGACGTAACACAGTAGCTGAATGTTATGATAAAATTTTAGCTGATTTAGACTTCGCAGAAGCTAATTTGCCTGCTACTCGTTCACGCAATGCGATTACTCGTGCTACAAAAGGGGCAGCCATTGCCTTGAAAACAAGAATCCGTTTGCATCAAAACAACTGGGCGAAGGTAATTGAGGAGGCTAATAAATTGATTCCAACTACGGGTAATTTAGTAAGTCCAGTAGGAAATTATCAATTGACGGCTACGCCAATGGGGCCTTTTGGTACTGCTAACAAAAACAACGTAGAGTCTATTTTCTCAATTGAAAACAACGACGTAGATAACGCAGGTGTGAATGGTGCAGCACCAACAATGTACAGCGCTTCTATTTCTGGTGGACGTGGTATTGTGGGTATTAGCCCTCTGATTTGGAATCAGCCGTTTTTCCCTGCTGACGACTTCCGTAAGTCTTCTGCTATGGTTCAGCAAGATGGTGCTACTTCTCCGGGTCGTGGTGCAATGTTTAGTAAAAAATATGCAGATGCTACGTCTCGTACCGACAACGCTCCAATTATCCGTTATGCAGAAGTATTATTGAATGCTGCTGAAGCTTTAGCTCGTTCAAGTTCTTCAGTTGATACCAGAGCTTTAGCTTTATTGAATGCCGTTAGAAACCGTGCTGTGCCAGAAGGCCCAGGTCGTTATACGGCTGCAAGCTTTACAAATGGTCAGCAGTTAGTTCAAGCGATTTTGAACGAACGTAGAATTGAATTCTTAGCTGAAGGGATGAGATGGTTAGATATTCACCGCCTTGGAAAAGATACAGTGTTTGGAACAAAAGGTATTCCTGCGAAAGCAAGCCAAACACTGACTTTTACCAATTTATATACTAACAATCCTGCAACAACTTACACGATGTTAGCGGCAATTCCTTATGAAAGCTTTAGATTTATATGGCCATTGCCAATTGAAGAAATCAATAACAACCCTACTTTGAAAGACCAACAAAATCCGGGTTGGTAAGAAATTAGTTCATTTCTAATGTTTGAACGATAATTCTTCATAAAAAAATAGCGACCTAATTTTACATTGGGTCGCTATTTTTTTTAATGAAATGCTCTTTTGAACTTAAACTTTACGTGCTTTAAAATATACTTTATACAGCCAAAATCCGCTTGTAAGTACTAACATCAGCATCCAGAATTTTGTTAGAAAAACCAATACTTCTTCAAAAACAAACCAACCTGTTCTGAAACTTTGCCAAATTCTTCTTAAAAAATGAGGCTGATAAGCAAAATCATTATTCATATTGGGCTGTAATTCAATCATGTTGCTAATGGGCTGAAATACTTCAATCTCCACAGTACTATAATTTACTTTGTCTTTGATACTGAGCGTCTCTACATTATTAATGTCTGCTTGGGTTTGATAATCAAAGAGTTTTTCTTCTGAATTGGTCGTTTCTGCTAATTTTTTCCCTTTAGTAGCAATTTCATGTTTATAGCGATTTTCAAACTCTGAATAGCGTTTTTTGCGTAAATCACTCGCCAATAAATTCAAACTTACGTCGTCGGCAGATACTTTTTTGTATTCAAGGAAAGTCATTACTGGTTGAATTTCTCTTAATATTTTATCAAAATTTTGGTTCGGAATCCGTAAGGTAATTTTATTACTCATTTCATAAGCTTTGTTCAATAAAACAGAGTCTTCGCTAATCTCTACTTCATTGACTTGCGTAATGTTTGAACTTAGTTCAGAATGTGTAATAAAACCGTCGTACTTCTCTACAATGTCCTCGATGAGATTACTTGCTTCTTGTACATTTTTTACTTTAAACCGCAAACTACCTGTTTTAATAAACTTCCTTTTGGCAAAATCGTTCGTTTCAGAAGGAAAAGTACTGGCAGAAACACTATCGGCGAATTCTTCACCAGCCAAAGTGATTTCAGCCTTTTTTTCAGTACAACCTGTAAAAATCACCATCGTAGTAGCTACCATGATGCAAAGAGCGTTTTGGTAAGTTTTCATTGCTTGTAAAGTTTTTGTTTTATTTTATCAAGAAACGAAAGCTTTGTTTCAAGTATTGTAAATACTTAAAAACTTATTAAAATTTTATTAAAAACTTATTAATTTGTGATTGGTATTTAGCACTTAATAAAATTAAAAGAGCATAAAAAAACCTCAAATTTAGTTTTGCTAAACTTGAGGTTTTTATGAGTTTTGTAGGAAAGATAGTGAAAATTCTTGATTTATGTTTTATAAAATCTCCGAAATCGGCAATCACAAATCTTAAATAACCTGCAAACTCTCGTACTGTAATACCTAAAATTATATCGTAATCAGCATTGCTCCATAAGAGTAACCACCGCCAAAAACGGTAACAATGATGTTTTCTCCTTTATTAAACTTTGCTTTATTTTCGTCTAAGGCAATGGCACAGCCCGCACAACCCGTATTGCCAAGATACTGAATATTTGAGAGCATAATATCTTCTGAAACCCCCAAAGTATTGGCAACATTTTTAGAAATTCTAAGGTTTGCCTGATGCGGTGCGATATAAGCGACATCGCTAATGCTTAGGTTATTTCTTTCTAACACCTTTAAACTTGCCTTTGGCATATAAGTACAAGCATTGATGAAAACGTCTTTACCATAAGGCATCACAATACCACGGTGAAGGGGTTTTAGTGTAACACTTTCAAAAGCTTTGCCTACGTTACCAGCTCCGCCAGTTAATAAATCTTTAATTTCCCAGTTTTCGTCTGAAATTCTTTCTTTAGAAATAGAAACGACCACCGCTCCGTCTCCCCAAAGGTGACCTGCTTTTGTATCGTCTTCGTTGTTGTAAGCCGTGTTGTGTTCAGATGCCACTACCAAAGCTTTCGTAGCTTTACCAAGAGCGAAGTAGCCTTGTACAATCTCAATAGCATTCAATAAAGAAGAACAAGCCGAAGAAATCGTTACTACTGGAATTTCACTTACATTAATATGATGCTGAATGGCATGAGCCAAAGTAAATATGCAGTCGTGTGGAGTATAAGTAGCACCCACAATCAAATCAACTTCCGAAATATCATAAGGTAAACTTTCACGAACTTTGTTTACCGCTTCAATTGCCATTGTATGCGTATTTTCAGAAGCTGAGGCTTTTCTACGCTGACGAATACCTGTTCTTTCGGTAATCCAGTCGTCGGTAAGTCCATTCAATTCTTCAAAATAAGCATTTGTAATAATTTGTTCGGGCAAATAACTTGCGATAGCGTTTATAAACATTGGGGTTATTTTGGTCTATTCTTTTAAATATCGACTAATCTCTTGATAATGAACTTTATACAGTGTTTTATTGAAAATAACGTCTGTTGATGACCTTGAGAAATTAATTTTAAGCTATAAATCTACTACAAAGGAACTCAATGTTTTTGCATAGTACAATAGTTTATTAGAAATAAACAATTATTACTCTATATAATCCTGTAATTTTTTGTACTATTTCCATGTTTTTTGGATAAATCCCATAAAATTAATATAATTTCCGAAATTTTCAGCTTCTGGAAGTTTGCTACTCTTAATTTCTTTTAAAAATAGTTTTTCTTACTCTTTTCGTCTGAATTTTTCACTTTAGGATTTCGCAGTGTTAGTTCCTTTTAGGTTTAAACCATACTTTTTTTCCTTTATTGCTTACTTCGTTTGATTTTGCCGAAGGCTTCTTTTCATTCGTTGCTTTGCTGGTTGGGCTAATGGCTTGTACTTTGGTACTTACAAAAGAGTGATTTTCGATAACAGGAATATTCTTAGCAATCAGTTTTTGAATATCTTTCAAAAAAGTTCTTTCTTCCGAATCACAAAACGAAAACGCCGTTCCATTTGCTCCTGCTCTGCCCGTTCTACCAATTCTGTGTACATACGTTTCGGGAATATTCGGAATGTCAAAATTGATGACATAAGCCAAATCATCCACATCAATGCCACGTGCGGCAATGTCTGTGGCTACCAATACTCTGGTGCTTTTGCTTTTGAAATTATCCAAAGCTCTTTGACGTGCGTTTTGGGCTTTATTGCCATGAATTGCCTCAGCTTTGATGTCGTGGCGAAGTAATACTTTCACCACTTTGTCTGCACCATGTTTGGTACGAGTAAAAACCAAAGCCGTTTCTATGGAAGTATCTTTCAGTATATCCATCAACAAAGCATTTTTCTGGTCTTTTTCCACAAAATATACTGATTGTTTGATGGTATCGGCTGTGGATGAAACAGGCGTTACTTCTACTTTTACAGGTTTGAAAAGAATATTATCAGCTAATTTCTGAATTTCAGGTGGCATCGTAGCCGAGAAAAATAAAGACTGACGTTTGGAAGGAAGGAAAGTAAGGAGTTTTTTGATGTCGTGAACAAAACCCATGTCTAACATTCGGTCGGCTTCGTCCAGAATAAAAATCTGAATATCTTTTAATGAAATATATCTTTGGTTGATTAAATCCAACAATCTTCCGGGCGTGGCAACTAAAATATCTACGCCATTTTGTAAAGCTTCCGTTTGTTTTCCTTGTTTTACGCCGCCAAAAATAACAGTATGACGTAAGTTGGTAAACTTTCCATAAGCCTTGAAACTATCATCAATCTGAATGGCTAATTCACGGGTTGGCGTTACGATAAGGGCTTTTATAGTTCTTTTTACACGGTTGGGAATCTGGTTTTGTACTAATAACTGAATCGTAGGAATGGCAAAAGCAGCGGTTTTTCCTGTACCTGTTTGGGCTACTCCCAGTAAATCTTTTCCTTCAAGAATCAGAGGGATGGCTTGTGATTGAATAGGTGTGGGAGTACTGTAACCTTCCTCGACAAGTGCCTTTTGGATAGGTTCAATTAGTTTTAATGATTGAAATGACATGAGTATTTTGTTAAAAACGAAAAGGTTTTATATATAAACTACACATATAAAACACTGAAATTCAAAATGATAAGTGTGAGTAATGAAGTTTTTCAGAATCAATCTTTTCATCGAATAGATTTTACAAAGTTAAGTGAAATATGACAGAATGAAGTATTTTTTCACAAATTGCAGGGATTCATTTTAGGGTAATTCGATTTGAATCAAAAGATTTTCACCAAAAAATTACTTGAAAGAGGATATATTTTTTGAAAAAACTTATCTTGTAAAGGCATTTGTCATTTGATTTTATATCAACGTCAATTTTATGAAAACAACGATAACTTATATTTTAGCCCTATTTTTTAGCACATTGATTCAGCAAAGCGATTTTTTATCAGAACAAAAAAAGTACGAAAGAGTACAAGCAGCTTTTGAAGCCAAAGGAAGTATTCTTAGCGAAAAACTCCGCATCAATGGTATTCAACCAGAGCAATTGAACATACTGATTGTTGCCTACAAAGAAGAAAAAGTTCTGGAGATTTTTGCCAAAAACTTGAAAGATAGAAACTACAAAAAGTTGGTGGCTTATCCAATTTGCCAGCAATCGGGGCGTTTGGGGCCGAAATGGAAGCAAGGAGATTTACAAGTACCCGAAGGCTTTTATCAGATTGATAGATTCAATCCTGTCAGTACTTATTATTTATCATTGGGCATCAATTATCCGAATAAAGCCGATTATCTAAGAAGTGATGCTGTTGATAGGGGAGGAGATATTTTTATTCATGGCGAATGCGTAACGGTGGGTTGCTTGCCGATGACCAATGATTTGATTCAAGAGATTTACCTTTATGCCATCCAAGCTCGCCAAAATGGACAAGAGGATATTCCAGTATATATTTTTCCTTTCAGAATGACGAAGGAAAATATGAGTATTCATCAAGAAAAATTCAAAGAAGATGAAGTATTATTGAATTTTTGGAAAAATCTGAAAACAGGATTTGATACTTTTGAAAAAGATAAAAACCCCATCAGTTTTAGTGTTGATAAAAAAGGATTGTATGTTTTTAGAAAGTAAGCGAAATTATGCTTTAGAGTAGGCTGTAAGCAATAAGCAAAATTCCTTTTGTCAGGAAAAAAAATTTGCCTAAAGCCTACAGCTTATAGCCTAATGCTTATAGCTGAAAAAAAGCCTTTCTTCGTGAATTTCACCGAAAGAAAGGCTTTTGTTTTTTGATTGATTCTTTGTAAATTAAAATATAGAACCCAGCGACCTGCGAAAGTTTCTGGCAAATTGTGTCGTTTTGCTAAAAGTGTAAATTTCTACTTCTTTTTCAGCCAGTGTTTCCAAACTTTTCAGAAAAATCTGTTCTGTTTTTCCTTGCCAAGCTTGAAAAGTATTACTGATATTTTGATGTGTTGGTAAATACGCTATCAATCTACTTAAATCAAAAGTAGTATCTGCAATGCCCGCTCCAGCACGCTCACCATCCAAAGCATTGATTTGTTGCTCGATATGATTTGGAACTGGTACCATCATAATGGGTTTTCCCAAGTACATGGCCTCGCAAACAGATTCAAAGCCAGCCGTACAAACTAATCCCGAACAATCTTGCATCATGCTGAGAAATTTCTCGGCATTTACTTGATGAAAAGTCAGGTTTTCTTGGCATTGCCATTCGTCGGCAAATTCACGGTTATTCCAAAAACAATGTACTTCCACCTCACGATTGGCTGAATGCCAATTGATGATGTCTTCCGCCAATTTATGGTGTGTAATGTATGCCAACAAATAGGGTTTTTGTGTAGGTTTTAGGGCTTTTACTTCTTTGCGTAAAAGTGGAGGTGTAACGATAATATCGTTGGCTTCGTCGTTGGGCATTTCCACGAACGACAAAGCTAACTTTTTAGTAGCATTCAGAGAGGTAAGATGGGTATTAAGATTGAGTAAAATACGGTCAATTTTTTTATTGGGCAATGTTACGAATTGTTCGTGTAGCAACAAGTATTGATGTCCAATACAAACAACTGGAATATTTGGGCGATAAAATTGTGCATATAAACCACAAATAATATCATAGAAATTCACAATTACATCGGGCTGATGATGATTTACTTCGTCGGCCAAGTATTGAATGCTTTTACAATATTTTCTGAATCGAAAAAGATGCGTTTTGATGGTATCCCATACTTTCAAGGCTTTGGTTTGTCCATAAACCAAACTTGGTGCAGGAAAAGTACTGAGCGGAGCGGTAATTTTCTCTTTAAAAAATGTGGGTAAATTACTTTCGTTTTCCATGCCTACCATTACCGAAACCACTTCATGTCCGGCGGCGGTAAGGATTTCAAAAAGGGAAATGGCTTGGGTTAAATGCCCACGACCTTCACCTTGTACTACAAATAAGTATTTACTCATATTGGTTATTGATTAAGAAATGCTCATAAAAATTCCTTTTGCCGTGCTGATTGCCTGCGAATCCAAGGCTTCATCGTTGCTTTCTTCTTCTACTTCAAGCGTACTTTCTTGGAGTAAATACAGCAAATCCCAATTACCCTGATAATCTTCTACCAAAGCCGTAAGCGATTCTACCCAGTCGCCTGAGTTCATATAAGTAATATCTTGGATTTGGCGAATATCAGGCTTATGGATGTGTCCGCAAATAATACCGTCGCAGTGATTTGCTCTGGCGAGTTCGGCGAGTTTTTCTTCAAAATCCGACACATAATTCACTGCATCTTTTACTTTTTGTTTAATTCTTTGCGAGAAAGAATAATACGTAAAGCCTCGCCATTTGCGGTATTGATTGTATAATTTATTGATAGATAATAAAAAGTTGTACCCAATATCGCCCAAGTAGGCAAGCCACTTCATTTTAGAAGTAACCGAATCAAAAATATCTCCGTGTGTAATTAAATAACTTTTTGAACCCGACTGTAAAATGTAGTCACGTTGTACGATAAAGTATTTTCCTAATTGAAAAGGAATGATTTGGTCTAAGAAATCATCATGGTTTCCTCTCAGATAAATTACTTTGGTATTATGATTTTCAATCATTTTCAAAACCGCTCTAAAAAAAGCTGTATGCTTTTTCTTCCAAGAGCCGCCTTTTTTCAATTGCCAGCCATCAATAATATCACCGTTCATAATGAGCGTTTCACAAGTAATTGACTTCAAGAAAGCAGTTACTTCTTTAGCTTTTGAACCTTCTGAGCCTAAATGGACATCAGAAATGATGACGGTTTTGTATTGTTTCGGCGTTTTCATAATCCAAAATTGTAGATTTACTTTAATCTTATGATTTCCTGAACATTAAAGGATTGTTAAGGATTAATTTCTCGAAAACAAGTAGCCAACTCCTTTGATGGTGCGGATATAATCTTCTCCAATTTTCTCACGAATCTTTCTGACATGAACATCTACCGTTCTTTCTGTCACGTGAATACCTTTGCCCCAAACACTCGAAAGGATTTCGTCACGAGTATAAACTTTGTTGGGATTGCTCACGAAAAACATCAATAAGTCGAACTCTTTTTTAGGAAGTGTCCACGAAGAATCTTTTACCGCAATCGAATAGTTTTGTCGATTGATGGTGAGGTCTTCTAATACCAATTTTTCTTCCTCGTAGTTTTCTGGACTATTGCGTTGAAAAACGGCTTTAATTCTACTAATCAAAGCTCTTGGTTTTACGGGCTTGGTGATGTAGTCGTTTGCCCCGATGTCAAAAGCAGCCACTTCCGAATACTCCTCTGTGCGAGCCGTCAAGAAGATGAGATAAGTATTTTTTAATTCTTTCGACTGTTTGATAATTCGCCCGGCTTCAATGCCATCCATTACAGGCATCATAATATCCATGATAATCATGTCGGGCAAGAAAGTCTTGGCTACTTTTACGCCTTCAGCACCATCGCTGGCAGTTTCTATCAAGAAACCTTCTTTTTGTAAGTTATAAGCCAATAATTCTAAAATATCGGGGTCGTCGTCAACCAATAGTATTTTCAGAGATAGGTCAATCATAATGGATGTTGGTAAAGTTTATTGCGAAATTTTCACCAAACTTACATCCCTAACATTATCTCTATGTTAAGCTTGAATTATGCTTTTTTTATGTTTATTACGAAACAAACATAGAAGTCATAAACCAAGTGAAATTACGTTGAAATGCTCCGAGAATTTTTGTTGCCTTTTTCATACATGTTGAATGTTTAAAATTTTCTTCAAAAATAGAGAATCAATGTAAACTCATTATTAACAGCACTTTACGTTTCTATGAAGGATGCTGATAAAGTTTTTAATTAATATATCCATAATTATTTCTTAATCACTTTCTGGTAAAAGCTGTACTATTTTCGATTTCTAAATAAAAGAAATCATGTCTGTTCAAAAACTCATTTATCTTTATTCAGATTCCAGCTTTACGCCATGGAAAGAGAATATTTTTGCAAGTACAGTTGCTACTTTCTTGAAATCAACTCCCGACGAATATTATCCATATATTACTCATTTTGTAGGTTTTACCAATGAGTTTGCTGATTTCCTCAAACAATTCGACATGGTATTTAATGTATGTTATGGTTTTGGCGAAGCTGGTCAGGCAGATATTGCACGTTGGTTAGACAGTCACGATATTCAACATACGGCAAGCCCTTATACCGTACAAATACTTGCCAAAGACAAAAGTAATTTGCCACAAATTTGTGCATCAATCAATCTGAAAACACCCGCCATCGTATCATTGAGCGAGGTAGCCAACTTACCCTACGAACGCTACATCGTAAAACATCGCATGGGAAGTTTACACTTAAATATGTTGGTATTTGATGCTTCTGAAATTCCTTATCAGACTTTACTCGAAAAAGAAGATTATATCATTCAACCTTATATTACAGGCAGAGAATTTACCGTTGCCGTCATTCCGAACGAAGAAGGAACAGATTATATAGCTTTATCGCCCTTAGAAATTCGCCCAGACGATGAACGAGAAGTATATATAGCAGGACAATCGTATGGCGTTACCGAAAAAATCTTGAATCCTGCTTTAGAAGAAAGTACCAAACAAGAAATCATGCAAAAAGTGTTAGCACTGCATAAAAGCATGAAAATCAGAGGAATGTCTCGGACAGATATACGAATTCATCATGGTGAAATTTATATTTTAGACATCAATACCATGCCTAATTTGGATACTCGTAGCTTTTTGCCAAGTATCGCCCAAAACGAAGGCATTGATTTAAAAGAACTTTTCAGAAGAATTTTATTAGTGACTAAAAGAGCTGTTAGCTATGAGCGACGAGCTGTGAGCTATCAGCTTTGAGCTTTGAGCAATGAGCTATGAGATTTTAGCTGTGAGTTATCAGCTTTGAGCTTTGAGCAGTGAGCTATGAGATTTTAGCTGTGAGCGATGAGCCTTGAGATTTTAGCTGTAAAGTTTTTTAATAGTTATTGATTATTAAAGCTGATAACAAAAAATCTCAAGGCTCACAGCTCACAGCTCAAAGCTCAAAGCTGATAGCTCACAGCTATAAGCTAATTTACAATTTCTTCACAATCCGATAGAAAAGTTTACAAATCTTTAATTGTCAGAAAAACAACAAGTTATCTTATAATTCAATCTTTGCACAACCAAAAATAAAATAGATGCAAAGACGTGATTTACTTCGCCAATTAGGACTTGTAGCTGGCGGTTTATCTTTACCCAATATTGTAAAAGCACAGGAAAAACCTGTTGCTCCCAAAAGAGTACTCAGAATTGCCCACATTACCGATGTGCATATCGAAGAAGCCATTCCTTTGGTAAATTCTTCAAAAGGCTTTGCCAAATGTTTGCACCATATCCAAGACGAAGTAAAACCTGATTTGATTATCAATTCGGGCGATTGCGTAATGGATGCCCACAAACACCGCAAAGGCAATGTGAAAAAACAATGGAATTTGTTCAACGATGTACTGAAAGCTGAGAATTCACTACCGATTTATCACTCTGTTGGCAACCATGATATTTGTTGTGAAGGCGATAGCGAAAGTAATTTTGAAGATGGCAAAAAATGGGCGATGGACGAAATGGGGATGGACAAACGCTATTATAGCTTTGATAACAAAGATTGGCATTTTGTAATGTTGGATAGCGTTCAGAAAAAGAAAGATGGCTCTTGGTACACGGCTAATTTGGATGAAGAACAGTTCGATTGGTTGGAAAGAGACCTCAAGCATTTGCCTGAAAATAAACCAACCATGGTGATTTCGCACATTCCGATTTTGGCGGCTTGTGTATTTTTTGATGGCAATAATTTAAAAGAAAAAGATAATCGTTGGGAAGTACCGGGAAGTTGGATGCACACCGATTCAAAGAAAATTGCTGAATTGTTTCATCATCATAAAAATGTAAAATTGGCAGTTTCGGGACATATCCACCTCAGCGACCGTGTTGATTATAACGGGGTTTCGTACTGCTGTAATGGTGCGGTTTCGGGCAGATGGTGGTTTGGAAAATACCAACATACCGACGCTGGTTATGCTGTAATAGATTTGTACGACGACGGTTCGTTTACCAACCAATATATTAGTTATTAATAAACACTTTATGAATCGGAATTTGGATTTTTGGTCATAAAGTGGTTATTCTTTCCTAAAAAAGGGGAGCAATTGCTCCCCTTTTTTTATTTTAGTGAAACCCTTGTTGGCGTAGTGTTCTTATACTATTTACACAGTGACGTAGTGAAAAGCACTACGCCAAGCGAAGGTAAGTCAAAATGGAAAAACCTTTACCATATTACTTAAACTTGTTACCTTCGCTCCATATTTTTTGATATATTTTGATTGATTACCATATTTCTTATAGGTTTCGTACTTATCACCGTAAAAATACCATAACCAATTCCCTTTTGCTGAATTTAAACTAAAAAATTCATGCTCAGGGTCAAACGTATTGAATCCATAAAAGCTATAAATTATATGCTTCGAGTTATTTTCCAAACATTTAGCCTCAGCCAAAATAGTCCTCAGAACTTTAACTTTTTTTCCATTCAAACTTACATACGAATAGAGGAAAGGCGGTTTATAATTACCAATCTCTTTATTATTGATTAAAAATACAAGTTTTTGATTCACAACAAAAATTGAATCTTGTAGTAAGTTTTTATAAATCAAATATTTAGATTTTATTTTTACACTGTTAATACCATTTGAACAATTGCATGATACTATTGTATCTTTTTTGATTAAGTCGTCAAATTTTTCTTGATATTGAATATTTTCGTTAGCCTCCTTTGAAGCATAATTATTGAAATAAAACCCAATTATGGATGATATTACTAAGAAAATTATATGGCAGGATTTCATAATATTGTTATTTCGTATTTATTAACAGAGCCGCACGGTTTTTTAAAAATTCTTTGTCTAAATTTTATTTCCATTCATGTTTTCCTCCTGGTAGTGATGTCCATTTACCACTTAATGCTTTCAGTGCTGCATTATACTGTCCAGTTTCCACTTTATCTGTAGCCCCTCGCTTGGCGTAGTGTTCCAACACTACGTCTTGTGTAAGCAATGTTATATTGCAAAAATGCAAAGCATTTTACAATTATTTCTAAGTGTGTATTCAAATGAGAAAATATTTTTTCATTGACCAATATGACATTTATGCTTTTGTGATGTAAGTTTAATTGTCACATAAATATTCGTAATAAGGATAAAAACAAAAATCATCCTAAAGTAGGTAAAAGCCCATCTTTAGGATGATTTGTGTTTTATTAGGCATAAGCTTAATCAACTACTACATCTTTTTTCTTAATTGAATCCATCGCTACTTCTTGCTTTGGCTCAACTCTTTTATTGTACGGCATTTTAGGGTTTTGCCAAGCCAAGTACTCTTTCGCTGGCTGATTTCTAACAAATCCCAAACCTTTTTCAACTTTTGTTGAGGCAGGTTGTTTGTAATTGACATTTGCAACGCTAACGTCTTCGGTAACAGAAAGACTTTTCGTGAATTTCTTTGCAGCCGCTGCCTTGTTGGGATGTTTGTAATTATGTATGCTATAACCTGGGTCCGAAGGAATCTCCTGAGCGAACGAAGTACGAGCTGCGATTAGCAATACACTTGCCCAAAAAATTTTAGTTTTCATAGATTTTTGTTGTGATTTAATTGAAAAATTTCGTTTCAGAGTTTTGTAAAAAACACAAAAAATAAACTGTTTATCCAAAGAAATAAGATAGAGATTGAGATAAAAGTATCAGTTCAATTATGAGTGTTTTTACTTATAACGAAAGATAAAAACAAATGTTTTAATAGCCAAATGAGGTATTTTAGGGCAAAAAGATGTGTTTTAAAGGAGTTTTTAAGGATTTTTTGGTGAATTTTAATATTCCTCATTGATTAGTAAGAGGCTTTCATTTTTTATCAATCATTTGTTGAAAAAGTACTTTATTTTGGAAGCATAATATTTAAAAAAGAAAAATGAGAAAAAATGATTTTTTTTGAAAATAATTTTTTCTCAATAAAAAAAGGCTGCCCTTTTAGGGACAGCCTCATGATTTTCTGACTTAATTTAGAATGTGAATCTCTCTAAAAAACTATTCTTCTTTTTTCTTTTTTGCCAATGCTTGTTGCTTTTTTTCTCGGCTTGCTAAGGCTTTCAGCTTTTTCTCCATTTCAATCGGGAAGCCTAATAAATCTCGGAGTACTACCGATGCACAAGCTCCACCAAAAGCCGCAGGCATATAAGAAATCGTGCCATAAGCTGATTTTTTGAAATTAGAGCCATCCGTCAACATCAAAGAATCGTCCATCATTTTTTCGGTAGAATATACTGCTTTGATGCCCGAACGAATCCCCAATTTTCGCAAACGCTTACGAATCAATGAAGCTAAATAACACTCACGAGTATCGAATAAATCGGCTGTACGAATTTTTGTTGGGTCAACTTTTCCGCCTGCACCCATCGAACTTACGATATTCAGATTTTTAGCATGAGCAATCGTCAGAAGTGTCAATTTTGGCGTAATTGAATCAATGCAATCCATTACGTAATCAAAACGATTATTAGTCAATAATTCTTCCACAGCTTCGGGCGAAAGAAACTGGCGAATACTGGTCAATTTCAGGGCTGGGTTAATTGCCAGCAAGCGTTCTTCCATCAAATCTGCCTTTGGCAAACCGTGCGTAGTTGCCAAAGCAGGTAATTGTCTATTTCTATTTGAAGGATCCACTACGTCGCCATCGACGATAGTCATTGTACCAACGCCCGAACGGGCAACGAATTCAGCCGCAAAAGAGCCAACACCGCCAAGCCCTACTACTAATACATGGGCATTTTGTAATTTCTGGATTCCTTCGTCTCCGACTAATAATTTGGTTCTTCCAAGCCAAGCTAAATCACTCATGTTTCAATATTTATACTCACGACTACGCTGTCGGGAATTGCATGAAAAGGACTATTTTTTCAGTCCATCAATTCTACAAATTTACTCAACTAAGCTCAAATTTTAAATAATTGGCAGAATCATTGTTACAAATCCCACTAAATGCCATAGAATTATATCGAAATTGGTGATTTTTGATTTCGGATTTCAGAATTCGGATTTCGGCTTTTTAAATGTTTTCTTCTAATGTATTTTGGATAAAAAGGTTGATGTGTAGATTTTTACGAAAATCTGTAAATCTCAATTAGGAGGGTATGAAATTTTAAGGCTTTGTACATCACAAATCCTAAATCTGAAATCCCAAATCAGAAATATTTTTACTTTATAAAATCCAGTTTTAATTTTTTGACATTAAAAATTTCAAGTAAAATGCTAATTATCAGTATAAAAAAACAATATGGTTTGTAAATTCAAGTTCCTTTGTCAAAGACAAGTATTTTTAAAATAATCTTAAACAAGTCCCATGAAAAAACTAAGCTTAATTATGTTGATGATGACGGCAAGTCTTGTCAACTCTTTTGCTCAAACACCTGATGCAATATTCAACAAATTTTATCAGAGTACTGGTGGTTTAGAGCTTTGGAAAAAAGTAAAAACTTATACGTTGAAACAGTCGTTTGTGGCGAATGCGGTAACGGATTATGATATGGAAGTAAAGGCTTCTGTGACTGACAAAGCGATGTTGAAAACCAAAACCATTATGAAACGTAGCTTCATTTATGGCGTAAGTAATGCTGATGCTTTCTTGAAAATTCCTACTGGTAGCCGTGACGTAACAACGGTTTACAGTGTGAAAGATTTGAGCGATAAAGAACAAGCCAACATGAGAAGAGAAGTAAGCGATTTCCTTTTACCATTCTTGAATTACCAAGATAAAGGTTATATTGCTACTTATGTAGGTTTGGAAGGCAAATTCTATCATATCGAATTGGCTGGAAAAGACATCAAATACGATTTGTATTTTGATAATGCAACAAGCTTATTGTCGAAATTGAAGTACAAACTTTCGAGTGGTGAAGAAATTACCCAAGAATATACCGCTTACACGACTACTGATTTTGGTATCAAATTCCCATCTTCGGGTACTTATTACAGCAGTATCGACAAGAAAAATGTAAAACTTACCAACTCAATCGTTTTCAACCCAACTTTTGACGCTACTGTTTTTAAAAGATAGTCAAACCTTTTTATCAATAGGAAGTGATTTTAAGTAATCGGGCTTTAGGTAGTAGGCTGTAAGCAAAAAATATTTTTGCCTATTGCCTAAAGCCTATTGCTTAAAGCAATTTGCCCCATTACTTCATTTACCGATTAACCTAAAGAATGCTTTTATATGAAACCACTTTTAAAAATAGCAGGAATCATTGTCCTCAGCTTTTTGCTACTGCTGGTGGCTACTTTTTTCTATTTTAAAAGTCCGAATGGACAAGCATTTCTGACACAAAAAGTAAGTCTGTACCTTCAAGAAAAACTACATAAACCTGTTTCCATTCAAAAAATAAGTTACGACATTCCAGACTGGCTTGCTCTCGAAGGTATTTATTTGCCTGATAATCAAAACGATACTTTGTTTTACGGAAAAAAAATCCGTGTTGATATGGATATGCTGGCTTTAATCAGCAACCAAGTGAAAATCAACAAAATAGAATTAGAACAGCTAAATATTAATCTAAAACGTACTCTTCCAGATACTACTTTCAATTTCAACTACATCTTAAAAGCATTTCAAAGTACCGATACAAAAGTTGATACCAGCAAAGGAACGCCTTTTGATTATCAGTTATCCAACATTGCATTAAAGCAAATTAAAGTATCGTATCTCGACGATGTTACGGGCATTGATGCCAAAGTTTTTTTGGACGAAGCCAATACTTCATTTAAGGCAATCGACCCCAGTATTTCAAAATATCATTTAGATAAAATTGATTTAAACGGCGGAAATCTTTCTTTACGAATCTATGAGGCATTGGTGAAATCGCCAGCAGAAACCGCTTCAAAGGACACTTTGGATTTAGCTTTTGGCGAGTTTCAAGCAAAGAAAATTCAATGGAAAATCCTTGAAGAAAGTGCAGGTTTGCTGAATACTGTTCGTTTGGGTTCATTAAAAGTAAAAGGCGAGCAACTGTATTTGGCAGGCGAAAAAATACATTTGAAATCGGTAGATTTGTTCAATACGGATGCCAAATTAAGCTTTTTGAAAAGACCGAAAAACCCAAAGAAACCCACAGAAAAAGAAGTTGCAAGCCCTAACAACTGGCAGGTGTTGGTGGACAAAATCGTTTTCGACAATAACAATATTCAGTATCAGGACTTCAACCACAAGCCACAGAAAAAAGGCTTGGATGCCAATTATTTGGGTATTAATAATTTCAAACTGAATGCAGAACGCCTTTTTTATTCACCTAATCAGATTTCGGGTTGGTTGTATTCGAGTTCATTTCGTGAAAAATCTGGTTTTACTTTGCAGAATTTCCAAACAGATTTTGCTTATACCAATCGGCAGGCATTTTTAAAGAAATTGTATGTAAAAACGCCTAATACAATTCTGCGAGAAGAAGTTTCCTTGAAGTATGCTTCGTTTGAACAATTGAATAAAAATATCGGTGCAAGTACTTTGAACGTAAATTTGAAAAATACACAAATTGGCTTCAAAGATATTTTGCTATTAATGCCCGATTTGGCAAAACAATCACCTTTTGTGGGCAACGAAAACGCTGTTTTGAAAATCAATGCTTTGGCAAAAGGAACAGTAAATAATCTGAAAATTAACGAATTGAGCGTCAATGGACTTGGGCAAACCAAAGCCAATCTTGTAGGAACAATCACAGGTTTGCCGAATATCAATAAAACGGCAGTGCAAGTAAATCTAAAAGAGATTTCGCTTACGAAAAATGATATTTTGAAATTAGCTCCTAAAAATTCCATTCCGCCAACGATTGACTTACCTCAGAAAATAAGTGTAGCAGGAACGATTCAAGGAAAAGTACAAGACTTAACTATCAATACCAAATTACAAACGGATTTAGGTGGAGCGTCTTTCAAGGGAAGATTGGTTAATATTACAGCAGACAAAAATCAACAGTACGAAGGTGATTTGAACTTGACGGCTTTTGAAGTAGGAAAACTCATCAAACAGTCGGAGTCGGTTGGAAAAATCTCATTAAATGCACAAATAAAAGGCAAAGGCTTTGATTTGAAAACCATGAATACTTCTGTAAAAGGACTTATTCAGCAAGCGGAAATCAAAGGATATGCTTATAAAAACTTAGCTTTTGAAACCAATATTGCCCAACAAATTGCCAGCATAAAAGCCCAAATTGCAGACCCGAATATTAACTTGAATATTGATTCAAAAGTAGATTTATCTCAAAAATATCCAAGTATCAACGGAAAATTGGCGATTGCTCAATTGAATTTAAAACCGCTCGGACTCTACCCAGATAATATTGGTATTCAAGGAGATATTGCGATTGATATGCCTATAACTGACCCTGTGAATCCAATAGGAAGAGTGACTTTTGAAAGAACAACGCTCTTTCAAAATGGCAAAGCGATTCCGATTGATAATACCATTTTCACGGCACAAAGTAATGCCGACGGGAAAAACTTTGAGTTGAAATCTCCTTTTTTAAAAGCAAAACTTAAAGGCGATTTTAATTATTTGCAGTTGTCAGATATTTTTATTGGCAATATCAGCCATTATTTTGCCATTCCAGAAGTCACTTTTACGCCCGTTACCGAGGCTTTCAATATCGCTATCGACCTAAAATTACTCAAACATCCAGCTTTCAATGTGTTTTTGCCCGGTCTTAGCAAGTTAGATACTCTTAGCTTTTCGGCAAAACTGAGCAACCAAGCTGGCAGTATGTTACAAGCTGATTTGAAAGCTCCCTTTATCGAGTACGATACCATAAAAATCTCTAATGTAAATTTTCATATCGCCAACGATGCCGACCAACTAAATTATCAAGCAGGACTTGACGGCGTTTCGATGAATGATTTTAAAATTCGTAAAACGATACTTACAGGAAATGTGGCGAATAATATCGCTACTTTCAAAGCGACCTTTAAAGATTCTTTGAATTTAGACAAAAACCAAGTAGTAGGTTTTGTGCAAAATGCTGATAATCAGTACAGAATAAAATTGGCTAACGATGGTTTGAAATTGAATTTTGAAAATTGGAATGTAGATTCCACAGGTTTTATTCAGTATGGGAAAGCGGGTTTGTTGGTAAACCATTTCCAAATTGAACAAGCTAAACAACGCTTGTTGGTCAATACTGAAAACCACGAACCAAACGGAGCGATTAGAGTATTGGCTGAAAATTTCAAGATTGAAAATTTTGTTACCCTTTTTGTTCCAGACTCTACGATGGCAAGTGGTAAAATCGACGGCGATATTTTACTGAGTAATTACATGACTTCGCCTTCGTTTACAGGTAATATCAACATCAGTAATTTTAATTTTCAAAAAACAGCCATTGGCGATGTAGCCATCAATGCCTTTAATGAAACGGCCGAAAAAATCACTGTAAAAGCCACACTTCTCAGTGCCAAAAACGATGTGCAATTGGTTGGAAATTACCTATTGAATACTGCCAATCCTTTCGATTTAAACTTGAAAATCAACAGTTTAGGACTTGAAACAGTACAAGCTTTTAGTTTCGGTCAATTAAAACAGTCGAAAGGAGTACTTTTTGGTGAAGCCAGTATCAAAGGTTCGTCCACACAGCCAGAATTGTTGGGTAATTTGAATTTTAAAAATGTTGGTTTTACGGTTTCGCAGTTGGGAAGTCGCTATTTAATCAATAATCAAAAACTTATTTTTGATAAACAAACCATTCAACTGAATCAATTTATCGTCAGTGATACGCTGAATCAACCGCTAAAAATTGATGGAACGATAGTACTTGCCAATATTCCTTCGGTAAAGTATGATTTGAATATTGATACCAAAAATTTCATGGTTTTAAATTCTACCAGAAACGATAATGACTTTTTTTACGGCAAAGGTTTTGTTGATGCCAGCTTATCGGTTCAAGGCATTTCAACCAATGCCAAAGTAGAAGGCGATATTAAGGTCAGAGAAAAAAGTAATATTTCAATCATCGTTCCCGACGATTTGGATGCCCAAAGCGAAAGCGAAGGTATTGTGGTTTTTGTTAATAAAAATACGCCTGCACCACCGCCAGATACTTTGGCAAAAAATACTTTGGTAAATGATTTTGTAACGGAAATGTCTTTGAATATTGAAGCTGATGACAAATCTGAATTCACAATTATTGTGGATGAACTCAATGGCGATAATTTGAAAGTACGTGGAAATGCTCGCTTAAATGCTGGATTAAGTGCCGACGGACAGCCTTATATCATTGGTTCTTATGACCTTACCGAAGGAAGTTACGGAATTACTTTTGAAGTATTGAAACGCCAATTTAGTATCGAAAAAGGGAGTAATATCATTTGGTCTGGCGACCCTATGAATGCCGATGTAAACATTACCGCCATTTATAATACCGAAACTTCGCCATTGGATTTGATGGCAAATGAAACCGACGACGTGAATCTCTATCGTCAAAAAGTACAATTTGATGTACTTTTAACGATGGCTGGAAAACTGACAAAACCTGATATTTCATTCAAGATTCGCCCCTCTGCTACACAAAGATTTGTGGATAAAAGTGTAACGACCAGTATTCAAACACGTTTGAATAAACTTGACCAAAACGATGTCAATAAACAAGTATTTGCATTGTTGATTTTGAATCGCTTTTTCTCAGAAAAATCTTCCGACTTTTTCTCAAGTAGTGGCGGAGCAAACCCAGAAGCTCTTGCCCGACAAAGTGTGAGTAAATTATTATCTGACCAATTGGCTTCTTTGGCTTCCGACTTGATTACGGTGGTTGATTTAGATATTAATCTGGCTTCTACGCAAGATTATTACAACGGAAAAACAAGTGCCAGAACGGATTTGAGTCTTGGACTTTCAAAAGCATTTTTCAATGATAAAATTCAAGTAAAAGTTGGGCGAAATTTTGAGTTGGAAAACCAAACTTCTATCAGCAGAAATTCCGCAGAAGTATTCGATAACATTGTAGTAAATTACAAATTGACCAACGACGGTCGCTACCTTTTTAAAGCTTTCAGAAAAAATCAATTTCAGTCTGTTTTAGATGGTTATGTGGTAGAAACGGGTCTTGGTTTTACTGTTACGATGGAGTACGGCACATTTAAAGAGATTTTCAAAAAGCCAAACAAGTGATTGGGATTTTGGATTTCGGATTTCGGATTTCAGCATTCGGTCGTCGGCTGTCGGATTTCGGTCATCGGATTTCAGATGTTAGAAAGCTAAAAGCCGACGACCGAAAACTGATGACCGAAGTCCGATGTCAGAAAGCCGAAATCCCAAATCCGAAAGCTAATAATATTATTTTACTCATGAAAATAAAATTTTTACGATATTTCCCTTCAATACTCTATCCAACGAAGAGCGTTTTCAGTCTGCTTTTTTTGTTGGTTTTATGGGGTTGTTCGGTAACAAAAAAACTCCCAGCAGGCGAAAGTTTGTATGTAGGAGCGAAAGTTAATATTCAAAAAGATTCCGTTATCAGTAAAAAGGAAAGTGCATTAGTAAAAACACAAATTGAAGCATTAATTAAACCTAAACCCAATTCTGCCATTTTAGGATTTCCGTACAAAGTATGGTTTTATTACCTTTTTGGCGAACCTAAAGGCGATAAAGGTTTTAAGGCTTTTTTCAGAAAACGCTTTGGCGAGCCGCCAGTTTTGGCAAGTAAAGGAATCGTTCAAGCCAATGCCAAACAGATTAATTTATTTTTGAACAATAACGGTTTTTTTCGTTCGGGAGCAAGTGGTTCACTGGTCGAGAAAGACAGAAAAGCTACTGCCAATTATCGGGTTTTACTTCATCAAAGGTATCTTATAGATTCTATTCAGTTCAATCCGCAAGACACCAGTGCTTTTGGTAAAGCGTTTTTGGCAGCACAAAATAATTCTTTATTGAAACAAGGAACGCCCTATCAATTTGATTTAATTAATGCCGAACGTGAACGCATCGACAATCAATTGAAACGAAGAGGTTTTTATTATTTCAGACCAGATTTTATTATCATTAAAGCAGATTCTTCTGTTGGAAAACACAAAGTAAATCTTTCTTTTGAAGTAAAACCGACAACTTCGCAAGTTGCCAAAAAACTTTATCGCATCAGAGACATTCATGTGATTTCAGACTACGGAGAAAAAAGCAGTACCGACAGTAGCGAAGTTGAATTCAATTATAGAGGATTGAAAATTTTTGATAGAACACATTCGTTCCGTCCAAAGATTTTTTCGGATGCCATCGGTTTTCGTCGTGGTGGACGATACAGCAGTATGACGCAAGACGTTTCTCTGTCAAGATTAATCAACTTGAACGGCAATTTTAAATTCGTAAAAAATACTTTTGAATTAGTACCTCGTTCAGACTCAGCACTTTTGGATGTGTATTATCATCTTACGCCCTTGAAAGCAAAATCCTTAGTTGCCGACCTCAACGCCACTACCAAATCCAACAACTATACGGGTTCAAACATCAGTATTTCGTGGTTGAATAAAAATACTTTTAAAGGAGCAGAATTATTAAAAGTGACAGCCAATGCAGGTTTGGAGTTTCAAGTTGGCGGTATCAGTAGCTCGATTGGTGCAGTAAATACCACTCGTTTTTCGATTGAAAGTAACCTTTCATTGCCAAGATTTACCATTCCTTTTGTCAGTATTAATCCAACCCGAAACCAATCTTTACCGAAAACCAATTTCAATATTGGCTACGAAATTATGAAAAGGGGAGGTTTGTACGACCTTACTTCACTTCGTTCTTCTTTGAGTTATGCTTGGAAACAAAACGCAGCCATCGAACATTCCTTTACGCCACTTTTAGTCAATTTGGTAAAAGCATCCAATTTTAGTGAAGATTTTGCTTTGGAGTATTTCCGAAATCCAATTTTATACGAAGAGATTTTAGACAATAAAATCATCATGAGTTCGGCTTATACTTTTTCATATATGCCACCTGCCAAACCCAGTAGCAGACATACATTTTCGTTTACTGGTGGCGTAGAATTAGCAGGAAATCTGGCAAAACTCTTATCTAATCTAATGTCGGAAGAAGGCTCAAGTAACACCACTGTTTTTGGGGTAACTTATCCACAATACGCCCGATTTGATGCAGATTTTCGCTATGCTTACCGAATCAGCCAGAATGTTCGTTTGGCAAATAGGTTACTGATAGGCTATGGTTTGCCTTATGGTAATTCACTTTTTTTACCCACTGTAAAACAATATGTAGCAGGCGGGAATAACAGTATTCGTGCTTTTGCTGCAAGAACCATTGGCCCTGGAAGTTATCAAAGTACAGGCTCTTTATTAGAACAAACTATCGGCGGACAGTCGGGCGATGTAAAATTAGAATTGAATACTGAATTACGTGCAAAATTCAATCAGTACATTCATGGAGCGGTTTTTATAGATGCAGGAAACGTTTGGATGCAACACGATGTGGACGTGTACGGCGAAGATGCCGTTTTTCGTAAAGATTTTTACAAACAATTAGCCGTTGGTACAGGCATAGGTTTGCGTTTTGATTTCAGTTATTTAGTCATGCGTTTTGACTTGGCAACGCCAGTAAGAAAACCTTATTTACCCGAAAACGAACGTTGGGTTCTGAAAGATTTTAATTTGGGCGACGCTGAATGGCGAAGAGAAAATTTAGTTTTGAATATTGCCGTTGGCTATCCATTTTAATTCTATTGCGGATAAGGCAGAAAAACATAGCCTTTTATATGTTTTTTAATAATTTATTGGTATTTTGTTGATGAAATAATATGCTGATTAAATGATGAAGGAAAAAGAACCCACAAATAACCAAGCTCATACCGTAAGAATGCCCATCGTCATTGCCATTACTTTAGTGGCAGGAATGCTGGTTGGAGCTAATTTTTTTGGTGGACAAGCAAGAATGAATAGCGTAGCCAAAGGTTATTCAAAGTACAGAGAAGTATTATCGTTGATAGAAACCAGTTATGTCGATTCAGTCAATACAGATTCTTTGGTTGAATTTTCTATCAAAAAAATGTTAGAAAAACTCGATCCACACACTTCCTATTTTTCTACTTCCGAAGTAGCCGCTGCACGCTCTCAGTTAGAATCAGGTTTTGATGGTATCGGTATCGAATTCAACGTTTTTAATGACACTGTTTATGTGGTAAATGCCATGTTGGGCGGGCCTTCTGACGCAGTGGGTATCAAAAGTGGCGACAGACTTGTCAGTGCTGATGGCGTTTCGCTTACAGGACAAAAAGTAAATTCAGCTTTGATTTTCAGCAAACTGCGTGGCCCAAGAGGAAGCGAAGTAACCTTAGAAATTGTCAGAAAAGGCGAAAAAGGTGTAAAGGTATTTACGGTTACCCGTGATAGAATTCCTTCATATTCTATCAACGCCAGTTTTATGATTGATAACCAAACGGGCTACATCAAAGTAGATAGATTTACAGAATCTACTTATGATGAATTTAAAAGTGCTTTATCGACCTTGAAATCTCAGGGATTGAAACGTTTGATGTTAGATTTAAGAGGCAATCCGGGCGGGTATAAAGACCGTGCTGAAAAAATGGTAGATGAACTTTTGGCAGGCGAAAAACTTATCGTTTATACTGATGGTAAAGGAACAAAGTATGATTCTCAGACTTTTACGCAAAACGACGGTATTTTTGAAAAAGGAGCAGTGATTGTTTTAGTGGACGAAAACAGTGCTTCGGCAGCCGAAATCGTAGCAGGAGCTTTACAAGATAATGACCGTGCTTTGATTGTAGGCAGACGTTCCTTTGGAAAAGGTTTGGTTCAAATGCCCGTTACCCTTCATGATGGCTCAGAATTACGTTTGACGATTTCGAGATATTATACCCCAAGTGGCAGAAGTATTCAAAAACCATACTCTTTGGGTAAAGAAGAAGAGTACGAAAAAGATTATGACCAACGCTTGAAAGGAGGGGAGTTTTTCAGTTCAGACAGTATCAAGTTTAATGAAAAACTCAAGTATAAAACCGTAGCTGGTCGTATCGTTTATGGCGGCGGAGGCATTACGCCTGATGTTTTCGTACCAAGAGACACCAGTTATATGACCAAGTATTTAACCGAATTATTCAGTAAAAATATTATCCGTGAATATGCTTTGACTTATACGAATGAAAACATTAAGAGCTTAGAAAAACTTTCTTTCAAGGAATTCAACAAGCAATTTAATGTAAGTGATGAAATGTTGTCGGAGCTTCAAAAAGTAGCACAGCAAGCCAAAGTAAAAGCTACTGCCAAAGACTATGAGCGTTCGTTAGCTTATCTCAAAGGACAAATTAAAGCTTTGGTAGCACGCAATGTTTGGCAAAGAAAAAAAGCTAAGGGCTATAATAACGAGTATTATCAAATCTTGATGGCTTATGACGAAACTTTCCAAAAAGCCTTACAGAATTTTGATAAAGCCGAGAAATTAGCCCACGGCGAAATCGTGGAAACACTTACGCATTCTGGGAAGTAGTTTTAAGTGATGAGTTTAATGTATTGAATACTTTAGATTATAACAAAGTCCCCAAATAGTAATATAATATTATCAAAATTACCATCTTGAATAGAAGAGAAAGGAGAGCATCAATTAGAGAGAATGCAAAATCACAGCGAAAAAAAAGAAAGCTAAATTGGGATAAAGTAAAATCACTTATTCGTTTTATGCTTTTACTTTGGGTTAGTCTTTCTCTTTTTACTTTTGTTGTAATTTTACTTAAAGTAGTTAACAGAAATACTATTAGAGACACTGTTTTAAAAAATGCTGTTGAAACTGAAGCTGTTATTGTTAGAAAGAAGAGGGCTGTTGGAAGTCTTGGTTATCTTGAGGTGTTTAAATTCTATGTTTCAGGGGAAGAGTATTTTGGTACTACGTTTAAAAATTACCATGGACACACAGGACAAAAAATATGTGTAAAATACTTGTCAGGCGATCCTGACTATAATTTATGCTGCAATGATTTAGTTTATGAATCAATAAGAGAAGACGTTGTTTTTTCGTCTCTCAAGGCTTGTTTATGGATAATAGTAGGAACGACAATCTTTAATTATAAAAGGTTTTTGAGCGTATTTAGCTAAAGAGTTTAGTTCCCAGTGGACACGAGCAAATACAACCCCAAAAACAAAAAAGTCCCGCAAATAAAATTTGCAGGACTTTTTTAATGCTTTCTAATAGAGATTTAAGCGATTTCGTAGCCTTTATCTTTCAAGATTCTATCTAATAATTTTTTGTCATTATCATTATTAAATGCTGTGAAAGGTAAGTAAATAAACTGATATTGACCCATGTCTAAAATATAAGCTTCTTTGTCTTTACGTGCACCTTTAATCATATCCCACTTAATAACGCCTCCTTCGGTGTCGTTCAATTTCATCAAAATCTGACGGCTGTCGATTTCGTAACGGTATTTACTGAAAAGCTGTTTGTATTGTTCTAATTGAGTAACGCCCGTGAATTGAATTGCCCAGAAAATAAGGTAAGCCATTGCTCCTAAAACCGTTAATACATAAATCCAATAGTTGTGATAAACGCCTGTTAAGTTTAAAACTACATTCATTAAAATTAATGCTAAAGGTACAAATCCCCAATACCATTGATTTTTAATAAGTTGCATCATGTTGATACCGATGAATTTGTTTTTTTCAAGGGCAACCTTTTTGGTTTTGATTGCTAATGGATTTGATTGAATTGGTTGCTGTACTCGTCTTTGTTGCGACTGAGCGTATCCTTTTGCCATGTCTAAAATGAAATTTGGTGATTCAGACTACAAAGGTACAAAAAATAAGGAAGTTTTGCAGGAAAGAGCTTTCTGAGGCTGAAATTATTGAATCATTCTCTTTTATGAGCAATTATTACTCGAATTTCAGCATGAAATAACTGCTAAATTAGCCCTGAGTATTTGTTTTAGGGGCTTTTTCCTTCTAAATTAGCTTTTTAAAGAAATGAATATCCAAGAAATTTCAAGAATTTTTAACGATGGAACTTATTGATAACCAAATACTCAGTCAGACACAAACATTACAGAAGATTAGACGCATCGCCTTTGAAATTTATGAAAATAATTTTGAAGAAAAAGAAATTGTGATTGCGGGTATCCGTGGGCAAGGTCATGCTTTTGCAAAATTAGTAGCGAAGTTTTTAAAAGAAATCTCCCCAATTGATGCCAGTGCTGTACTGATTGATGTCGATAAAGATGTTACTTATGACACGCCCGTTGAATTTGATTGCGACGAAAGATTCTTGGAACGTAAAACCATTATCGTTGTAGATGACGTACTCAATAGCGGACGTACTTTGGCGTATTCTTTAGCTCCTTTTTTAAGTATTCCTGTAAAACGTATTCAAGTAGCCGTAATGGTGGATAGAAATTACCGTCGTTTTCCCATCATGGCAGATTATGTTGGTTACGAACTTTCAACCACACTCAGCGAGTACGTGACCGTTATATTAGATAACGAAGAAAAAATGGGCGTTTATTTACATTAAGAATTTAGTAGTTAGTGATTGGTAAATAGTGATTTTGGTGATTATTGTTGTACTTATATGATTGTCAGTTGTTTGTCACTCATCATTCATTACTCAAAATTCCTCACTCTTAAAGTTGTCCAATCAAATTCATCAGCCAATCTGCTTTAAAAAATAATCCCAGTACTGGAATTGCTAAAAGAATAGCAAACACAGCTTGTGGTAAGCTTAAAGTAAATGATTGCGAATCCTCACTATCTTTAAAGAAAATCAAAAACGGTAATTTCAAGTAGAAATACAGTGAAATTACCGTATTTAATAAACCAAAAGCAAAAAGGAATAGCAAAACTTGCTTTCCAGAGAGTTGATAAGCCTCCCAAAGTGCCGAAAAAATATTTAATTTGGCAAAAAATCCAGCCGTTGGTGGTAAACCTGCCAAAGAAATCATCACCAAAGTAAGCAACACTCCCCAAAAAGGATTTAATTTCCCAAGCCCTTTGAAATTTGAAAGAGCAAAACGAGTAATATCTTCAGTTTTGTCCTCGGACTGAGTTTGTCGATGTGCTGCCAAATCAATCAAAAGGAAAGCTAAGAAACTGGTAAAAACACTCACGACTAAGTAGAAAACGATACTTGTTAAACCCAGTTCCGACATCGTAACCAAACCAATCAACATAAAACCTGAATGGGCAATCGTCGAGTAAGCCAATAATCTTTTTGCGTCATTTTGCCATAAAGCCGAGAAATTACCAAAAGTAATGGTAGCTAAAGCTACAAAGGCAGTGATAGTTTGTAAATCGTTTGGAAGAGCCGAATAAAAATGAATAAGTACTAAAAAAGCCGCAATTTTTGGAGCTGCCGAGAAAAAGGCAACCACGGGTGTTGGTGCAGATTGATAGACATCTGGCGTCCAAATATGAAATGGCGTTGCTGATATTTTGAATAAAAATCCGCTAATCGTTAAGGCAATTGCAATAGTAGCAACCATCACATCCATCTGGGCGATACCTCTTGAAAAATCTGGAGAAGCTAAATTTAAAGTACCCGTCATCCCGTACAATAAAGACATTCCGTACAACATAATTGCCGACGAAGCTGCCCCGAAAAGTACATATTTTAAACCTCCTTCTGATGCTTTTTTTGTTTTGTTGAACGACGTAAGTACGTAAGAAGCAATAGAAACAATTTCGATAGAAAGATAAATCATCAATAAATTGATAGACATCGTCATTAGGTTGAGTCCAATCAATAAACTAATGACGAGTGGATAAAACTCGCCAGCATACTTCCTTTTCGTGACGGCAATATGAGCCAGCATCAATAAAACCGAAAATATAATGATGATTTTGAAAAAAATAGCTTTGGCATCCAACACCAACATCCCACCGAAAAGTAAAAATTCTTCGGCAACATCAGAGCTTTGAAAAACTTGGTTAAGTGCAATTAAAACAGAAATAGCCGTAACGCTAAATAAGGTATTTTGATACTTATTTTTACTTTCTACATCGTTTGTTTCAGCTTTTTCGTAGATATACTTATAAAGGAATAATTCTAAAATAATTAAAAATAAAAAAGCAGTTCCTAAGAAAATCTCAGGAGAAAGAAAGCTCAAACTATCAAGAATATGAATTAATTGTTCGGGTAAAATACTTTTTATCGTCATTATTTTTCTTCGTAAATGTGCTTTATTCTACTTTTAATATTAAATTTGAGTTTTACTACATAATATACACTGATGAATAAAGCGAATTTATATTGGTCATTTCAAATTCCGTGTTGGATAATTGTTTCCATACTTTCTATCCAATATGATGAATTTCAAACTTTAAATCAATCTACTCAGGCAATTTATGGATTTTTCTATTTTGCTTTGGGAACTGTTTCAAGTCATATTTATAAAACCATCATTGAAAAATTCAATCCTGATGAAATTACTAATTTACAATTTGTAATGTTCATTTTATCGGGTGGAATTGCCATTGGTTCAATTTATACTTTGCTTGATTACCAACTTTTTAACCAACTTTCTTTTTTCCCTCATTCATTCTTGATTACTTTCCTAATGAACATCTGGAAAGTATTACCTTGGTTTTTGTTTTTTCACTTATATCGTTTTCTGAGTTTTTATCAAGACAGAAGACAAAGACAAATTACTGTCGAAAATATGTTGAAAATATCAAAATTAGAAAACCTCAAGAATCAATTAAACCCACATTTTTTATTTAATGCACTCAACGGAATCAAAGCTCTTACGATTATTGATAGCGTTCAGGCAAGAGAATCAATCATTCAATTATCAGATTTATTAAGACTTTCGCTTAATCTTGGTGAACTTCAAAAAGCCATGCTTAGTGAAGAGTTACGTTTGGCTCGAAACTATTTATCTTTAGAAAAACTTCGCTTCGATGCTCGGCTTAATTTTGATTTTGAGATTCAAGATAATATCGAAAATGTTTTAATTATGCCCATGACCTTGAATACTTTGCTCGAAAATGCAGTAAAACATGGAATCGGACAGTTGAAATCTGGTGGAAAAATTATTGTTTCGGCTTACATCGAAAAAAATAACATTATTCTTTCGGTTGAAAATACTGGTGTTTACGACCCAAAACCACCAAGTGATGAAGGAGGAATTGGTTTAGAAAACCTCAGAAAAAGACTCGATTTAGAGTACGGAAAAAATGCTTCTTTCAAAATCTTTAATACTAAAAATGATACGGTGATGGCTCGTATCAAAATGCCTTATTGATTTTTTGCTTTAGGCTAAAGTAATAGTTGTGAATTATGAGTTGTGAATTTATTATTGTCCTTACTTAAAATAGTTTATTCTCATGAAAAACATTGTTATACCTATCGTTTATAGCCTTTAGCGTAAGCCCTAATGCTAATTTTTTCTTGAGTTCTTACAATTCTAATCACTAATCACCATTTACCAATCACTGTTTAAAACAATTTCAACAATTCAGTAATTGAAGCATTGGTAACGTCAAAAATTAACTGTGGAAAAATCCCGAAAATTAAGGCTAAAATGGCTAATGGATATAACATCGTTTTTTCGATAGCCGTTAAATCATTCGTCGGATGTTCGGGATGACGAAGCCAAAATTTACCAAAAAACATTCTTTGTAAAGTCCACAGAAAATAAGCTGCCCCCAGTACCAAACCAAAAGTAGCCAAAGCCGTTAGCCATCTTGGAATAAATGGACTATTGAAACCGCCCATCAAAGTAAATACTTCGCCAATAAAGCCCGAAAATGCAGGCAAACCCAATGAAGCAAAAAAGGCAATTGCCGTCATGGCAGTATATAAAGGCATTTTTTTCGCTAATCCTTGATAACTGTCGATGCGTCTATCATGCGTTCTGTTGTACAAAACGCCTACCAATAAAAACAACATCGCCGACAAAACACCATGTGAAAACATTTGATAAACAGCTCCGTTTACGCCTTCGCTGGTAAGCGAGCCGATTCCCAACAACACAAAACCCATGTGCGAAACAGAAGAATAAGCAATCATTTTCTTTAAATCATTCATCGCCAAAGCATTGAATGCACCGTAAAGAATCGACAATACTCCAAAAGCAACTACCACAAAAGCATACTCTTCGGCGGCTTCTGGAAAAATTGGATAGGCTATTCTTAAAAAACCATAACCACCAATTTTTAAAAGAATACCTGCCAAAACAACCGACACGGGCGTTGGTGCTTCTACGTGTGCATCAGGCAACCAAGTATGTACAGGAACGGCTGGTAATTTTATGCCGAAACCAATCATCAATAAAATAAAGGCTAAAGCACGAGCAGAAATGCTTAAAATCTGTGTGCCAGAGAAAGTACTTAGCCACGCATTTGGTAAAAAATTGCCTGCATCGGGCATAAAACGCAGGTCGAAAGTATGTACAATTTGCTGACTTGGTATCTTTAATTCTTTCAATAAATTTTGTACTTCTGTAATAATTTGTGGCGTAATATCAGCTACATCATTGATTAAACCCATCTGCAAAGCCGTCTCCACAGGGTCAACAACTGATAGGTACAAGCCAATCATAACAATCAAAATAAAGATTGAACCGACCAATGTGTAAATGAAAAACTTGATAGAAGCATACTCTTTTCTTGGTCCACCCCAAATACCAATTAGGAAGTACATTGGCAAAAGCATAAACTCAAAAAAGAGATAAAACAAAAACATATCTAAGGCAATAAAACAGCCTATCACCGAACCCGTTAGCAACAAGTAAAGTGAAAAATAACCTTTTTCTTTTTTCTTGATTTCAAAAGAAGAAATTGCACCTACAAACATCACAATTCCTGTAAGTACTACCATTGGCAAACTGATGCCATCAACGCCTAAAAGGTAGTCGATAGACCCAACGCCCAAAGTACCCAAAGGAAGTGTAATCCAATCTATTTGTTCAAGAAACTGGTAGTCGGAAGTGGTTTTATCAAAATTGAAGTAAAGGAAAATACAAAGTAATAACTCTACTCCCGTAACACCGAGCGTAAACCATTTGAAATAAGCTTTGTACTGGTCGGGCGAAAAGGCAATAACCAACGAAGCTATTAATGGCAAAAAGATAAGTATTGATAAAATGGGCATATTATTGAATCAGAAAATCGTATCTGGTATGTAAAAAATTATGAATTAGTAGTGTGTCCTTTTATTTTGGATTTGTGATTTCTGATTTCGGAAATAATTTTTTATAAATCCGAAATCAGAAATCCGACACCCGAAATCCAATTATCATTTTATCAAAATGAAAAAATGATAAAAAGTATTAAACCAATTAATCCTAAAAAAGACATGGCAATGTATATCTGCACTTTTCCACTTTGTACCGAACGAGTAATTCGACCAATGATTCCCGCCGAAAAGGCTAAACCATTGGGTATTCCGTCGATAATGGCGTGGTCGAACCAAGCTACAATATGAGCAAAAATTACTTGAATCATCGCCAAAGAATCCACCAATTTGTCGATTCTCTTTTTGTCAAACTTCTGTAATTGTTCTGCAAAATTTAAAACAGGTTTCACAAACAAAGCTTCGTTGGCGGCATCTAAAGTAGGCACTTCAAAATTGAAGTATAGATTTCTAAGAAAATATCCCAAAGCTACTCCCAACAGAGCAATCGCTGTGGACAGATAAGCAATCCAATGGTTTTCAGCTACTTTTTCTACCAAATTAGGATTCATAAAATGCCAAAACCAAGCATTTTCGGCATCCAAAGGGTTCAGGGTAAACACAAAACCTGTGGATAAAATTGCTAAAAGTGAAATCGGAAAAGTAATTTTCCATGAACCTTCATGAATACTTTCGATTTGTACTTTTTTGTTTCTGAATGTTCCGAAGAAAATCATCCAAACTTGGCGAGTCATGTAAAATGCAGAAAGCAAAATTCCGACAAAGAAAAAGCCTATAATAACATACAAAGCCGTACTTTGTTTTTGTTCTGCCAATGAAAATAAATGAGCCAAAATAGCATCTTTAGAAAGGAATCCAGCAAAAAGTGGAAGCCCAGCCAAAGCCAAAGAACAAAGCAAGTAACAAATAAAAGTAATGGGCAAGCGTTTGCGTAAACCACCCATCAATCGCATATCTTGGGCATCGAAGTGGTGATTTCCAGAATGATGCAATGCGTGAATCACAGAACCTGCCGCTAAGAAAAGTCCTGCTTTGAAAAAAGCGTGTGTTAGTAAATGAAATATTGAAGCGTCTGTGCCTAAACCAATTACCATTAAACCTACTTGTGAAATGGTAGAATAAGCCAAGGTTTTTTTAATATCTGTTTGAAAAATAGCATAAACCGAACCCAACAACATGGTAATACAACCAATAGAAGCAACAAAAATGGATTCTTCAATGCCAAACAAAGGATGAATACGAGCGACCAAGTACACCCCAGCCACCACCATCGTAGCGGCGTGAATCAAAGCTGAAACAGGGGTTGGTCCTTCCATGGCATCAGGAAGCCAAGTATGTAGAGGAAATTGAGCTGATTTTCCGATACATCCACAGAATAATAGCAAACCAGCCAGTGGAACTAAATGGACATTAGGATTTTTTGAAAAATCTGTATGAAGCGTTTGTAAATCAGCATTGCCAAAAATATAGTAAATCAAGAAAATACCCAGTAAAAAGCCCACATCGCCTACTCGGTTTACTAAAAATGCTTTCTTTGAAGCCTGTACTGCTGAAGGTTTCTGATACCAAAAACCTATTAAAAGATATGAGCTTAGACCAACTAATTCCCAGAAAGCATACATTATCCAAAGATTATCAGTTAGCACAATGCCCAACATTGAAAACACAAAGAGACTCAGAAAGCCAACATAGCGATATTGGTCGGGGTCTTCGTGCATATATTCCAAGGAAAAAATCTGTACTAAAATGGCGATAAAATTCACCAAAACCAGCATCAATAAAGTGAGGGAATCGGTCAGGAAACCAAAGTAATAGGCTTTTTCGCCCAATATAAACCAATCAAAAGAAAGATGTTGATTCTGTGCGTGCAGATTTTGAAGAAGCAGGAGTACAGAAAAAATAAGGTTCAAGCCCGTAAAGCCAATTGTCAGCCAAGCCGCCAAGCCATTATGTTTTCTTCCCAACAGAATTGGCATGATAAACCCTAAAAGTGGAGTTAGTAAAATGAGCCAAACAAATATCGAAGGAGTCATATTAATAATTACGAAAGTATTTAATTACTCTCGCAGAGATTTTCTTGGAAAATTTCAATTTTTGTACAAATATACAGTTCAAAATGTATTTACTCCTAATTGATTTCAGATAAAACCCACTAAGTTTGTGGAGTAATATTCAATATTTCTTGCTAATGAGTGAGGAAATAAGCATTTATAGAGCGTTAAAACATTTAATAAACTTGTAATATCTGATGGAAAATACGAATGCAAAAACTGTAAATTATTCTCGGACAACCATAACCGAACTAATGATTCCGTCTTATGCCAATTTTGGTGGAAAAATTCACGGAGGAATTTTACTTTCATTGATGGATAAAGTAGCTTATGTATGTGCTGCCAAACATTCGGGTACTTATGTCGTAACGGTTTCGGTTGATAACGTTGAGTTCAAGCAGCCCGTTGAAGTAGGCGAATTGGTGTCTTTACACGCTTCTGTAAACTATGTCGGAAATAGTTCATTGATTGTAGGAATAAAAGTAGTGGCTGAAAATATCAAAACTGCCAGCGTAAAACATACTAATACTTCATACTTTACGATGGTTGCCAAAGATGAAAATGGTAAATTGACATCTGTTCCTCCATTAATTTTAGAAAGTGACGATGATATTCGCCGTTTTTTGGAAGCTTTGAAAAGAAAAGAAATTAAGAATTCATACAAAGAATTACTTCATAATGCTAAAACGCTGATGGAAATCGACGAAAACCTTCACTTATTAGAGGCAGAACGTTGTATCGTAAAACGTGAAAAAGATATGCAAAGCGATTGGATATAAGCTTAATTATGAGATATGAATTAGTTCATAAGAAGGATTGTGAAAGAATTGATGTCGGATTTCGGCTTTTTTAAATGATTATTTGAGAAGTATTTATCCAATTTCCGAAACCCCCAATCCTAAATGCTTTAAAACTTTCTTACAAACTAACTCAAAATTCATCATTCAGAACTCATAACTTAAAACGGCTATGCTCATTGGTTTTATTCTGGCATATCTTTCTATCAATCTATTCGTCGGTTGGTGGGCTTCTCGGAAAATAGTGAATACCGAAGACTTTGTTTTGGCAGGGCGAGGGCTTTCGTTGGGCTTATCGGCTATGGTAACTTTTGCTACTTGGTTTGGCTCGGAAACCATGATGGGAGCACCTTCCGAATTTATCGAACATGGCATTGCTGGCGTAATTGAAGAGCCTTTCGGAGCAGCTTTGTGTCTGATTTTGGTCGGCTTGTTTTATGCTCGTACTTTTTACAGACTTAATATTTTAACTTTTTGTGATTACTTCAAAATCCGTTTTGGGGCTACGGCAGAATTGGTTTCTGCTGTTGTGATGATTCCCTCTTACTTTGGTTGGATAGCCGCCCAATTGATTGCGATGGGAACGGTACTGGAAGTAATTATGGGCTGGCCTTTACAAACGGGGATTTGGCTAAGTGCTTTGTTGGTGATGAGCTATACTTTAATGGGCGGTATGTGGTCTGTTTCGGTGACAGATTTCTTTCATAATATTGTACTAATCATCGGTTTGGTGATTTTATTTTTTGTTTTAGAAGAAAAAATAGGTGGTATTACTCCCGTACTAAACCAATCGCCCAAGGGATTTTTTAGTTTTGCTCCTCGTTCATTTTCTGGTCTGGGGATAGCTCAATATATCACTGCTTGGATTACCGTAGGCTTGGGTTCTATTCCGCAACAAGATATTTTTCAAAGAGTAATGGCTTCAAAAAACGAAAATACAGCCGTAAGAGCGTCAGTTCTGGCAGGTTTTTTATATATTTCTGTTGCCTTACTTCCTTTGTTTATTGCTTTGATGGCTAAATATTTACATCCAGAATTGATGCAAAGCGACAACCGAATGCTTATCCCGAATTTAGTAATGAAGCATACCAATATTTTCTTGCAAATTCTCTTTTTCGGGGCATTGATTTCGGCTGTTTTGAGTACAACGAGCGGTGCAATCTTAGCCCCAGCATCGGTTTTAGGTGAAAATATTATCAAGCCATTTTTTCCTACACTTCCTGATAAACAATTACTTCGCATCATTCGGTTTTCGGTAGTATTAGTAACCTTTGCGAGTATCTGGATGGCTTCTTCCCGACAAGATATTTTTGAATTAGTAGGCGAATCTTCGGCATTTAGTTTGGTGTCGCTGTTTGTGCCACTCACCGTAGGTTTATATTGGAAAAAAGCCAATGCCACTGGTTGCGTTGCCGCTATGCTTTTGGGCTTGGGCAGTTGGGCAATTTGCCATTTTGTTTACGAAACTGCCTTTCCTGCTTCGCTTATTGGATTATTTGTAAGTTTAGGAAGTATGTTTGTGGGTTCTCACATCAACCGAAACTAAGTATTCTTGGAAACACAGGCTATTACCCAAATCTTGAATCTTAAAATTCTAAAGTCCAAAAATCTTAAAGTCTAAAAAGTCTAAAATCTTGTGTCTTATATCTTCTTAACAAATACATCATTTTGAAGGCAAGCTAAACTTGTCTATTTTTACTCAACAAACGTTTATCAACTTAATCCACAAAAAAAACGATGAAAATTTTAAAAGTTGTTCTGATAATTCTGGCAATTTTAGCATCTGCTGCCCTTTTATTTAGGTTTTATTATACCAAATCTTTCAGTCCATCTGCCACAGCCGAGTATGAAAAAAATGGATTAAGTATCACAATTGATTACTGCCAGCCATCGAAAAAAGGGCGTTTGATTTTTGGCGAACAAAGTTCAAAAGCCTTAGTTCCTTATGGAAAATGGTGGAGAACAGGAGCAAACGAAGCAACTACCATAAAGTTTTCAAAAGATGTTCTTTTTGCAGGAAAACCCCTAAAAGCAGGTACTTATACACTTTTTACCATTCCTGAAAAAACAGATTGGACTGCCATCATCAATTCAGAAGTAGGACAATGGGGATTATCTTATAACGATAAAAAAGATGTGTTAAGAGTACCAGTACCTTCTATTCAGCAATCTGATTCAATAGAAAAATTCACTATTGATTTCAGTGAAAAACCAGAGGGCGTTGATATTATCTTGCGTTGGGATACTACCAAAGTGATTATTCCTGTGAAGTAATGTTTTACCTCGTTTCACTGTTCGCAGTGAAATGAGGTAATCTACATATCCAACACTTTCTTAATAGCTTCTTTAATTTCGTCGAGCGTATTGTCATCAATATTTCCAAGTTTTTTAATAAGTCTTTCTTGTGAGAGAGAACGTATTTGAAAACAATCAGCAGAGGAAATTTTGGAAAGTCCATTAATTTCAGAAGGTTCAATTTTTACCATCCACGGAGCAATATTATAGCGGTCTTTCCAATCGGTAATAGGTACAACAACTCTCAAAGGTAGTTTGCCTAATCTATTGTCATTGATAATAATAGCAGGTCTTTTCTTTTGTATTTCAGCTCCTTTTGTAGGGTCGAGGTCTATGAGCCAAATTTCACCTTGTTTCATAAAAATTTTCAAAATCAAGTGAAGTAAATACAGTTAGTTCTTTATCGTTTACATAGTCATCATAAAGCTCATTTGCAGCAAGTTCCATTTGTTGTTGCATTTCTTCTTTTTTGATAGATTTTAATGTTTCTTCTATCACATAAAACCTTTTCGTCAGTGGTAGGCGTTGGATTTCTTGTATTAAATCTAATGTTTGCATTGGCTAAAAAATTAAATAGTGATTTTACATATTATTTAATACATCTTTAAGCTTTAATTGAAATAGCTTTCAATGTTGTAAAGGTTCAATATAAGCAAAGTTTATCAATACTGGAAAAGTATTAGGCAAATCATTACTTCATTGCCTACTAATAATACTTTATTTTTAATCGAATGTATTACAAACTAATCTTTTTTCAAATCTTAATATCAGATTAATTTATATTGCCAGTTTCATACATTTAGACGATATAGTACTTCTAAAATATAGACATTGTTATTAAACAACTGGGGATACTTGTTAACATTGGCGTGCTTAACTAAAAACAAAAACGGCTGTACTTTTAAGTACAGCCGTTTTTGTTTTTAGTTACTTCAATCTGTAAGTGATGAATTATTTCATCGTTATTACGCTATCTTAAAGAAGTCTTTGTACAGTTTAGTGAAAATGCGTTTGAAGAGTTTGGTATCGTAAAAAGGCATAAAACGCCAGTAGCCTTTGTAATTAAATGCCCAACGGAGAAAACCTTTTAGGTCTTTATTCTTCATGCAACGTCTAACATCTCTGTCGAAAATAGCAATTTCAAGTCTTTCATTGACTGGTGTAGTTTTGGGGAACTCACCAATAATTTTGCCACTCATAATTTGCTTAACTCCTTCCGACATATCATTTTCCATAAATTTCGAATAAGGCATCCAAGAGTTTGAACGCAAATCGGTTTCTATCAAGTAAAACAAATTTCTTTCTTTATGATAGATATACTGAATACTTCCCAAGCCACTAATTCCAAAGCTTTCACCCAGTTTTTTGAGTTGTAGGGCTAAATCTGCATCTTGATAGTAAATTCTGCGAGTGGTAAACGAGAATTTATCCGTCATATAAGACAAAATCGTAGAGCAATTATAGCTTACTAATTGTCCATTATAGAAAAGAGCTTCTACGCCAATATCTTCGCCAACAATAAATTCCTGTAAAACAAGATTCTTTTTGCTAAGTACTTTATCTAAACAAGCCTGAAATTCATTGATGGTAGCACAGTACTGAATACCCAAGCCAGAAAAACTAAAGTCTTCTTTCAATAAAATCGGGAAATCAAGATTTTGGGCAATGTAGTCTAAAGAAAGGTCTTCGGTATAATTGATAAACCTCGGAGTAGTAATGTTGTATCTGGTACAAGCATTAGACATTCCGATTTTTGAAGATAATACTTCACGGTTTTCAATCTTTTTAATCGGCAAAAGCCTATCAATAAGTAGTTGGTCATCACCAATAAAGTTGTTCATCAACTTCAAGGTAAACTCATCAAGTAGCAGAATCCAATTGTAATTGTCTGTATTTTTTCTAACATAATCAGCTAAATGATACTTGAAATTTTCTTCGTCGTCAGGTGCTTCAATCCAATTATCATGAAATCGGTTACTCCTAAGCCAAGATTCTTCCGAACAAAAAACATCAACAATACAACCTGCTCTTTTAAAGATTGAGGGGATTTCGGCGGTCGAATCAAAGAAATGTCCGACAGAAGCAAGTAAAACTTTATACATACAGAGTTTGGCTAAAAATTATAGATTCAGTAAAAATCATCTATAAACAGAAGATGAGCTTAGGCAAATATTCAACACATCAAATATATGTAAAAAAAATAAATTGATGAAGAAGTAAAAAATTATTTTAAGTGCGTTAAAATCTTTATGAGTAATATAAGTATAGCTCAAAGCTTTTGCCTCGCATCTTTTTGCTAATTGAGCAATGAGTACTTTATTTTTTGAGTATAAATTAAGAATACTACCATTAATAACAAGTTGCTCTACTTTCCACACAAAGTGATTAATATTTTTACAATTGATTACAATATTTTGAAAAATTGTATTTTTAAGCTTAATTCAATAAAAAAATGATTGATAATTGAGTTTCGTAGAGGAATTTTATCGCCAACTCTTTTTAGTGAAGTTTACAGCTATTTTTTTAATAAAAACTCAATTATTTCAAAAAAGAAGCCTCTCGATCTATTGATATAATTTTTCATCAACAATATGATTCGTAAACATAAAAATAGATACTTCATTGGTGTGCTAATGGCGATATTGATTATCACTGTTAATCAGTTTTTTATTCAGTATTGGCTTTATCAGAAAAAAGAAGATTCTAAAGTAATTAATATTTCGGGGCGACAGCGGATGCTTAGTCAGAAACTAAACCTTGAGATTTTCAAACTTTTTCATCAGCAGATTTCTTTGTCGGATATTCAAAAAACCTATCAGCTTTGGCGAAAAGCACATTATGCTTTGCTCAATGGTGATGCTGATTTGAAGATTCATGCTATCAAAAATGAGGAAGCTCGTAAAATGCTTAGAGAACTTTCACCAAGAATTGATTTTGTTGGAAGACATTTACAGGATAAAATTGACTTAGGAATTATTAGTCAATTGAGCGAGAATCAAGCGGCTTTTTTGGTGGAAATGGACGACACTGTGAAAAAATTAGAACAAGAAGCCGACCATAAACTTTGGCTTATTGTTGTGATTGAAGTAGTGCTGGCTTTGTTTTCGATAAGTATTATTGTGGTTGAAATTATTTATATTTTTCAACCTATTGAAAGAAAACTCCTCCAGATTATCAAAGAATTGGAAAGTTCTGAACGTAAATTATTGGCTATTCTAAACAGTTCGCCAGATTCTAATATCTTCATTGGCCCCGATTATAAAATCATCAATTTTAATAAATCTGCCGAAGAAAGTGTCCGACTTTCACATAAGTTACAAATCAAAATTGGGGATGATTTCAGGAATTATTTACTGAATGGTATGGAGTATTCGTTTTTTGAATCTTTCAGAGAAGCCATGAAGGGTGAAATCGTAGGAAAGGAAACGCAGATGAAAATCAACCAAAAAATGGTTTGGTTTAAACTTCGTTATTTTCCTGTGTACGACAATGCACAGCAAATTATTGGTGTTTCTTTCAACGCCACCAATATCAACGAACGCAAAAAGGCTGAAATGAAAATCAAGGAGCAATTGAGTATTCTTAATGATATCGCTTGGCAACAGTCGCATTTAGTCAGAAGCCCAGTGGCTAATATGTTGGGTTTTACACATTTGCTTTTAAACAAAGAGTATATGATTAGTGATGATGAAAAATCTGATTTTATCAAAAATCTGGAGGAAGAAGCCCAGAGACTTGATAAAATCATTAAAGAAATCGTTGCAAAAACGCATTCGGTTTATCAGAAGTAGGTTTTTGGGGGACTATAAGACTTTAGGACTATAAGACTTTAGGATTTTGGACTTTAGATTAAAGATACAAGATACAAGACTTTAGGGTTTTAGAAATTCTATATATCCGACATCTGAAATCTGACATCCGACATCCCCAATCAAAAATTCTAAAATAAATTCTATTCCCAATTTTTTTGCTCTTCTTCGATGTCTTCTTTCAAGAAATGATTGATGGGTACTTTGGCATTCTTGAGGTAATAAATACTTGTGCCATATTCACGGGCAAAATGGTTGTCGATTTTACTTTCTAATGATACCGCTTCAAAAAGTGGTCGTTCTTTTTCTCTGTTTTTATCATCGTCGTCAGCATTTTGTATTAGAATAATATTTTTGATTATGACTTTATCTAAAGCCGGAAACCAATTGATATAATCTGCATTCACCGTAACGGCTTTTATCTGCTTAAATCTTGAGTAATAATTGATAGCTCCCGCTTGTCCATAATTATCACAAAGTACTAAAGTGTGGGCTTTGTCTGGAATTTGTTCATAAATCTTATCTACTTTTTGTGCCAGTTCTTTCCATCCGAGCATATCCGCAAAATCTTGTGGTAGTGTATGATTTTCACCGTCTTCCCATTTTAGCAAATCAAAATCTTTGAAAGACTGAGCTTTTTGTTCTATTTCCGCAGGACTCAGTACTGGAAAAGCTACTTTGATAACAGGAATAAAAAGCCCGACAATCAACAAAAGCACCAAAGGACGCACATAGACTTTCCAAGAATCTTTCAGCAAATATTCGATATATACCGCACCAAAAGCAAAAAATATCGGATACAAGCCAATGGCATAATAAGCTTTGGCTTTGAGATATACAAAAAGGAGTAAGGTAAAGACAAAAGCAAAGACAAAAACCTGAAATTTTTTGAAAGGTTGATACCTAAAAAAGGCGATAAAAGCGATAATTAACACAAAAAATGAATTGAAAAAAAAGAGTATTTGTTCTTTCAGAAAGTCGATTCTATTTACATTGACTAATTGTATTTTAGAAAGAAGTTCTAAATGATAAAACACAGGAAAATGATGATGATATTGCCAAAAAAGATTGGGGAGAATCAAGAAAAAACCCATTAGAATAGCTAAATAGAGTTCGGTACTCAAGAAAACTTTACGATGTTCTGAAATCAATAAAGCTGGCACTAAGCCTATCAACATAAACACAATATTGTATTTATTTAAGAAGCCAAGAGAAAAAATAAAGACTATGTACCAAAGCCATTGATTCTTTTGTGTAATGATGTACTTTAGCAAAAAGAAATAAACGGCAGTCCAAGCAAGAACATCAAAAGAGTTGGGTTGAAAAAGTGTATTGATGCGTAAAATGGCGGAAAAAATAATGGCAAAAGCCCCAACCAACAAAGCAAAAATACCACCGCCAAGGGCTTCGATGCTTTTCCAAACCAGCAGTAAAGTAAGAGTACCGAAAAGAGCGGGAAAAAACTTTACCCAAAAAACACTGTTTCCTAAAGAAAGTATCAAATAAGAAATCCAAGAAGTAAAGGGCGGAACAGATAAATATCCCCAAGCCAAATGATGAGCTTGGTCGAGATGCAAATATTCATCTCGATGTAAGTCATAACCAGCATTAATTAAAGTATATTGGAGAATAAACTTCAATAAAATACAAAAACAAAGTATTAAAGTTTTGATTTTCATAGTATTGTAGGGGTTTTGAGGAAGGCTTCAGATTTGAGCATGGAAGTTATAGAAAAATTCTATTAAAAACGATTATTCTTTCTTATTGCCAAAGGTTGTGCATACTATTTTTAGAAAATATCTATTTTTACTTATCACATTTACAGAGCATCGCAAAAACCATGACCTCGAAAACACAACAAACCACCAACGAAATCAAGAATTTTGTTTGGAGTCATTACTTCGGAGATGGTCTCAGGGTGACAATCGGCGTCGTCTTGCCAAGTTTAATTTTATTTCAATATCATTTACAGCAAATCGGGATTACTATCTCTCTGGGTGCTTTATGTGCCAGTATCGCCGATACTCCTGGCCCAATTACTCACCGACGCAATGCCATGTTGGTAAGTACCGTATTGGTGTCGGTTGTCGCATTTATTGTTGGTTTTGCGAGTAATTCTATCGTTCTTTTAGGCTTTGTGGTGGTTGCCTTTAGCTTTATTTTTTCAATGCTTCACGTGTATGGCAACCGTAGTTCTTTGGTTGGTACTGCCGCTTTGTTGGTACTTACTTTGGGGCTTAGTCATGTACGCTCCTTTGCCGAAATTGCTCATTACTCTTTGTATATACTTACTGGTGGTTTGTGGTATTCCTTGCTGAGTTTGTCTCTGTACAAAATCATGCCTTATCGTTTGGCACAACAAACTTTGGGTGAATGTGTGATAGAAGTAGCCAATTTTATGAGAATAAAATCAGGTTTTTATAAAGCAGGAATGGATTATGATGAAAACTATAAAAAACTGCTTTTGTGCCAAGCTACTGTGAATGATAAACAAAATGCAGTACGAGAATTACTCTTTAAAAGCCGAGAAATTGTTCGAGAATCCACACAAGAAGGACGTTTTTTAGTAATTGTATTTGTAGATACCATGGATTTGTTTGAGCAAGCCCTTTCTACTTTTTACAGTTATCAAACCCTTCATCAGCAGTTTGACGATGTGGGCATTTTGAAACATTTTGAAGAAGTACTCATTCATTTATCCGACCAATTAGAAGAAATTGGTTTGGCTCTGAAAGCCGACGGAAAACCCAATTTTTCATTAAGATTACCTCGTGAAATCAGAGATTTAAAACAAGAAATAGAAATATTGGAGTCGTCGTACTCGCCCGAAACATTTTCGGAAAGTGGGATTCAGGCTTTGAAGAGTATTGACGTAAACATTGAAAATATTTACCTGAGAATCAGAAAAATCAATAGCTATTTTAAAGATAAAAAAGCTAATAAACTGATTAAAAGTAAAACACAATCAGCATATTTTATTTCACACGAAGAGTACAGTTTTGATTTGTTTCGTGAAAACCTCAATCTAAAATCAGGGGTTTTTCGTCATGCCATTCGGGTTTCATCAGCTATGTTATTGGGTTTTTTAATTGCCCAATTTTCCCATTTTCTGCATAGCAACTGGATATTATTGACGATTATCGTTATTATGAAACCTGCTTTTAGCCTAACCAAAGAACGAAACTATCATCGTTTGATAGGTACAATTATTGGCGTTGGTATCGGAATGTTTATTTTGGCTTGGGTAGAAAACGAAAATGCACTTTTTGGCATATTGCTATTCTGTATTTTGGGAACATTCATTTTTATCCGAAAAAATTATATCATCAGTGTTTTGTTCATGACACCCTTTATCCTGATTTTATACGATTTTCAAGGATTATTGAGCAAAGCCGTTTTTATAGAAAGAGTATATGATACTTTGATTGGCGGAAGTATCGCTTTTATGGCAAGCCATTTTTTATTGCCAAGTTGGGAACATCAAAAACTCAGAACTGTATTGATAGAAATGATAGAAGCTAATTTGGCTTATTATCATCAGGTTTCAGCCTATTTTTTCGGACAACAGTACGATAAAATTCCCTATAAAATTATACGTAAAGAAGTATATGTACGAAGTGCCAACTTAGCTTCTGCTTTTCAAAGAATGTTCTCTGAACCAAAAAGCAAACAGTTGAGTATCAAAGAAGTACATAAGTTTTCGGTCTTGAACCATTTGATGACATCCTACATTGCTACTTTAGCATTGTACATCACCGAACATTGCGACGACATACAAGAATTTGAAAAGCTACAATTAGTGGCAATGAATACAGAAAAACTTATGACCGAAGCCATGATTATTTTGGATTCCGAAGACGGCGTAATTCATCAAGATTTAAGAATTATATCTTTGAAAAATACCTTTAAAAATCAAGAAGAATTGATGTTGATATCAGAGCAGTTTATAGATATTCAAAAAGTAGCTTTTGATATTTATAAAATTTCTGAGAAGATAAAAGTCTAATTTTTTCTTTCTTCCGAAGATTTTTTTCAAGAAAGAAAAAATGTTTTTCTTGCTTACGGAAGCTTTTTCTAAGAAGGAAAAAAAGTCTTTCTTACCTGCGAAAGTTTTTTTCAGAGAAGAAAAATACTTTTTCTTCTCTGAAAAATTTCTTCCCAAAGTTGAAAAATAGTTTTTACTAAGTGTTCCAACTATTTTCAATTGTTCTCTGCATAGAAGTATGAAAGAGCTTATTTGATAATGACCTTTTTCGTAATAGAATGTATTCCGTTAATTACTTTTAATATCAGCATTTGTTCCGAAAAGGCTTCTACATTAAATTCTTGAAAGTGTGTTAGACCAACATTCGTATGCTTGAACTCTTGTAAAAGTTTCCCCGAATTATCAAAAAGCTGGAAAACTACTTTTGAAGGTAGTTTTGTAATAACCTCTGCCTTAAATACACCGCTACTTGGGTTTGGAAAGATGGTAAACTCCATATCAGAAATCACTTCATTTTCAGTAGATAAAACCAATGCCTGATTCGATACTTCATTTACAATCGGTGCTTTTATCACTGCTTCAAACGGAGGAATCGTTGCTGTTTCGCCTGCTTCATCTTTCACCACAATTTCCATATCCCTTACGGTCAAGCTTATTTTGATGCCTTTTCTCCACTCTTCAACCATAAAAGAACAAGTATAAATCCCAATTTGAGTAGGAGCATTCCACGTTAAATCGCCAGTGATTTCATTGATTTTAAAAGTTCCTACTTCGTTTACTTCATTAGGCTGTTTAAAGCTTTCAATAGGTATTCCTAAAGTAGAACAATCGTTAGAGGTACTGGTTCTTGCCATCGTAAGCCGATATGACAAACTATCGCCTTCAATATCAGTAGCTTTTGGGTTGTAAACAAATACTTGTTTAACCTTTGCATACAAAACACCAATGTCATTATTAAGAATTGGCGTTGAATTAATGGCTTTTGGATTGAATAAAGTTTCAATATAAAAAGGCACATAATCGGCATTTTTGATATTACGAATAGTTTGATTTCTACTCAGAAGAGCAACATAAACCCGATAAGCCGTAAGATTCGACGCATATTTATGTTGAATTTTGTAAATACTTTTACCGATACTATTGCTTATTTCCTCTCCGTTTCCATTGCCATTTACTCTTGAAGCAATGCCCGAACTACCATCGCCAAAGCAAACGGGTATTTCTTTCTGTTCCATATAAGCCCTTATACCCAAAGTTAAATCTGAGTAAATGGTCACGGTGATTTCATAAGTCAAATTTTGGTCATTTACTTGTGACACTTGAATATTTCCACCTTTGAGATGCGAAGCAAATAGTGGAGAATTAATAAAAAAGAGTACAATTAAGTTGAGGTAGGTTTTCATTGGTTTATATGTTAAAAGGTTTGAATATTAAAAATACTGTTGCTGCCGAACCTAAAACTAAATAGAAAAACTGATAAATAATTCAAAATAAAATGTTCTTATTCAAGACTGTGCATTCTTCACTTATGATAATAAATGTTTTGAAAGTGTTAAAAGTGGATATTGGCAATAAATTTTATTTAAAGATTACCAGTAAAGAATATAAGTTTTTACCGTTAGATAAGTTTTTTAATATTTTCTTTTCTCTATTTTCTTTTTTAACTACCTTTTACAAAAAATAATTGTAGTTAATCGCTAAGTAGCTATGAGTGATAATATTTCCGTCATTCTTGAAGCAATTCAAGAGGGAAAGTGCGTGCTTGTTTTAGGCCCAGAAGTATGCCATTTTGAAGGTAAAAATTTTGATGAATCTATCAAATCCGCCTATGAATATTACTATGATAAAGTAATTGATAATTCTGAAAGGAGGCGGTTTAGTAAAATTGCTTTTTCTGATTTTTCTTTCATCAAAGAAGAGTTGATGAGTCTTAAATCTCAGCAAAAAGAGGAAATGCACATTTACCGCTTTGCCAAATGGTATTTCGACCAAAGAAAAGAATGGGAAAAACATTTCCGACAAATTGCCCAATTACCAATTCCACTGATTATTTCATTACTACCCGACGATAATCTTCAAAATGCTTTTGAGGAAGTATTCGCCGATAAGCCCGACGGCTTTAGGGTAAGCAGGTATTCCAGAACTAACAAAGACGTACCCGTTATCAATCAGATTCCAAGTAAAGAACATCCATTGATTTATAAACTGTTGGGTGATTTAGAACGTTACGACGCTACTTTTACTTTTGATGATTGGTTTGGATACTTCAAAAATATTTTTGGTAAACAGCCACTTCCCGAAAAAATTGAGTTTGTATTACAAAATAATCCTGTCTTTGTTTTTCTTGGTGTTCGTTTTGAAAAATGGTATATCCAATTGCTTATTCGATTATTGATTTCAGAATCTAATGGAAATTTGATTGGCGGAGAACGTTTTTCGATGGTGCATTCAGCCGAAGACGACGTTGATATTTTGGTTTGGGATAGATTTCAGCTTCAATTTGAAGGTGAAAAACCTGCTGATTTCCTCCAAGAAGTTTATAATGCTTGTAAAGAGCATCAGTTACTTAGAATACCCAAACGAGATAAGGAAACACTTGATGCAAAAGTATTTATCTCTTACAACCATAATGACCAAGCTATTGCTTTACGAGTACAGAAAGATTTAGAAGCCTTGGGGCTTTCCGTGATTATCGACACCGATAATCCAATTGGCTATGATATTCCTGTTTTTATCAATCAAAGTATTGCTAAATGCGACTTTATTCTTCAATTAATTTCTCAACATTTTCTTACTTCTGGCTGGGTTGCTCAGGAATCTTTAAAGGCTTTCCATGTTGCTGAACTTACAGGCAAAAGAGTATTGCCTTGCCAAATTGACGATGCGTTAAATGATACGATGTTCAGAGAAAGAGCTATGAGCATTTTCGATGCCAAATTAAAAGAGCTAAAAGAAAGCTTTAATGAGCGTTTGGAGAAGGAAGAAAGTATAAAAGATTTACAAGATGAAAGAGATAGAATACTGAGTTTGAAGAAAAACTATGATGATATTATGGCAGAATTTAAAGAGAAAAACAGAGGCGACCTAACTCCCGAGAACTATGTGAATGGATTTGAACAGTTAATAAAGTCAATTAAGCATTATATAAACCACTAATAATATTGAATGATGGACTATATGAATCAAACATATCGTTATCCGGGCGTTACACCTTTTTCTACTGCTCAAAAATCACTCTTTATGGGACGAGAGAAGGATATTGAAGCATTTTATCAATTACTTTTTGTAAAACAATTGGTTATACTTTACGGAAAAAGTGGCTATGGAAAAAGCTCATTGATTAATGCTGGTATTATTCCCAAATTAGAACAATCTCTTCTCAATAAAGCAAAGTATTTTCAAATACGATTATATACCCAAGAAAAAGGAAATGTATTAGGTGGCATTAACAACTCACCGCACGATACACTGATAAAACATTTATCCAATGATGTGCAAGAGCTGGATTTTATGTTACCACTCAAAGCTAAAATGTCTGAGGATGACCACTTTTGGTATTGGATAAAACAGCATCAGTATAAAAATAAAAACACGCCAATTATCTTTTTTTTCGACCAATTTGAAGAACTATTTTCTTATAGCGAACAAGAAATAGATGCCTTTGCTGCCCAAATTGGACATTTACTTTACCAGACACTTCCGGAAGAATGTAGAAGTATTATCGAGCATGAATTATTTCAAAGTTTGAGTCACGAGCAAATAGATTTCTTATATGAAAAACCCAATATAAAAATCGTGTTTTCGATTCGGGCAGATAGAATGTCATTATTGAATAGACTAACCAAGTACTTGCCCAACCTTTTACAACATCATTACGAACTGGATGCTATCTCGGAAGAAAGTGCCAGAATGGCAATTGAAAAACCTTCACAAATTATCAGTGATACTTTTCTTTCGCCCAATTTCAGTTTTGAATCGACAGTGATTGATAGCATTATCAAGCGAGTAAAGAATGATTATGATGGAAAAATAGAAACAGCTGCCCTTCAAATTATTTGTAGGTTTATTGAAGAACATACAGTAATTGAACAGCAGAAACTGGTAATTACCGAAGCCGTTTTGGGTAATATCAAAAACATCTTTAAAAATTATTATCAATCGGCATTGAATAAACTTGAAGTAACAGAACAAGAGAATGTCCGAAGAACTTTAGAAGATAAATTTATTCAGAATAATCGTCGTATTCCCTTTGAAAGTAATCATATTCAACAAGAATACGGCTTTTCAGAACAAGTATTACGACAGTTGGAAGACAGTACTTTATTAAGAAAAGAACGAGATTCTTATGGAAGGTACATTTATGAAATCGGGCATGATACACTGATAGAACCCATTTTAGAATTCTCCAGTAAAAGAAGGCAAGAAGAGCTTAAAATTAAAATAAGACGAAGGTTCTATACTATTTCAGGGGCAATGTTTGTACTCTTGGGAATCTTGACTGTGATAGGATATTTATATTATGAAGCAGATTCATCCAAAGATGAAGCCTTAAAAGCCAGGGATCAGGCTAATTCTTTAAGAATACAGGCTACTCACGCTTTGAATCAAGTATATCTTCAACAAGCAAGAAGTTTAAAAGATAATATTGATAATCTCGAAAGGAATGGAGGTATTCCAGTAGCAAAATATTACTGCGATTCAGCAACGAATATTCTAAATAGAATTGATACAATCACAGACTTGGATAGTAAAAGAGAAGGGATTATGCTACAAACTGAAATATCGAAAATCAAAAACAGAATTAAATGAAACCACTATTACTTATATTATGTGTGTTGCTAAGTTTTTTTAGTACAGGACAAAACCTCATTAGCTTTGAACATTACCTTGCAGAAGGAAATAAATTAGCTAAAAATAAAAAAACTACTGATGCAATAAAGCGTTATAATATCGCTCGTATTTTAGCAGGAACAGATAAAGCTAAACACGGAGAGGTAGATACAAAAATCAAAGAAGTATTTAAGGCAATTGAAAAACAAAAAGAAGATGCCCTCATGAATGGTGAAAAGGCAAAACTACTGTATTGGATTTCAGAGTCGGATAAAATTGGCCCGGGACAAGGGATGAAATTATTAGAATATGCTTACGCAGATTCAAGTGACGTTGATGTACAAAAGATGGTAAGGGAACAAACTGAAAAAGTATTCAATAAAAGCAATACTCATCATTTTAGGGTTCTTAATTACTTTGATAATGTAGAAAATGTAGAAACTTCTTCCGATAGCCGATGGCTTTTTGTTCTTTTTAAGAATAAAAGACTCCAAATTTTTGACTTAATTTCCCAGAGGCCAGTTGAAATACTTACCGAAGAAAAGGGCATTGTTGGCGTGATTTTATCTTCGGATTCAAGATGGTTAATCACCAAATATAGTGATAAAACTGCTATCCTCTGGGATTTGGATACCTACGATTCTAAAAATGTTATTCCTGTTACCAGCAAAAGATTTAATAAGCTGCGTGATATACGAATTTCGGTTGATAGTAGATGGCTTTCTGCTGAAAATGAGGATAAAACACTTACTGTTTGGAATTTGAAAGAAAATAAGTTAGAGACTTCTTTTGCTAAAGAAAAAGACATTATCTGGACAACAATTTCTGATGATTCAAAATGGCTTATTACATTCAATATCAATAGTATCATTAAAGTTTGGAATTTAGAAAGTAAAACCTCTACAACTTTCTATTCTAAAAATATAGGTATTCGTTCGGCTACGGTTTCGTCTGATGGAAAGCTTTTTATTGCAAATTTTTGGGATGGCTATTCAATGATTGAGGATTTAAAGAAAGGTGAAAAAACTAAAAAAATCCTTGCTGAGAACTTAAAAATCGAAGAAGCAACTATTTCAAAAGATAGCAAATGGCTCATTACTAAATATCAAGATGACAGTTCTAAGGTTTGGGACTTGAGTAACAGACAAGGTAAAAGTTTTTTATCTAATGAAAAATACATTAATAAAGTTACTATTTCGCCAGATAGCAAATGGTTGATTACCATTGATGAAAAAATGTCAGCTAAGTGTTGGGATTTAGAAAAGGGCGAGAGCATCAAGTTTTTACCAAAAGAAGAAGAAATTTTAGGCGTTATAATTTCCGATAATAGCAAATTTGCGGTTATTAAGCATGTAAACGGGATAACTCAGATTTGGGATTTTGTCAATAAAAAATTCTTTGATTTTATTCAGTATGAAAAAAATGTTGAAGATGTAACTATTTCAGAAGACGACGAATATCTGGTAGCTTGGTATAAAGACAAAACCGTGCAACTCTGGGATTTAAAGACTAAAAAGCCTCGGAATTTCTTGACTGACGAACGAAATGTAACACAAGCATTTTTTTCATCAGATGCCAAAAAGTTGTTAGTCATTCATCAAAATAAAAGTGTTACTCTCTGCAATTTAGAAACGGAATTAGTTCGTCCACTTATAACAGCTACTAAAGGGATTGAAAATAGTGTTCTTGACGAAACCAATAACTGGATTATTACAGCTTTTGAAAATGGAACTTCAAAAATTTGGAATATTTCTACTGGTGCGGTTCTTGGTTTTTTAAGTTCAGAGAAAGTAGTAAGTTCTATTGATATTCCAAGAAATAACAAATGGTTAATTACCCATTATTTTGATTATTCCTCTAAAATTTGGAATTGGGAAACGGGTAAAAAACCTGATTTTTTAGCAAATGAACCAGAAACATTTTCTGTAAATATTTCAAAGAGTAATAAATGGTTAATTACAAAGTATTTGAATGGAAAAGTAAAGATTTGGGATTTAGAAAATGGTAAAATACCCACTTTTTTAGAAAAAGAACCAGAGATGAATTATGCTAATATTTCGAGTAACGAAAAGTGTTTAATTACAAGTTACTTGAATGGAAAAGCAAAGATTTGGGATTTAAAATCTATGTCCTTAATTAAAGAAATGAATACTCAGGACAAAATTTCTACTGAAAAATTTTCTGAGGATAACCAATGGTTAGCCATCAATTATGATAATAAAAAAACAGAAATCATTTCTTTAAACGAAACCTCAAAAGAAAACTTTTTGGAAAAAGAATCAGACATCGTAGATGTTTATTTTTCTAATAAAAGTAAATGGCTAATTGTTAAACATAGTAATAGTCCTACCAAAATTTGGGATATAGAAAAAGGGACAGAAGTAGATTCGGTAAAAAATCATAAACTTGGTTCAAAAGATATTTCACCCAATAAAAAATGGTTATTGGTAAGTTTTGAAAACGGTACAGCCATGCTTCTTGACTTGGCAGATAAAAAAGAACCTCAAAATTTAAAATTTAATCTGCTTAATGAGTCTGTTTCTTTTGCAGACAATGATAGATTTTTAATAAATACTCTCAATGGATACAATCATATCAATTATGTTAAAGATTTAGAAACTGACAAGTCGGTTGATTTTTTAACAAAAGAAAAAAACATCAAAACGCTACATTTATCTAAAAATAAAAATTGGCTATGGGTTACTTATGCTGATAATTCTATCAAACTTTGGGAGTATCCAAGTGGAAAAGAAGTTATTCCAAGTATTTCCAAAACGTTGGTTGATGTACAGAAAATAGCGATTTCTCCCAACAGTGAATTGATTTCACTCGTAAGTCAGCATCAAATAAAAACTTATAATCTTAAAACTGGAGATTTTAAAAATGCCCTTTTCCTCAATAAGCGTCCGACAAAATTAGAATACTTGGATGAACAGTTTTTATTGGTTACCGTTGGAAAAAGTATTATTAAATTCGACACCAAAATGAAAAAACAATATTTCATGAGTTATGGTGATAATGAACCATTAGATTATAGTTTTGAAGAAATCACAGAATGGAAAAAAGTATTTAATCATATCTACTTACCAGATTTATCTAATGCGATGAAAGAAAAGTATGGGATTGTAAGTAAAAATGATAGAGCGAATTAGCTTTGAAAATGATAGAACCAATAGTATTTGTAAAAAAAGTGATGTATTTTAGAAAGTAATAATATTCATTCAACATTTATAACGCTTACTTACTTCATCATGCACAAACACTATTTACCTTTTATCGCTTTGCTTTTTTCTGTGCAAATGCTTTTTGCTCAGGATATTCCTAAAATTTTGCCACTGAAAGACAGAGCGGTTTTGCAAGACCAATTATTGGAAGAACGTTTCAAAACTCTTTTACCTTCGCTGATGCGGAAGCAGGGAATTGATATGTGGCTAATTATTGCTCGTGAGTACAACGAAGACCCAATTATCAAAACAATGTTGCCTTCTACTTGGCTGAACGCTCGCCGAAGAACGATTTTATTGATTTATGATAAAGGCGAAAAAGAAGGATTAGAATGTCTGGCGGTGGCTCGCTATAATGTGGGAACAATTTTTAAATCTGCTTGGAAACCCGAAGAAGAACCTAACCAATGGAAACGCCTTTCGGCTTTGATTGAAGAAAGAAATCCTAAAAAAATTGCGGTGGATGTTTCTGAACAATTTGCTCATTCCGACGGTCTTTCGCATTCTGAACATGAATCGCTGGTGCAACATCTTTCTGAAAAAAGTAAAGAGAAAATTGTTTCCAGTGAAAAATTGGCTGTGGGTTGGCTTGAAAGTAGAACGCCAAGAGAAATCGCTCTTTACGAAACCCTCGACCGTATTACGCACCAAATTATTGCGGAGGCTTTTTCTGAAAAAGTAATCATTCCGGGCGTAACTACTACCGAAGATGTCGTTTGGTATTTCCGTGAAAGAGTGGCGGAACTGAAATTAGATACTTGGTTTCATCCGACGGTAGATGTACAACGTCCTGACCCTGATAAAACTAATTGGCCTTACGACCGTCGCCCAACCGAAGATGTGATTTATCCGGGTGATTTACTGCATTGCGATTTTGGTATTACGTACTTGCGTTTGAATACCGATGTGCAAGAATTGGCTTATGTATTACGTCCAGAAGAGACTGAATTGCCAGAATACTTACGAAAAGCTTTAGTTGCGGGCAATCGCTTGCAAGATATTATGACTGGCTTCTTTAAAGTGGGCATGACGGGAAATCAAATCTTAGCACTTTCGCTCCGCAAAGCCGAACAAGATGGATTGGTAGCTCAGATTTACTCGCATCCAGTGGGTTATCATGGTCACGCCGCAGGAACTACAATTGGTATGTGGGATATGCAAGGCGGAGTACCTGGCAATGGCGAATATCCTTTGAACGAAAATACTGCTTATGCGATTGAATTAAACGCTAAAGTGAAAATTCCAGAATGGAATAATAAAGAAGTGAGAGTAATGTTGGAAGAACAAGGTTTGTTTATCAACGGAAAAGTACATTATATAGACGGGCGACAAAAACAAATTTTAACGATTCCAAGAAGAAAGGCTATTCAACATTTGGGGCAATGATAGGTGTGGGATTTCGGCTTTCGGATTTCAGCTTTTTAATTGTGAATTAGTGAATTGTGATTGAGTGATTAATTTTTTTTAAGAAAAATCCGAAATCCAATTGCCGAAATCCGAAATCTGAAAATCCGAAATCCGATTGCCGACATCCGAAAGCCGAAGACCAAAATCCGATTGCCAAAATCCGAAAGCCGAAGACTGAAATCCGAAGACCTAAAATCCGAAGACCTAAAATCCGAAATCCCAAATCCAACATCCCAAATCAAAAAAACTGTCCGCTAACCGACATCCATCATTTCCTCATTATGCGTAAGTTTGCAATATGAATAAAATACAATTACCGCTCTGGTTTATCAAACTTACGCATTTTGAATATTGGACATGGTGGATGTTTTACATCCCTCTACTTCCTTATTGGTTGTATCAAGCTGTCCGAACTCGTTCGCTTACTTTTTTCACCAATGCCGACCCTTGTATTGACTACGGCGGTTTTTTTGGTGAAAGTAAAATTGACATTCTCAAGCAAATTCCATCGGCTTTTTTGCCTACCTATTTCTTTGTCAAAAAAGAAAGTACTTTGCAAAAAGTACTTGAGATGATTGAAGAAAAGCAATTGAATTTCCCGATTATTTGTAAACCCAATGTTGGCGAAAGAGGCTCTCAAGTAGAAAAAATCAATGATAAAGAGGCTCTTGAAAAGTACTTAAAAAACCTTCAAGAAGATTTTATCATTCAAGAATTTATCACTTTTGAGATTGAATTGGGCGTATTGTATTATCGTTTGCCCGAAGAGACCAAAGGGCAAGTAAGCTCTGTAACCCGAAAAGAATTTTTATCCGTCATTGGTGATGGGAAATCAAGTATTGAAGCACTGATGCAAGCAAGTACTCGTGCCAGATTTCAACTTGAAACCATGCGTTTGCGTTTGGGAGAAAAAATAAAAGAAGTAATACCCGTAGGTGAAAAGCGTTTGCTCGAACCCATCGGAAACCATTGTAGAGGTACAAAATTTTTAGATAATAATTTCTTGATTAATGAAAAACTGAATCAAGTATTTGATAAAATCGCTCTGCCGATAGAAGGTTTTCATTACGGACGATTTGATATGAAAGTAAAATCTATTGAAGATTTGTACGAAGGGAAAAATATCAAAATCATGGAATTGAATGGTGTAAGTTCTGAACCGGGACATATTTACGACCCTAAAAATACCGTTTGGAAAGCTTACAGAGACTTAGCCAAACATTGGAAAATCATCGCTGATATTTCGATTCAACAACAAAAAAGAGGTGTTCAACCGATAGCTCCCAAAATTATCTGGCAAGTAGCCCGTGAACATTTTGCTTAGTGAAAATTGAAATAAGAGGCTTCCCCAATTTCAATAATTTGTAGTTCCGTTAGAAATAAAATGTCGGTAATCAGTAACACATTTTTTCTACCGATATTCCGTTCCTAACTGAACTATAAACCAAAAATCCAGACATCCGAAGACTGAAACCCGAAGACCGACATCCCAAAATCCTACAAAACATCAATCCTAAAAAACACAGGAATCGCAGGCGTTTCGTTGTACTCTTTAGCATTTTTTATGTCATCAACTACGTCCATACCTTCAATTACTTCCCCGAAAACCACATAATTTCCATTCAGTTTACGAGCTTCGGCTTCGTTCGTAATGATGTAAAACTCAGTGGGCGAAGAAGCTTTTTCTGGGTTTCCTTCATCATAACGAGCCATCGCTACCGCACCTCTTTTATGTGTTAAGTGTGGGAAGTATTCGGGCGGAACAAGAAAATCTAATTGATCCATATATTCGCCGCCCCCTTGAATTCCCATCATATAAATATTTCTGTAAAAGGTTCTACTGACGTAATAACCCGCTTTTACATTTCTGATAAAATTGGCACGATGCAAAGGCGTTTCGGCATAAAGTTTTATCACAAAATCGCCCCCAACAGTGTGTACTTTTACTTTATCTTCTGGGTTTTCTTTTCCGTATTGCGTCAAAAAAGTTTTGGGGTCTTGGTCGTACAATCGCAAGTCTTTTTTACAAGAAAAACAAGCAATACTTATCAATAAAAGGATTATTTTTTTCATCTTTTCAGACATTTAGCCTTCAATTTTCTGCTTTTAATTTAGATACAAAAATCATTTATTTTTCTTCTAAATTAAGAAATTTAGTGAGATTGTCTTTAAGCACTTATATGCTTCGAGAACCAATTATTCATTAATTCCCACCAAATTCAACATAAAAGCATACTCCAAAGCTACATCATGGAAACGTTTGAATCTGCCCGATGCTCCGCCGTGACCAGCTTCCATGTCAATATGGAAAAGTAAAAGATTATTGTTGGTTTTCAAGGCACGCAATTTAGCTACCCATTTGGCTGGCTCGAAATACTGTACTTGCGAATCGTGTAAACCTGTGGTAACCAACATATTTGGATAATCTTTTGCTTCTACATTATCCACAGGCGAGTACGATTTCATGTATTCGTAATACTCTTTTTGTTTTGGATTTCCCCATTCTTCCCATTCGCCAGTAGTCAAAGGAATACTTTCGTCGAGCATGGTTGTTACCACATCTACGAATGGTACAGCCGCCAAAATCCCTTTGTATAAATCAGGACGCATATTCGTTACTGCACCCATCAATAAGCCACCTGCCGAACCGCCATTGGCGAAAAGTTTATCTTTTGAAGTCCATTTTTCTTGAATCAAGTATTCTGAAACATCAATGAAATCATGGAAAGTATTCAACTTTTTCAGCAATTTCCCATCTTCGTACCATTGTCTGCCCATTTCTTGTCCACCACGAATATGAGCAATCGCAAAAGCAAAACCACGATTCAATAAAGTTAATCTTGCTGCCGAAAAGTAAGGGTCAATCGAATAACCATAAGAACCATAAGCATATTGAAGCAAAGGTTGCGAGCCGTCTCTTTTGAATCCTTTTTTATAAACAATTGAAATTGGCACTTTTACGCCATCACGAGCGGTAGCAAAAAGGCGTTCGCTGACATAATCTTCTTTGTTGAATTCGCCCAATACTTGTTGTTCTTTCATCAAAGTTTTGTTTCTACTGTCCATGTCGTAGTCGAAAGTAGAAGAAGGCGTTGACAGCGAAGTATAAGCGTAACGAAGCGTATTGGTCTCAAAATCTGGATTTGATGAAATGCCAGCGTCATAAGCCGTTTCATCAAACTGAATATAATGTTCGGCTTTGGTACTTTGATTGATGATTCGGATATGAATCAAAGCGTTGCGTCTTTCTTGCAAAACCAGATGATTACTGAAAACCTCCATGCCATCTAAATAAGTATCTTCACGGTGCGGAATTACTTCTTTCCAGTTTGCCATGTTGTTACTTTCGCCTTCTGATACTTCCATCAATTTAAAATTGATAGCGTCCTGAGCATTGGTTCTGATATAAAATTTATCTTGGAAATGCTCAACGGCATACTCTAAACCATGTTCACGAGGGTAGAAAGTAACAAATTCACCCGTTGGATTCGAGGCATCCAACAAACGATACTCCGTAGAAACGCCATTTTGTTCAGAAGCCGAAACGATATATTTCTTAGATTTCATTCGCCCCAAACCCATATAAAATTGTGGGTCTTCTTCGGTATAAACCAGCACGTCTGTACTAATGTCTGTTCCTAAAACATGGCGATAAACCGTTGAAGCCAACAAAGTTTGTTGGTCACGAATCATGTAAAAAATCGTTTGGTTGTCGCTTGCCCAAGCGTAAGCACCGCCTTCGGTATTGGGAATTTCATCAGCTAAAATCTCACCCGTGACTAAATTCTTAAACTTTAGCGTATAATTTCTTCTACTGACGGTATCGACACCAAAAGCCAAAATCTGTTCGTTGTCCGACACTTCATAACCGCCAATACTGAAATAGGGGAGGTCTTTTGCCATTTCGTTGCCATCGAGCATGATTTCTTCTTCGGCTTCTAAACTTTCTTTTTTACGACAATACAGAGGATATTCACCGCCTTCGATGTACTTAGAATAGTAATAATAGCTACCCACTTTTACAGGAACAGACTCGTCGTTTTCTTTGATTCTGCCTTTCATTTCATGGAAAAGAGCCTCCTGCAAAGCCTTTGTTGGGGCCATTACGGCATCAGTATAAGCATTTTCAGCTTCGAGGTATTGTATTACTTCTGGGTTTTCGGGGTCGTTTAACCAATAATAATTATCTTGACGAGTATCGCCGTGGAGAGTCATTGGATGTGGCTTTATCGCCGCCACGGGAGCTTGCATAACATCTGGGTTCATACTATTTATTTTAGAAGGGTATTAAGTACTAATGCAGAATTGTGAGTTACGAATTGTGAATTTAAAATTTTCATTTTCAGCTACTTACATTTTATATTAATCGAAATTAATATTGCACGAATACTTAGATTGTCTTTTGGAAGGCTATCCATCTTCAAAGTTAAGTTTTTCAAAGAGAAAAGCATTTTAAAAACCTGCATTTTGCCTTTTTAATTCAATATTAGGGTTTTTAGGGAAAATATTGGAGAAATACTCATGGCATGACTTTAATTGATTTGGGAAAAGGGACAAATTTTGTCAGTTATGGCATGAGTGAGCCACCGTAAAACAGAACGATAATTTAGTATATTGCGGTTATATTTTCGTTGTGAACAATTTTATTAAACCTACCAGAATGCAAAACTACATTGACATACAGAACATAAGAGAACAAAATAAAATTGGTTTAGAAACATATTTTCTTGACAAGACAAATATGTTTGATATTGCTATTGATAAACTAATTGAAGACTTAAAGACTGGTATTAATAACTCGCATGAGCAATTTGACAATTGGAATGAACTAAAAGAAACATACCCTAAAAGGTACGCTGAATTAGTAGAAGAAGCGGAACGTTATGAGATTAACATTGACCACCAAAAATATGACTATATTTTAGATATTATTCATAACCAAGAGCAATTGTTATCACTTATTGAAATGAAAGTGATTTATGCCTTTAAATCTTTGGAAATACACATTAAAAATTTATTGAAAGCCTCATTTAATTTGAAATCAACAAAAGATTTCTACAAGTGGGACAACTTAATTAAATTTTTAGAAGATAAAAATATTCAAGTCAAAACTCTTAATAGTTATAACGAAATTGTTCAACTTAAAAGCGTAAATAATGCGATAAAACACTCTAATGACTATGAAGTTACATTGACATCTATACAAGAGTTTAAAACCTCAGATAAACTTACATATGCAAAAGTTGACAAGTTCTACAAACGAATAAAAGACAAACCAAATCACTTTTTACAAGAGTTGATTTCTGTAATTTATAATGAATTATATGAATTTGACGACCTAAAAATAAAAGACATTGCAGAGTCATTAGCGTTACGAATGAAAAAAGAAGATGCGAAAAAATTGATTCTAAAAATTGAGGAACAATATGAGTAAAAACAAAAAACTCCAACTGGTCTTAGGCTCTCCTAAGACCTAAAACAAAAAAGAGCATCACGCTCGAACTTTGTGAAAATCAAGAAAATAAAAGAGTACACCAATTCACAGATTAAGCCAACAATAATCCTGAAAGGATTACAGCTTTATAGAAAAAAGGAAAATGATGTGTGCGTATGACCCCTTCGGGGTCGAACAATGTTTATTGTCATTTGAATTAGCTATAAATCTTTAAATCCTTTGGATTTATTTCCCCCATAGCTGTTTCCCACCGAGAGATTAAGCTCCGACTTGTCTTAGGCTCAAACTGGTCTTAGGCTCTCCTAAGACCTAAAACAAAGAAGAGTGTCACGCTCGAATTTTGTTAGAAGGAGTAAATTATAAATATACTAATTGACAGATTGCTTGTTAATGCAAGCGAGTAAGGAAATTAGGAAGACCAAAAACGTTTTTAACTATTTCTTTTTAATGCAGGTTTGAAGGGGGAGGGTGAGACCAACTACGAAATAGAAACCCTTATAAAAACGAAACCCATTAGTTTGAATTGCTTCAGGGACTAATGGGAATAAGATGCTGCAAATATAAAGTAAAACATTGAAAATGTACATACAAAATCAAAAATAATGAAATATAGCGACTTCGCCAATATAATGACCAACGCCCGAATGAACCGCTATTTATTAGCATGTGGTGGCAATACTCGTAAGGCAATGACACTTTATAGAAAGAATTTACAACTCACTCAAGAGCTATTTACTGTGATTAGTTGCTTTGAAGTAGCCCTAAGAAATGCTATTGATGCCACTATTACTTCTTCGTTGGGAAATGACTGGTTGAGAGATGCAGCTTCTGCTGGTGGAGTATTTGATACGACAAAATGTCGTTTAACAAGAGATAATATTAACGATGCCATCAACAAATTACATGTTTACAGTCACTATAAGTTGGTAGCAGAATTAGGATTTGGATTTTGGCGTTTTATGTTTGCTCAAAATCAATTTAATGCCACAGGACGAATATTACTGCGAGTATTTCCGTCAAAACCAACATCAACACCTGCTATGCAATACAATAACAATTATATATTTAACCAGTTGGCTCAACTCAATAATGTTAGAAACAGGATGGCACATCACGAACCTATCTGCTTTTTACCAGGGCAAGCCATAAAAGATACCAAATATGCCAGACAACACTATAATTTAATTTTACAATTATTTCAATGGATGCAAATTGATGAAGCAGCTTTACTTTATGGTTTAGACCATATAAATACTGTTTGCAACGAAATTGATAATTTATAAGACATTTGAATAAATGAATGTTAATAATTTGTACCCCTCAAATAGGCATTAAGCCCTTCTAAGACCAAAAACAAAAAAGAGCGTCAGGCTCGAACCTTGTGAAAATCAAGAAAATAAAAGAGTACACCAATTCACAGATTAAGCCAACAATAATCCTGAAAGGATTACAGCTTTATAGAAAATGAAAAATGACATGGGCGTATGACCCCTTCGGGGTCGAACAATGTTTGTTGTCATTTGAATTAGCTATAAACCTTTAAATCCTTTGGATTTATCCTTCCTCGTAACTGTTTCCCGTCTGAGAGATTAAGCTTCCTGATTGAGAGATTTTACAACCCGACTGAGAGATTAAGCCTCCTGACTGAGAGATTTTGTTTCCCGACTAAGAGATTTTGCTTCCCGACCAAGGGATTTTGCTTCCTGACTGAGAGATTTTGTTTCCCGACTAAGGGATTTTGCTTCCTGACTAAGGGATTTTGCTTCCTGACTAAGAAATGTTCTATTTCCATTCCCCTAATTGGTTTCCAAATAGTCAGAACATGAATATTGATTCAAATATTTTCAACATATATCCGAAATTTACAGTTGATAATTAAAACATTTAAAAGCTATCAACGAAATTTGTAGGAACTCATAACAATTCTAAAATGAAAAATATCGCATATATATTATTAGCTGTGGCTGGATTGATGCTTTTGGCAGCTTTGTTTTGGCTTATTTCCAGTATTGTTAGTTTTGGAATGAATGAAAAAACAATACTGATGCTTCTTTTTGGCGGTATTGCGGGCGTAGGACTTATCGGAAGAATTATTTATGTGGCAAAAGATTCTTTTACAGCCGAAAAGAAAGTAAAAAATAGTAGAAAATAATGAACAGAGAAGTACTTGTGAAGGCCGCCAACTTTTGTGCTTATCAAGAACGTACTCAGCAAGAAGTACGCAAAAGACTTGCTGAATTGGAAGTGGAAGGCGATGAGGCGGAGGAGATGATTGCTTGGCTGATTGAGAATAATTACCTCAACGAAGAACGTTTTGCCAGAATTTTTGCGGGCAGTAAATTCCGTCAGAAACGCTGGGGAAGATTGAAAATTCGACAAGAATTAAAAATGCGTGGCGTGTCGGAGTACTGTTTAAAAGCAGGAATGAGTGAAATCGACGACGAAGATTACCTCCAAACATTAACAGACCTTCTCGAAAAAAAAGCAAAAGAAATCAAAGAACCCAATCCAATCAAACGTAAACAAAAACTATTGACTTATGCACTTAGCAAAGGTTTTGAGTCGGATTTGGTGTTTGAACAAATGAAAGGAATTGGGATTTAACGATTTACGATTTTGGCTTTCGGTCATCGGATTTCGGCTGTTAGCTTGCGGATTTATGATTCCAAAGAACAAAATCAGGCATCCGAAAGCTGAAACCCAAAAGCTCAAAGCTCATTGCTCACAGCTAAAGGCTGAAAGCTAATTTTTATAAATGTATTCCGAAACCTGAAATCCGATGACCGAAAGCTGAATCCCAGAAGCTCAAAGCTCATTGCTCACAGCTAAAGGCTGAAAGCTAAAAGCCCAATTAACTATGAAAAACCTATTGGCAGGATTATTTTTTGCGATGCTTTGGGCATCGGCATCAGCAGCGACGAAAATTGGACTTTTGTCGGCTCAACCGCTCGTAATCGGCAATTGCCGATTTTTTTTAGCAGGTTTCTTGATGTTAGCTTATACGCATATCATTCAGAAAAGCCCCTTGCCCAAAGGAAAAGAATGGCAACAAATTGCAATTTATGGCTTTTTAAACGTTACTATATATTTGGGATGCTTTGTATTGGCAATGAAACACGTTTCTGCGGGCATTGGAAGTTTATCAACAGCTACCAATCCTTTGATTATTAGCGTACTTTCGGCGTTTTGGTTAAGTCGTCCTGTAAAGAAAACCGAAATTTTGGGTTTGATTTTGGGCATTACAGGCGTTGGCGTTGCTACTTATCCACTTTTACAAAAAAGCTTTGCTGATGTAGAAGGTTTATTGATTTTGTCGGCAAGTATGATTTCCTATTCTGTTGGTACGGTGTATTATTCTTCACAAAAATGGCAATTACCTTTACTGACTATCAACGCTTGGCAAGTACTTATTGGAGGCGTTTTTATGTTGCCGATTACTTTTGTTTTTACCGATTGGACACACAATGTTTATGACCTTCGTTTCTGGTTATCAGTATTCTGGTTGGTGATTCCCGTGTCTATTGGGGCAGTGCAATTATGGCTATACTTACTGAAAATAGATGCCGTAAAAGCTTCACTTTGGCTGTTTTTATGTCCTATTTTTGGTTTTATTTACGCCTCTGTCATCCTCGACGAACCCATTACGCTTTATACATACATTGGTACTTTTTTGGTAATTGTCGGATTGTATTTGGCACAGCGTGAAAAACTAAAATCCTGAATAAATTGATTGCTTGGCTAATTTCTTGTATTTTGGTATAAAATAATCCGAGATACTTTATGCTTTTAACCACTTTCTTATTGAGAAATTTATTAAAAATTTGCTTTACTTGTCTTTCCCTTTTTGCTTGTAATTTCTTTGATACAACAGCAAAACTGTTTGGCGACGATGCTTGGAAAGACTATACTTGCGATACCACTCAGTCGGTTAATGACTTAAAAATCTATACTTTAGCACAGCCTTATTATTTGTCAGACACTTTATTGAAGCAAAACTTGAAAGTCCGAAACGTATTTGTGGCTCTTACTGATACCAAAGGAAATATCAAAGTAGCCTCATTAGAAAATGATAGTTTAGATTTGAAAAATAGGTTTGGCTTTTCAACTTTTCAACTTACATGGGAAGAACAGAATTATTTATCAGCCTTAATCAAACAACCTGATTATTTATATACCCGTTGGGAAAAATTACTTTCCGACGACAGAAGTACTTTTTTAGCGAAGCGAGATAGTATTTTAGCAGAAATGCGAAAGCATCATCATACTGTAAAAATTACTTCTGATTTGCGTTCAATGGCTCATCAGTTGAAGTATTTAGGACGAAATCGCACGGCTACGCCAGTTTCTATGCACAATTTTGGTTTGGCGGTTGACATTGGTATTTTTAAAAGAAGAGGTCGGATGTCGAACAATTTAGCTTATTATCGTCCTTTGGATAGTCTTACAAAAGCGATGGGACTTACTTGGGGTGGCAATTTTGTCGGTTTTGTTGATTCTGGACATTTTCAATTATATAAAAATGGAGCAGAATTATTAAGAAAACATCCCGAATTGGTTTTTGAATTTGAGCCTTACCGTCCGCAATACAACGCTTGGATGAAAAAAATGATTGAGGCAGGCAAAGAAGAAAAAGCAGGCGATACACGAGAATTATTACTTGAACTCAATAAATTAAAAAAAGACCAGCCTTGTCAGTGTATGAATGGCAAAGCTATTTCGCCAAATGTTTTGATACAAAAAATTCAAGAAACATTAAGTACAGTAGTTGATTATCAGAAAGAAAACGACTTACTTTTGGTCGGAGATTTAGCCAGCCAAAGCGTTTCATTAGTTAATGCAAATACTACCAGTACTTTTCCTTTAGGTTTGTGGAAATAGGGTTTTATTAAATATGAGATAGCTTTCAGCTGTCTGCGGTCAGCAATCAGTAATCAGAGGTCGGCTGTCGGCAGTCAGAAATCGGCAATCTGAAATCCGAAGACCGAAATCCGAAACCCGAAATCCCAATTCCGAAATCCAGTATTGACAACTCTTCATTCACAACTCACAATTCCTCATTCCTTATGACAACCCCAAAATTCCCTTATATCGTAAAATTCGCCTTTGCACTTCTCAGCGTTACGCTTTTGGTGTATTGGTTAAAAGTATTAGAGGATATTCTTGTGCCGCTATTTATTGCTGTGATTTTGGCAATGGCTATATTTCCCATTTCAAATTGGCTTGAAAAAATTGGTTTAGGAAGAGTATGGGCTGTCACTTTTGCACTAATTATTTTTGTTTTATTCTCAGTCGGAATTATCTGGTTAGCTTCCTCAGAAATTGCCAGTTTTAGTGAGATTTTCCCTCAACTTGAGGAACGCTTTAGACATTTGTTTCTCCAAGCACAACGCTGGACGGAGGATACTTTTCATGTAGGAAGAAGAACCCAAAATGCTCGTTTACGTCAGTATGGTACAGGCATACTCAGTAGCGGAGGAACGGTGTTTACTTATGCACTTTCTGTAACAAGTAGTATGCTGGGCAATTTAGCTCTGATTCCCATTTATATGTTTTTCTTTTTGTATTATAGAGATTTCTTTCGCCTCTTTTTTTATAAAGCTTTCAAAAACACTCGTAAATATACGATTGATACTGTTTTAACGAAGATTTATGAAGTCGTTCATAGTTATCTCAAAGGACTCATTACCGTTACAATTATTGTTGGTACTTTAAATACTTTGGGTCTATTGGCATTAGGAATTGATTATGCTGTTTTTTTCGGATTTTTAGCAGCAGCACTCTTAGTAATTCCTTTTGTGGGTATTCTGATTGGCTCAATACTACCAATTGTTGTGGCTTTGGCAACCAAAGACTCCCCCATGTATGCAGTAGGTGTGGCAGCAGTTTTTACTTTTGTTCAGTTTTTAGAAGGCAATTTTATTACACCACAAGTAGTAGGTTCTAAGATCAGTATCAATGGCTTAGTGGCAATTATTGCTTTGATTTTGGGTTCTGCTTTGTGGGGAATTGCAGGCATGGCTTTGTCTTTGCCAACAGTAGCAATTTTAAAAGTAATATTCGATTCCGTACCAGATTTAAAACCCTTTGGCTACCTTTTGGGTGAACCAGACCATACTCGTTATCTCAACGAAAAGAAAAAGAAGATGCACGATTTTGTGCCAGAATTAGTAGAAACAATCGCCGAAACTACTGAAGACGTTAAATCTTTAGTAACAGGAAAGAAGAGAAAGTAAGATTTTATAGTATGTTTTTTACTTGATTTGCTATTGATTATCAGTTGTTTAGTGTTTGTTTTGCTTTTAAAGTACAAAAATCAAAGCTAATAGGGCTTTAAAATACGTTTGTATAGTATAGTCATTACAAATTAAACGAAATAAGTCTATGAAAAACGTAAGCAGATTCAGATTACACCTTATGGTACTTGTATGTGGTTTGATGCCTTTGTCATTGAAAGCCCAAGAAACCAAAAGCGATACCATCAAGAGGGTTGTAGTAGTGGAGGTAGATACCGTAGTAAAAGGCGTAAGGCCGAGTGTATCGCCCGAAAAGCAGGTAGAAGTAGTGCAGGTAGTAAATCAACCAGCAAGGTATTCTCAGAATGTATTTGAAAGAGGTTCTTTGATAGTGGACGGTGGGATTGTCTATCAAAGTAATCTTTTACCCGTCATGTTTGCAGGAGAATTTGGACTTGGCAGAAGGTTTGGGATAGAAGCCAGAACTTGGTACGGTAACAGAACAAAAAATGGTACAAAGTATGAAGATGGCTTTTTGGGCGTGGGTTTAAACTACCATTTTATCAACCAAAAAAGTGATGGCAAACCAAGTAAATTAGATTCGTACTTGGGGGCGATGTACGGTAAAATTTTAGATGATTCGGGTTCGGCTTTTTATTTACAAACAGGAGCGAGGTACTTTATTTTTAGAAATTTAGGAGCTTTTGCCAACTTGAATGTAGGAGTAGCAGGAAAAAGAGGGGCAAATTTATCCTTTGGACTTAGCTATCGCATAGATTAGAGATAGTTTTTGTTATTTTGCAGAAATTTGGTCGAAAGGTAATTTTAGCAACAAGAAGAAATGGGAAGAATATTAGCCATAGATTATGGTAGTAAGCGAGTAGGAATGGCAGTAACAGACCCGCTCAAAATCATTGCTTCGGCTTTAGACACAGTGCATAGCAAAGACGTTATCGAGTACCTGAAAAAATATTTCCAAAAAGAAGAAGTAGAAGCGATTGTGGTAGGAATGCCCGTGAATCTCGACGGAGCAGATACCAACAATACCCCACAAGTAAAAGGCTTTGTGAAAGGTTTAAAGAAGACTTTTCCAGAAATGCCTATCCACTTGCACGACGAGCGTTTTACTTCATCAATGGCACTAAGTACTATGATTTCGGGCGGTTATTCTAAAAAAGACCGAAGAGAAAAAGGCAATATTGATAAAATATCAGCCACCATTATTTTACAATCGTTTATGGAAAGTAAAGGTATGTAATCATGAATAATCAAATTAATTGTATTTCTTCAGGCAATAGGCTGTAAGCCATAAGCAAAACACTTTTTATCATAAAAAAATATAAATTTTGCCTATTGCCTAAAGTAATATTACGAATCACTCCTTAAATCAAAGCCAAAACAATCAATATGAATCTTTACGGTCTGATAGGTTATCCACTTGGACACTCATTTTCTAAAGGATATTTCACAGAAAAATTCCAGCAATTAGGCATTTCAGAAAATCACACTTACGAAAAATTTGAATTAGCAGATATTCAAGACTTCCCAGCTTTGTTGAAAGAAAACGCAGGTTCACTAAAAGGACTAAATGTTACGATTCCACACAAGCAAAATATCATAGCATTTTTGGATGCAGTGGACGAAGGAGCTTTGAAAATTGGGGCAGTGAATACCATTAAAATAATGCCCGACGGTTCTACCAAAGGCTTTAATACTGACTATTGGGGTTTTAGATGGACTTTAGAAAAGTGGGCAGAGTTTCAAGAAGTAAAACCTACCAAAGCACTGATTTTGGGTAAAGGCGGAGCCGCCAAAGCAATCATTCAAGCCTTAGAAGATTTGGGTTTAGCCACACAATACGTTTCTCGCAAAAAGGAAGAAGATACAATTACTTATGAAGAATTAACGGAAGAAGTAATGAAAGAACATCTTTTGATTGTGAATACCACTCCATTAGGAATGTACCCCAAAACCGAAAACTTTCCAGCCATTCCTTATTCATTATTAAGCGACCAACACTTGTTGTACGACATTGTATATAATCCATTAGAAACCACTTTTCTAAAGAAAGGATTAGCACAAGGAGTAAAATCAGTTCATTTTGGTTTAGAAATGCTTCACGGACAAGCCGAAAAAGCTTGGGAAATTTGGGGCGAATAAGCCTAAAAACGTAGGTCGGGTTTTTAACCCGATACTAAATTACTGATGTAGTTACTCAAAGTATTTTCTATTTTAGTAAATTTCAAAAAAACTCAAGAAGATTTTTTTGAAAAGCTATATAAGTTAAGAGACTTATAAGACTTATGTGCTTGTAAGTCTTTTTTTATGTTTTGTTAAATGTTTATAAAATATTTTTTTTGTAATTGCTTGACATACAATGTATATTCACATATACTTGTTAAGTGTTAATTTAATACTTGTTAAATCATAAACTGTAAAATAAATGTCAGAAGCAAAATTTAACCATTATGATTTAAAGTTAGTTGAACCTGCTTTTAATTCTTCACTTACCGATTTGGTGATTGAGCTTGATTACCTACGTAAAAAATCACTTGGAGGTTCAACACATCCTAAAGTGTTTTTCCAGCTAAAGCATATCTTTCACACATTGGAAAGTATTGGTTCAGCACGAATTGAAGGAAACAATACAACCATTGCTGAGTATATTGAAACAAAACTAATAGAGACTAAAACCGTTCCGCAAGGAATTAAGGAAATTCAGAACATTGAAAAAGCGATGGCTTTTATCGAAGAAAATGTAGAAGATTACCCAATCAATAGATTTTTTATTAGTGAAATGCACAAGATGATTGTTGACGGTTTACTTCCTCCACCAAATGGTGAAGGCGACTACACACCTGGCGAATACAGAAAAGTAAATCTGAAAATTCAAAAATCAAGTCACCAACCTCCCGATTTTCTAAAAGTTGAAGAATACATGACTGAATTATTCGACTTTATTGCTAAGGAAGACAGTCCTAAATATGATTTAATAAAAGCTGCAATTGCACATCACCGTTTTGTTTGGATTCACCCATTTGGCAATGGGAATGGTAGAACTGTTCGCTTGTTTACTTATGCAATGTTGGTCAAAACAGGCTTTAATGTTAATGTAGGCAGGATTATTAATCCTACGGCTGTTTTTTGTAGTAATAGAAATGATTATTATTCAAACTTATCGGAAGCCGACAAAGGAACAGAAGCTGGTTTATTAATCTGGATAGAGTATGTTTTGAAAGGACTAAAAGAAGAAATTGAGAAGATAGATAAATTATCAGATTACGATTTTTTGCGGAAGGAAATTTTACTTCCTGCAATTGCTCATTCATTAGATAGAAAATATATTACCGATAACGAAGCAAAAATTTTAAAGAAAGTAGTAGAGAAACAAGTGGTTCAGGCAGGTGACTTAAAAGCATTTTTTATTGGTAAAGTTGATGCAGAAGTATCAAGGCAAATAAGGAAATTGGTAGATAAAAAGATGCTTATCCCTGAAAAGGATGGAACAAGGAAATATGTCATACGCTTTGATAACAACTATCTTTTGAGAGGTATCATTCAGTCTTTAGGAGAAAAAGGATTTTTACCTGTACATGATTAAAATAAAACCGTAGGGCGAGTTTCCAACTCGGCCCTCTCAAAACTCATGGCATGACTCAACAATTATTTGTATCAATAAAACACACCCTCAGTCATGCCATGAGTCACAAAATACGAAACCTAATCCAACAAAACCGAGTCTTAACTCACAATTTCTGTATTTCATCTCCATTTATGTGAGTAAGAAGCCAGTTTTTCAGAGTACCAGCTCACAAAAACTGTATCAGCAGCCACAAATCCAGCCTTGTAAATCAACATTTCTGAATAGCGACTCGCTTTTTCTGTATTGGTACTCTGAAAAATTGAGTTGGAATGCGGTTTGTGTGAGTTAAGGCTCTGATTTTATGCTATTACACCTATTTTATGTTTATATGGTATCAATTTAAAATTTAGTTTCCGTAAAAAAATTACGGCAATGATAATTGCTTTTATATCTTTGTACAAAACAAATGAAATATCATGTTGATAAAATTTTCAGTATCGAATTTTAAGAGCTTTAATAATGAGTTCATATTTGATTTACAAGATACAAACGGCTACGAGTTTAATAAAACAAGCGTTAAAGACGGTATTGTAAACAATGCACTGATATATGGTCATAATGGTGTTGGAAAATCGAATTTAGGTCTTGCTCTTTTTGATATTATCGGACATTTAACCGATTCAAATACCAATGAATCAGAATATTATATCTACTTAAATGCACTTAGCAAGGCTGAAACCGCTAAGTTTAAATATGAATTTTTGATTGACTCAAATGTGGTTATTTATGAGTACCACAAAATCAATCGTAAAACAATTATCTACGAAAAATTTACAATTAACGGGAAAGAATTAGCTTATATTGATAGAAATATAAGCGATGAAGCCAGAGTAAGTTTACGTGGTACAGAAAACTTAAAGACAGCATTAGCCAACAAAGAATTATCGCTTTTAAAATACATTAAAAATAATTCGGTGTTGGAAAAAAACATAGAAAACGAGACCTTTCTGCATTTTTTCCAGTTTATTGAGGGGATGCTTTTCTTTAGGTCGATACAAGGAAATATGTTTTTGGGTGTAGAATCTGAAAAGATAGTATTGGCTGATGATATTATCAAAAAAGGGAATGTTTCTGATTTTGAAATATTCTTAAATAAAGCTGGTGTAGAGTGCAAGTTGTTGGTTGTCAAAGAATTTGATAAAGAGATTCTTTCTTTTGATTTTGAAGGAAAACCTATTCCTTTTTTTCAGATTGCTTCGCATGGAACAAAAGCTCTTACGCTTTTTTATTTTTGGTTACAACGACTGAGAGAAAAATCAAAAATTTCATTTCTATTTATTGATGAATTTGATGCTTTTTACCATCACGAGCTATCAACCCTCATTGTTGAGGAACTAAAAAAAACAGGCGTTCAGTTTGTGCTAACTACCCATAATACTTCTAATATTTCCAACGATTTATTAAGACCTGATTGTTATTTCTTGATGTATAAACAATCCATAAAATCATTGGCGAGAAGTACTTCTAAAGAGTTGAGAGAAGCACATAATATTGAGAAAATGTATAAAGCAGGTTCATTCGATGTCAAATAAAATATTGTTTGTGTTTGAAGGGGAGAAAACCGAAAAGCAAATTACAGATAATCTCCAGAAATATTTCGTTAGTGAAAACTCAATCATTCACTGTGCCTATTGTGCTGATGTCTATCAGCTTTACGAGCAAATCAACGAAGATGAAGATTTGGATACTTTTCAACTCTTGAAAGAGCGAGGACAAAATGAAAAAGTACTCTCTGAATATAAAAGAAGCGATTTCGCCGAAATCTATTTATTCTTTGATTATGACGGACACGCAACCTCGGCTGATGATGATAAAATTGAAAGAATATTAAGTTTTTTCAATGAAGAAACTTCTGTTGGTAAAATGTATATTAGTTACCCAATGGTAGAAGCTTTAAAGCATTGTTCAGATGAAATTGATTTTAGAAAATTAAAAGTAGAAGCCAAGAAAAATATTAGCTATAAACAGCTTGTAAACAGCGAGGCACATAAAACACTAAAGCAAATAACAAAATATACCAAAGAAATTTGGATTCAATTAATTGACTTACACGTCGGGAAAATGAATTATATTTTCCGAAATAATTTTTCTATACCTTCCGAAATGATATTTCAAAATGCTATTTTTCAAAAACAAGTTGAAAAATATATTAAGATAGATTCAACGGTTGCGGTTTTAAGTGCCTTCCCAATTTTTCTATTTGATTACTATGGAAGTAAATACATTTCAAATTTGCTTTCAGATAGTAAAATTCCGTAGAGCAAGCTTCCAACTCGGCCCTCTCAAAACTCATGGCATGAACAACAATTCTTCCTCAGTTATGCCATGAGTCACACAATACGAAACCTAATACAGCAAAACCGAGTCTTAACTCACAATTTCTGTATCGCATCTCCAATTCTGTGAGTAAGTATTCAGTTTTTCAGAGTAGCTACTCACAAAAACTGTATCAAGCAGATACAAATCCAGCCTTGTAAATCAACATTTCTGTATAGCGACTCGCTTTTTCTGTATTGATACTCGGAAAATGTGAGTTGGAATGCGGTTTGTGTGAGTTAAGGCTCTGAAATATTGCCTTAACCCAAATCCGAAATCACAAATCCAAAATCCAACCTCCCTTCCGTCAGTGTGTCAGGCGTTCTTAGAACGCAACCGAGTCCGTTTACAAAAGGGCTAGTGCTATACAGAACATGCAACATGGAAAATATAAAATGCGTTGCATTTTTGCAATGTAACATTGCTGTACACACTGACGTAGTGGAAAACACTACGCCAAGCGAGGGTTAAGACTCTGAAATATTGCCTTAACCCAAATCCGAAATCACAAATCCAAAATCCCAAACCCCTTCCATTCTGATAAAAACCCTTCCAAAATGGAAGGGTTTTTTTATTGTCCCAAAATAAGCTCGAATCTCTATTCTATTGATTTTCAATAAGTAACATTCGTTTCTTTTTTCTTGGCTTATATTTTGGCATAAGGTCATCGAACAAATAATTAAAACGATGATAACAATCCTTCTTTTACTCGCTGGGCTTTTGTGCTTTGCTTTCTTTTTTAAAGCCATTGATTTTTTTGAAAACATTTAACCTTCAACGAATCGAATGATTCTTTTATAACCATGATGACAGCCCTCTTTGCTCTATCTATTGCCGTGTTTGGCTACTTGTGTTATGTTTTGTTAAAACCTGAAAAATTCTAAAAAATGAATACTGAAATTTTAGGAGTAATCCTCACGTTTATCCTCACCGTCGTTTGTGCTATTCCGTTGGGGAAATATATCGCCAAAGTTTTCGGTGGAGAAGCTACTTTTCTGGATGCCGTTTTTAATCCTATCGAAAAACTTTTCTTCCAAATTTCGGGCATCAATCCCAAACAGGAAATGACTTGGAAGCAACATCTTACGGCTCTGCTAACCATCAATTTACTCTGGTTCTTCTGGGCAATGTTTATTTTGATGAACCAAGGCTGGTTGCCGTGGAATCCAGACGCAAACCCTTCGATGTCGGCAGATTTGGCTTTTAATACTGCCATTTCCTTTTTATCGAATACCAATTTACAACATTACTCTGGCGAAAGTGGCATGTCGTACTTAGGACAAATCGCTTGTTTGACTTTATTTCAATTTATCTCCGCAGGAGCAGGAATGGCAGTTTGTGCGATGGTTTTTAATGCCATGAAAGAACGTACTACCGACAAATTAGGCAACTTTTACAATTACTTTTTGAAATCTTGTACTCGCATTTTATTGCCACTTTCATTAGTCGTTGCTTTGATTACTCTTTTCAACGGAACGCCTATGAATGTAGAAGGAAAAGCTTCTTTTGTTTCAATGCAAGGCGATACTGTACAGGTTTCTCGTGGCCCAGCCGCTGCGATGATTGGCATTAAACAAATCGGGACAAATGGCGGTGGTTACTTTGGCGTAAACTCTGCTCACCCACTCGAAAATCCCAATTACCTAACCAATATTGTAGAAGTAGGCAGTATTTTATTGATTCCGATAGCGATGGTTTTTGCTTTGGGCTATTATCTGAAACGTAAAAAATTAGCCTACACCATTTTTGGTGTAATGACGTTAGGATTCCTTTTGTTCTTGATACCTTCTATTTATTTAGAAATGAATGGCAATACCGCCATTGAGCGTATGGGAATTACCCAACAGCTTGGTAGCATGGAAGGCAAAGAAGTACGTTTTGGTTCTGCCGCTTCTGCCTACTGGGGTATATCCACTACGGTTACTTCAAATGGTTCTGTCAACGCCATGCACGATAGCTTTACGCCACTGACGGGAATGTTTACGCTCTTGGGTATGATGATTAACGCTTTGTATGGCGGAGTTGGCGTTGGTTTTCTTAATTTCTATGTTTTTATCATCATAGCCGTATTTATTTCTGGCTTGATGGTAGGGCGTACTCCTGAATTTTTAGGTAAAAAAATCGAAGCAAGAGAAATGAAAATCGCTACGATTATCGCTCTACTGCATCCGCTGATGATTCTGGGAGCTACGGCTTTATCGTCTTTCATTTTTGTAAAAAATCCAGAGATTGGTTGGTTGAATAATCCTTCTTTTCACGGATTTTCAGAAATGTTGTATGAATATACTTCTTCAGCAGCCAACAACGGTTCGGGCTTTGAAGGCTTGGGTGACAATACGCTTTGGTGGAATATTAGTTGCGGTATCGTGATGGTACTGAGTAGATTTTTACCCATCATCGGGCCAGTAGCCATTGCAGGAATTTTAGCCAATAAAAAATACATTCCCGAAAGTGCAGGTACTTTAAAAACCGACACAGGTACTTTTGGTTTGATGGTCTTTGCCGTAATTTTTATCGTAGCAGCCCTGTCATTCTTCCCAGCACTGACATTGGGGCCGATTGCAGAATTTTTTAGCTTATAGCTGTAAGCTTTGAGCTACGAGCTGTGAGTAGTGAGATTTTTAGAAATAAACACTCAAAGTCCAAAGCTCAAAGCTCATAACTCACAGCTCAAAGCTTACATCTCATTTCTCATATCAAAACTCAAAGCTGATAGCTCAATGCTCACAGCTTAAAGCTTACTCTCATGAAAACCCAACCAACTTCGCTTTTCCAAGCGGATTTAGTGAAAGAAGCCTTCGCTGCTTCATTTGTAAAACTAAATCCAAAAATAATGTTCCGAAACCCAGTGATGTTCACGGTTGAATTAGGAACGCTTGTGATGTTATTCGTTACGATTTATAGCATCAATCATACAGACCAAGGTTCATTTACTTATAATCTAACGGTTTTAATCATCTTATTTTTCACGCTATTGTTTGCCAATTTTGCCGAAGCCATCGCCGAAGCACGAGGCAAAGCTCAAGCAGATTCTTTGCGTAAAACTCGTGAAGAAACACCTGCAAAGCTTATCAAACAAGTAGGTGAAATGTATTTAAACGAAATTCAAATCGTCAATTCCGCCCAACTCCGTAAAGGTGATGTATTTGTCTGCGAAGCAGGTGACACAATCCCTACTGATGGCGAAATTATCGAAGGTTTAGCAACCATTGATGAATCTGCGATTACGGGCGAATCTGCTCCAGTCATTCGTGAGTCGGGTGGCGATAAATCTTCGGTAACGGGTGGTACAAAAGTACTTTCTGATAAAATCAAAGTAGTTGTTACGACCGAACCCGGCGAGAGCTTTTTGGATAAAATGATTGCTTTAGTAGAAGGTGCTTCTCGCCAAAAAACACCGAATGAAATTGCTCTTACGATACTCTTGGCAGGTTTTACTTTAATTTTTATCATTGTTTGCGTAGCCCTAAAACCTTTTGCAGATTACGCCAATACGCCGATTACGATTGCCGCTTTTATCTCACTTTTTGTCTGCTTGATTCCTACCACAATTGGCGGTTTATTATCTGCAATCGGTATTGCTGGAATGGACAGAGCTTTGCGTGCTAACGTAATTACAAAATCAGGGAAAGCCGTAGAAACGGCAGGCGATATAGATGTGTTGTTGTTGGATAAAACGGGAACAATTACGATTGGAAACCGAAAAGCAACCAATTTTTACGCAGCCAATGGCACTGATAACAAGACTTTTATGAATGCCGTAGTATTAAGTTCATTAGCAGATGATACGCCCGAAGGAAAGTCTATTATTGAGTTGGCAGGTAGTCACGGATTGAAGATTCCAGTACTACAAAATGATGTTGAACTGATAAAATTCACCGCAGAAACTCGTTCGTCGGGTGTGAATTTAGCGAATGGTATTCGTATTCGTAAAGGTGCTTTTGATTCTATGAAAAATCTTGCAGAAAGTGCAGGCAATTCTTTCCCAACCGAAATTGCTGACAAAGTAAAATTTATTGCCAGTAATGGCGGTACGCCTTTGGTCGTAACTCAAAATGAAAAAGTATTGGGCGTTATCGAATTGCAAGATATTATTAAAGTAGGTATTCAAGAACGTTTTGAACGTTTGAGAAAAATGGGCATTAAAACGGTAATGGTAACGGGTGATAATCCTCTGACAGCCAAGTATATTGCCGAAAAAGCAGGCGTAGATGATTTTATCGCTGAAGCAAAACCAGAAGATAAAATGAACTATATCAAAGCCGAACAAGCCAGTGGAAAATTGGTAGCGATGATGGGCGACGGTACAAACGATGCACCAGCTTTGGCTCAGTCCGATGTAGGCGTAGCCATGAATTCTGGAACGGTGGCTGCCAAAGAAGCGGGAAATATGGTGGATTTGGATAATGACCCAACAAAATTGATTGAGATTGTAGAAATCGGTAAACAATTATTGATGACTCGTGGTACGCTTACTACTTTTTCTATCGCCAACGACGTAGCCAAGTACTTTGCCATTGTGCCAGCTTTGTTTATTGCCAGTATTCCAAGTTTGCAAGGCTTGAATATTATGCACTTACATTCGCCCGAAAGTGCTATTTTATCGGCTGTGATTTTCAATGCCCTTATCATTCCTGCTTTGATTCCTTTGGCTTTGCGTGGTGTTGACTATAAGCCTATCGGAGCGAGTGCTTTGTTAAGAAGAAACTTATTGATTTACGGACTCGGCGGTGTGATTATTCCTTTTATCGGTATCAAAGTACTTGATTTGGCGGTGGGAATGTTTTTCTAAATCGGTTATCGGTTATCGGTTATCGGTTATCAAGGAGTTCTTTTGAGCTAAAAAGTTCCCAAATTAAGAAAGTTTATTAAAGTAATATACGGTTAACTATTAACAGATAACAATTAACGGTTAACCGATAACAGACAAGAAGATGAAAACTCAATTTTTTCCAGCACTTAAACTCACTTTGTTGTGTGTATTGCTATTTGCTTTTGTGTATCCTTTAATTGTGTTGGGTTTTGCTCAACTTGCTCCTGATAAAGGAAAAGTTACTTTTGTGAAATACAAAGGTAGAGTTGTTGGAGCAGCCAATATTGGTCAGAAATTCGATCAAGATCAGTATTTTAATGGTCGTCCTTCGGCGGTGAATTATAATGCTGCTGGTTCTGGTGGTTCAAACAAAGGAACTACCAATCCTGACTATTTAGCACAAGTACAAGCTCGTATTGATACTTTTTTAGTACATAATCCAACAGTACCCAAAGCAGAAATTCCTTCTGAATTAGTAACGGCTTCTGGCAGTGGACTCGACCCACACATTTCGCCAAAAGCTGCTTTGGTACAAGTTGACAGAATTGCTAAAATCAGACATTTATCGAAAGAAAAATTAATCGATTTAGTGAATGCCCAAACCGAAAAACAACTTTTAGGCTTGTTCGGAACAGAAAAAGTAAATGTGTTGAAATTGAATATTGCTTTGGAAGCTGTGAATAATTGAGTGAACTCACTAAAGACCTCACCCCCAACCCCTCTCCTGTTGAGAGGGGAGCTTTGGGAACTAAAAAAGCCCCCTCTTTGCAGGAGAGGGGGTTGGGGGTGAGGTCTTTTCCTAAAGAACATTTGGTTGTTACATCCTTTTTGTACAGCCTCGCTTGAGTCTCAACTCTAAACCTATAAAACTATGAGATAAAACAATTCACAAAAACAATCTCATATCATGAAAACCATTTATTTAACATTAATTGCCTTGTTCTTTTTCCAAGTCAATATTTTTGGACAAACTGAAAGTAAACCAAGTATTACTTGGTCGGGTTATTTGGAAACATATTATGTTTATGATTTCAATCAACCAGCTAATCATGAAAGACCAAGCTTTTTGTACAATCATAATCGACATAATGAGTTGAATCTCAATCTCGGTTTTATCAAAGGCACTTATCTTTCAGCAAACACACGAGCGAATTTAGCTTTGATGACTGGTACTTATGCCCAGTACAATTTGGCAAGCGAACCTTCACTTTTGCAACACGTTTTTGAAGCGAACGTAGGAGTGAAACTTTCAAATAAACAAAACCTTTGGTTGGATGCAGGCATTATGCCTTCTCATATTGGTTTTGAAAGTGCCATTTCAAAAGATTGTTGGACGCTCACCAGAAGTATTTTGGCGGAAAATTCACCCTATTATGAGTCAGGAGTGAAAATTACCTATATCAATGCAGACAATCGTTGGACGCTTTCAGCTTTGGCATTGAATGGTTGGCAACGAATCAAACGACCAGATGGAAACCAAACGCTGGCTTTAGGAACGCAAGTACAATTTAAACCGAATGAAAAAACCACACTGAATTGGAGTACTTTTATCGGAAATGACAAACCAAGTAGCCAAAAGCAAGAGCGTTATTTTTCAAATCTTTATGGTATTTTTCAACTGTCTTCAACATTGGGTTTGATAGCAGGATTTGATTATGGTTTAGAACAAAAAGCGGTGGCTTCGTCTGAGTACAATACTTGGTATAGTCCTGTGGCAATTTTAAAATATACCGCAAATACAAAATGGTCAGGAGCGGTACGCTGGGAGTATTATCAAGATAAAAATGGCGTAATTATCGCCACTAACACGACAAATGGCTTTCAAACAAAAGGCTATTCATTGAATATCGACTATAAAGTAAATGACAATCTACTTTGGAGAATAGAAGGGAAGTACTTAGAAAGTAAAGACAATATTTTTATAAAAGAAGGAAAAACGGTGAACAATAATTTCTCACTGAATACTTCAATGGCTGTTCAGTTTTGAGCTTTGAGCGACGAGCTATGAGCAGTGAGCTTTACTATTAAATAAGTATCCCAATATTTTATAGCTCAATACTCATAGCTCACTGCTCAAAGCTCAAGGCTGAAAGCTCACAGCTCATAACTCATTGCTAAAAAAACATGGAACATTCGGCTCAATATTTTTTAGATTTAATCAAAAGCTCCAAAAGAGGGAAGTTTAAAATTTACATTGGTATGAGTGCTGGGGTGGGCAAAACTTTTAGGATGTTGCAAGAAGCCCACACTTTGCTCAGAAACAATGTCAATATAAAAATTGCTTATATCGAAACCCACAACCGAGCCGAAACTCATGCTTTGTTGGAAGGTATTCCTATGATTCCTCGCCGAAAACTTTTTTACAAAGGCAAAGAATTAGAAGAAATGGACGTGCAAGCTGTAATCAACCAACGTCCAGAAATTGCTATTGTCGATGAACTCGCTCATACTAATATTGAAGGCTCTAAAAACGAAAAGCGTTGGCAGGATGTCATGGACATTCTGAATGCAGGCATTAATGTGATTTCTGCCGTCAATATTCAACACCTTGAAAGCCTAAACGACGAAGTAAAACAAATTACCAATGTAGAAGTAGCCGAAAGAGTACCCGACTGGGTTTTGCAACAAGCCGACGAAGTGGTAAACATTGATTTAACGGCTGATGAATTAATTACAAGGCTCAAAGAAGGGAAAATTTATGATTTGAGGAAAGTAGAAACTGCCTTGAATAATTTCTTTCAACCTGCTAAATTATTGCAATTGAGAGAATTAGCTTTAAAAGAAGTAGCTCATCAAGTAGAAAGAAAAGTATTCAATGAAGTAGCCAGTAGCAAATTTACCCATGAACGATTTTTGGCTTGTATCAGTTCTAATGCCAATACTTCCAAAAATATCATTCGCAAAACGGCTCGATTGGCTTCGCATTATGATTCAAAATGGTTTGTATTGTATGTTCAAACGCCTTCGGAATCGGGAGACAAAATCAATTTAGCAACGCAAAGGCATTTGATTAATAATTTGAAATTAGCCACTGAATTAGGAGCGGAAGTCATCAGAATACCAAGTGATTCGGTAGCAAAAAGTATTGTAGAAATCGCTGAAAAGTACGAAATCACGACAATTTGTATCGGAAAACCACATTTTAGTTTATTCAGAATTATCTTGGCAACGAATTTATTTAATCAATTACTAAAAAAACTATCGTCTTCGGATATTGATATTGTGATTTTAAGTTAAATAGATTACTCATTAATGGTTGTCTATTATTTCACTGGCAGGCAATCAAAAAAAGCTGAAAGCTCATTGCTCACAACTCACAGCTAATTACCATGAAAATCAAAGCAAAACTTCAACTGGGATTATTCTTCCTTTTTTCCGTCATCGTCTTGTTGGGCGGTATGGGAACGTATTATCTGAATCAATTACAGGCAGATTCCAGCAAAATTTTGAAAGATAATATTGAGTCCTTGGAATATGTGCAAGGTATGGAAGAAATACTCAATACTTGGTCGTCGGTTGATACTGCCAAGCATAAATCTTTTGAAGTTTTGTTGGAGAAACAAGCCCATAACGTAACGGAAGTAGGCGAGCTTGAAGCTACGCAAAATCTACGGAAAGCCTATTTTGAATTTAAAAAAGATAGTTCAGAAACACACTTTACCAAACTGAATCAAGCATTGTTCAACATTGCTGAGTTGAATCAACAAGGCATTGTTCGGAAAAATGATTTGGCTTTGAAAACCGCCGAAAATGCCAGCAATTATTTAAAAATGGTTGCCATCGTTTGTATGTTGCTGACTTTTACTTTCATCGTCAATTTCCCGTCTTACATTGCCAATCCCATTAAAGAACTGACCAAAGGTATTCAGGCAATTACCAATAAAAATTATGAACAACGCCTGCATTTTTCTTCGGAAGATGAATTTGGCGAATTGGCTTCGGCATTTAATTCAATGGCTGAAAAATTGAACGAGTACGAGCATTCAAATCTGGCAAAAATACTTTTTGAAAAAAGTAGAATTGAAGCTATTATCAACAATCTGAACGATGCCGTGATTGGTTTAGACGAACAAAATAAAATACTCTTCGTCAATATTGTAGCCATTAAAATGTTGAATGTGAAATCAGAAGATTTGATAGGAAAATATGCTCCCGATGTTGCCATTTACAACGATTTGCTGAGAACACTTTTGAATGAAAAACAGCAAAATAAAGAAATTAAAATCTATGCAGACGAAAGAGAAAGCTATTTTACCAAAGAAACTTTAACGGTTGAAAGCAATCAGAAAATTTTAGGAAAAGTAATTTTATTGAAAAACATTACTCGTTTCCATGAATTAGATGAAGCCAAAACCAACTTTATCGCCACGATTTCGCATGAATTAAAAACGCCAATTTCAGCGATAAAAATGAGTTTGAAATTATTAGAAAACGAAAAAGTTGGAAGCCTGAATCCAGAGCAAAGCCAATTGTTAGAAAATATCAAATCCGATAGTCAGCGATTGTTAAATATTACAGGCGAATTGTTGGATTTAACCCAAGTAGAAAGTGGCAAAATCAGTTTGAATTTACAAGCCGTAGCACCGCAAAATATCATTGAATACGCAACTTCGGCAATACAATTTCAAGCACAGCAACAAAATATAGAAATTGAAATTCAGCTTTCAGACAAACTTCCACAAGTACAAGCTGATGCCGAAAAGTCAGCATGGATTTTAGTGAATTTATTGACAAACGCCATTCGTTACAGTCCCGAAAATAGCAAAATTATCGTTTCAGCCATTCGCCAAAATGGAACAGTAGTATTTTCTGTACAAGATTTTGGCAAAGGAATCGCACAAGAATATTTAGAAAAAATATTCGATAAGTACTTCCAAACACCCGATAGTCAGAAAGGAACAGGCTTGGGTTTAGCCATCGCTCGCCAGTTTATTGAAGCCCAAAACGGACAAATTTGGGTAGAATCTGAAATCGGGAAAGGTAGTACTTTTTACTTTTCTTTGAAGGTTTAGCGGAAACGTATTAAACAAAAAAGCCAGTCATTAAGACTGGCTTTTTTGTTTAATAATGCAATTAGAGATATGTAAATTAGAATTTAACGTTCAAGCTTGCATTGAAAATTGTACCTAATTGGCTGAACTGAGAACCATCATAAGTTACGTTTGAATAACGACCGTTGAAAGTAATCAAGTTATATTGTTCCCAATATTTAGCAGTTGGTACGTTGTTGTTAGCATCGAAACGAGTTTTTGTTCCAGTTTTAAGGTCGATGAAATCCCATTTAGGCATTACATTCAATACGTTGTTTACGTTGAAAGAAAAAGTCGTTTGTTTCGATAAAGGAATTGAGATTGCTAAGTCAGAAACAACTGCTGGAGTAAATTCTGTATCAGTATTAGCATCTAAACCATTTTGGTGGAAACGAGTCTTACCAAATAATGTGTTGTTCAAGTTGATGTTGATTCCTTTGATTAAGTAATCAAAACCTAAAATTACTTTGTATTTAGGACGAGAAGAGAACAACAAAGCATCTTGCGTTCTATCGAAAATAGATTTACCAGCATCAGCAATCAATTTAGGGTTGTTGATTGAAGTATATTTATTTTCAAAAGTATAGTTACCAGCTAAGTTGATACCTAATTTACCCATTCCTAAATCAATGTTTTTCTGAGAAACTACAAAGTCAAGACCAGAAGTAGTTGTATTTAAGGCATTTGCGAAGAAACTTACAGCAACGATACCATTTGATTTCAAGATATTATCCAATGCAGTATTTCCAGCAGAAGTACCTGCGATTTCTGAACCTAAAACGATACGGTCTTTAACTTTGATGTTGTAGTAATCTAAAGTAACGCTCAAGTTTTTAGTAGGATTTAAGCCTAAACCAAGTGTAAAGTTAGTAGATTTTTCTGGCGTTAATTTAGGTACACCCAATGCAAAAGCTTGAGGGCTCACGTTGTTTACGATACCTTTAGTTTGGATACCTTGTCCAGGAACGAAACTTGCTTGAGCTTGTTGCTGATAAATTTGGTGCAACAATGGAGCACGGAAACCAGTAGAGTACGAACCACGAAGCGTGATTTTGTCATTTACTTTATAACGTGAGCTTATTTTGTAAACAGTAGCACTACCAAAGTCGCTATAATGCTCAGAACGGATAGTTCCGTTTACTAAGAAATTGTCAGTGATGTCATAGCCTAAGTCGATATAACCACCAAAGTTGAAACGGCTATTTGAACCAGCATTGTTTGGAGTAGTTCCAGGGAATGAGTCTGCACCAGTTCCTACATAAGAAGAAGTATCACCTACGAATACGGTAAATGTTTCAGCACGGAACTCCGAACCAAATGAAAGACTTAATTTGTCGTTCAATTGTTTTGAAATATCAATGTTTCCAACATTGTGTGAAAACTCATATCCACCTGGTTTGAAATAAGTAGGAGAGTTTTTACCTAAGCTACGGTTACGAGAATTTGAAACTGTATAAAGTTGTTTGTTTCCACCTGTTGTAAAGCTAAGGTCTGTTTTCCAACCATTTTTCTCATTTTTAACACCAATAGTAGCATTGTAGTCGTTCAAATCTCCTTGGAAAGTAGGCACATAACCAAGATATGGCTGTCCTGCTGGAGTTAAAAGTCCATCATCAGTAGTTCTCCAATAAGGAGTACGATAGTTAGCAAAGCTGTTTACTCTTTTATAAACATAAGCTGCATTGAAGTACAATTCAGCAGTTTCGCCAACTGGTATGCCACTGTTAATCAAGAATTTAGCAGCTGTGTTTTCAGGCTGACCGTTGATGTTTCCAGCATCTGGTTTAAGTGCTAAGAAACTCTTTACTTGAGCTAAAGGGGCATCAAAACCTAAGTTTGCATCTGCCTCTGCTTCAGCACTTACTTTTCCTGGGCGGTTTGCCAACGTAGTACGGCTAAAGTCGATTGTATAATTTACGAAACCGCCTTTACCGAAGTTTGAACCATTGTTTACTGAGAATCCGATGTGTTTTCCGTCACCTTTGTGCGTAATACCTGTTGTTAAAGTAGCCGAACCGTAATCAAATTTATCTTTCAAGATAATGTTCATTACCCCAGCAATCGCATCAGAACCATACTGAGCAGAAGCACCATCACGAAGAATTTCAACACGTTTGATAGCTTGTTGTGGGATAGCAGAAATATCAGCACCTGATTCACCACGACCTGGAGAAGTCTGGATGTACATCAAAGCACTTGTGTTTTTACGCTTACCGTTAATCAAGATTAAGGTACGGCTTGGTCCCATGTTTCTGATTTCGTAAGGGTCAAGTAATGACGTTGCATCGTTTACAGGCGTGTTCACTGTGTTGAATGAAGGTACACGATACTGTAATGCTTTGTCGAAAGAAGTTTGACCTGTTGATCTCAACTCATTTGCCGAAAGGATGTCAATCGGAAGGGGAGTATCAGTCATTGTTCTTTTCGAGTTTCTACTACCTGTTGAAACTACTACTTCTTCTAATTGACTTGAAGAAGGGTCAAGCGAAACGGCTAATACGCCAGAAGATGGAATTGAAACTTCTTTTGTAACATAACCTACTGAAGAAAAAACAAGCGTTGTAGCTGCATTAGGAGCTTTCAATGTAAATTCACCAGTGCCACTGGTAGCAGTACCTAATTTAGAGCCTTTTACTACAACTGATACACCTGGAAGAGCCGAACCATCTTTTGAATCTGTGACTTTCCCCGTAAGGGTTTTTGTCTGAGCTTGGATTTGTCCGCAAAATCCGAGCATGGCAACGAGTACAAGTAGAAGAATTTTTTTCATGTGATTTTTAGAAAAGATTAATAATTATTTGGTTTTTTTAATGAAAACTTAATAAACGCCCTGCAATATAATAGAAAAAACAATTTTAAGCACGGAAACACTTTTTTTTGTTTTTTGAAAAAAATAGGAATAATTATTTTTCAAGGAAAAATATAACTAAACAAAGGATAGATTATTGCAAAAAAAATTATAGTAGCTAAAATCTTAGATAATCTATTGAATAAAAGAAATTTCTTCTAATTTTATGAATGAGTAAACATGAAGAATCGAACAATATTAGCTTTTTTAGAGAATATCGTAAGGTAAATCAAAAAGTAAAATTGTTTGAATAAGTACTTTTCACCATAACGCATTAACCCCAAACGTATGCTTAGCAGAGTAGCAAATTCTATCTACTGGATGAATCGGTACATTGAACGTGCCGATAATTATGCCCGCTTTATCTCGGTAAACTTCAATTTAGCACTTGACCTGCCACCAGACGTTCCTGAACAATGGGAGCCGCTTATTATTGCTACGGCGGATAATTATATCTTCCAGAAGCACTATGATGCCCCAACACGTGAAAATGTTTTGTACTTCATGGCTTTTGATGTGAAGAATCCTAATTCTATTTTATCGTGTTTGTTGGAAGCTCGTGAGAATGCAAGAACAATTCGTGAAAGTATTTCTCGTGAGATGTGGGAGTATGTCAATCAAATTTATTGGACTGTCAAGGATGCCGCAGCCGAAAGTAAATCTTGGGAGCTGGCTCGTTACCAAGGATTTTTAGAAAGTATCAAAACGGGTAGCCAATTGTTTTATGGAATTGTAGATTCTACCATTACCAGAGGCGAAGGCTGGCACTTCGGAAGGCTTGGGCGATTGATTGAAAGAGCCGACAAAACTACCAGATTTTTGGATGTGAAATATTTTACTTTACTTCCAGAAATTGATGCCGTAGGTTCGCCACTCGACCTTATGCTTTGGTCGTCGGTATTGAAGTCGGTGAGTGCATATAATATGTTTCGCCAACAATACCAAGTAATGAACCCTGCGTCGATTGTAGATTTCTTATTGTTGGATAAAAAATTCCCTCGCTCGGTAATGCACTGTATCCGTCAGGCTGAAATTTCTTTGTACGAAATCTCTGGTACTGCTATCACAAATTCGTATTCAAATTCTGCAGAAAAAGCACTTAGTAAATTGCGTTCAGAAGTAGAATTTACCGAAATCAAAGATATTTTTACAACTGGTTTACATCAGTATCTTGATGAGTTTCAGCAAAAAAACAATGCCGTAGGCGAAGAAATCTTCAAAACATATTTTGATTTAAAACCAGTAATCAATGAAGAAATAACAGCAAACATGGTAGAACAATAAGGAGTTTGTTTAATTTTGTGTAATAGTTATTTTTACTTAAAAATACAGACCACTATTTTACCAATAAAGCGTGAATTAAGTCTATTTTTTCAAAAACAAATTCAAAAAATTAATAGCACTTATTCAAATTAAATATCGACTGTGCACATGACATATTGTTTAGGGATTAAAGTACGTGGCGGACTTGTGGCGATTGCAGACACAAGAATAACCGCTGGCACGGAGGTTTACTCCAACAAAAAGGTATCTATTCACGAAGTAGGAAACCATTCACTTTTTATTATGACGGCTGGACTGAGGTCTATTCGTGATAAGTCAATTATTTATTTCAACAGACTTACCGAAGAAAAAGGCTGTAAGTTTGATTATATGTTTGAGGCAGTGAATGCTTTCGGAGATATGATTAGAAAAGTTGCCGAGGAAGACAAGGCTATGTTGAAATCAGAAGGCTATAATTTCAATTTACACTCTATCGTAGGCGGACAAATGCCTGAAGATGATGAGCATAAATTGTTTTTGATTTTTCCGGAAGGCAACTGGATTGAAATTAATGAAGGACTAAAATACCAAATCATAGGTAATTCTAATTATGGAAAACCTTTATTAAACCGTACTTTGTCTTATGAAACATCTTTGGAAGATGCACTAAAATTAGGCTTCCTTTCTTTTGATGCTACCCAAGTAAGTGCCAGTGATGTTGATTATCCGATTGACGTTATTGTTTATCAAAAAAATAGTTTCAGTATCATCGAACATCGTCTTACTAAAGAAGACATGAACGAAGTGACTAAAAAATGGAATTCTCTTCTGAAAGATTCTATTGATAATCTCCCTAACGAATGGCTACAACATATCTTAGAAAAAAGCTGTGAAGTATAAAAAATTAAGATAAACAAGAGGCTTGGGATTCAATTCCAAGCCTCTTGTTTTTGTAATCCCTTCAAAATCCTTTTCTGCTACTTTATTTATTCAATCTTTCTTCTTAATTTAAGCTCTTTCGGGTTTTAGCCATTGGATGTTTGTTTTATGCCTGATGGCTTGTAGCTAAAAATCAACAATGAAAGAATATATTTATCTCAATGGTAGTATTCTACCTGCTCAAGATGCACGCATCCATGTTTCTGACCTTGCTTTAATTAGAGGTTATGGTATTTTTGACTTTTTTAGAGCGATTGACGGAAAACCGATTTTTATTGAAGACCACCTCGACCGTTTTGAAAACTCTGCTCGTTTGATGGCCTTGCCTATTCCAGAAAGTAGAGACAAACTCCGTGAAATTATTCTTGAAATTATTCGCTTGCATCCAATGCCTTTGTTAGGTATTAAAATGATACTGACTGGGGGATTTTCGGTAGATGGCTACACGCCTGCGGCTGAGTCAAACCTAATTGTGATGGGAAAACCTTTTGAGTTTAAACCAGCCGATGTTGGAATGAAACTGATGAGTATGGAATACAGAAGAGAAATTCCTGAAATCAAAACCTTAAATTATATCGTACCGATTAGGGCTTTGGCAAAAATGAAGGCTTCGGGGGCTGATGATGTACTTTACCATTTGAATGGCAATATTTCGGAGTCGTCGAGAAGTAATATTTTTATCATAAAAAATGAAAGAATCATTACGCCTGTGGACGGTGCTTTGTTTGGTGTAACACGCAAACACGTACTTAATTTCGCTAAGAAATACTTTGTTGTAGAAGAAAGAGACATCTCGCTACAAGAATATTTTGAAGCCGACGAAGTATTCACAACAGGAAGTACAAAAAGAATTGTAGCCATTACCCAAACCGATAATCATGTTTTTAGTGAAGGAAAAGTGGGTAAAATCACAAAGAAATTGCAAGAACTATTTTTGGACTACGAAAAGTTGTATTAGGCTGTAAGCTTTTAGCCGTGAGCTTTGAGCTATGAGCTATCAGCTTTGAGCTTTGAGCTATGAGTATTTATTTTTATAGCTTGTCCTTGCCTAAAATAGGTTGCCCTGATTTTTAAACAAGTTAAAGTAATCAAAATTGTAAAATAGTTTGATTTGGGTTGATGTTTTTTGAATAATCACAAGTCCAAATCGGTAAATTAGGTTTGTTTTCATTGTTTAGTTCTTTGATGTACTGTTCAAACGCAAAAGGTGTTAGTCCTTTCAGGGCTGCGTGTGGTCTTTGATAGTTGTATGTGTGAATTGCTTTTTTAAGCTCAGTGGCTAATTCGTCAAAATTTGTAATATTTCTATAGATTAGATACTGATTTTTAATCGTGCCATTCACTCTTTCAACGTGACTAGGCGTCCCCGAGCATTTTCATAGACCTCATTACACATACTGATGCTAATTTCAGCTTCATTCAAAAGGCTGACATAGGCTTCGCTGATGTATTGACTTCCTCTGTCAGAATGATGAATAAGCTCATGCTTAAACTTCTTCTGTTTCCGAGTTTTCAACGCCATTTTTAAAGCAACAATATTGTTTTCTGCTCTCATATTATCTGCAAGAGAATATCCAACGATAAAACGCGAGTAAACATCTAAGACAAAAACGATGTAGTAAAACCGATCATTTACTTTAAAATAGGTAATGTCACTCGTCCAGAGTTGGTTAATGTCTGTGAGGACTTTATCAACCAAAAGGTTTTTGTAACGACTGTAAGGACTTGAAAAAGTAGTCCTACAGAGGTTTCTATAGGCTTTTACCCTAAAGCCATAATAGAGTCCAATACTAATAAAGGCATCTCGTCCGATTCCTTCTGGTCGATAATAGTCATACATAGTTCTCAGACCCATAGCAGGATGAATCTCCCTAATCTGGAGCATCAAGCCCACATAAAGACTTTCTTTTACCTTCCATTCTTCGATTCTGCGAAGCATTCGATAATGTCCTTGTTTGGAAATACCACAGAGCGTATATAAGTGCTTCATTTGGTAAGAATGTTGGGTAATATTTTGGCGAAAGTACTCTAAAGTGTTGGCTTGAAACTTTTTTTTAGGTCGATGTCGAGTTCCTTTGAGGCAATCTCAATAAGTTTAGACTGATAGTCTATCTCCATTTGTTTTTGCCCTAAAATTCGCTCAAGTTCAGCCACTTTTTTGAGTAGCTCCTGGGTTTTAGCTTCTTCGGAATCTTGTTGTACAATCATCTTAGTACCTTTTTTGTGATGGGGAGAATATTGGTAAATCCAGCGATAAACGCTTGTGCTACTGACATCCCACAATTTACAAAATTCGATGATACTAATCCTTTTGTTGAGAATATCTTCGACTTTTTCTCGTTTGAACGACTCACTGAAAATACGACTTTGACGAATCTCGTATTTTGTACTTTTTCCAGTTTTTGATTTTGAATTTGCCATTATTTGTTGCCTTTTGAAGGCAACCTATTTTAGGCAAGGACAGCTCAAAACTCAAAACTCATAGCTCAAAACTCATAGCTCATAGCTCAAAACTCATAGCTCATAACTCACGGCTCATAACTCATAGCTCACGGCTCATAACTCAAAGCTCACAGCTAAATTAAAGCATCACAGTAAAATGTACATTTAGGCGAGCATTGGCAATTTGTTCGCCTTCTGATAAATTTTGTTTCAAAGGAATCTGATAATTTACGCCCATCGAAACACCTTTATAATAGCTTTCTAATCCCAAATTTCCCCACGAAGTATAGCCACCCGTCTGTGCATTACGAATATTATACTTTCTGTCTAACTGAGCATGCTCGTAAGAAATGCCAGCGTTGGGCATTAGTGTAAGATTATCACCAATATTTTTTGAATATAATACAGAAAGGTTCGTCGTAAAACGATTACCAAATTGGTAGGTTTCTGCATTTTTTGTATTGATTTTATAAGTAGCGTCGTAGTTCAATCCCCAAGCCTGATAGCGTAGGGTATAAACCACATTAGCGATAAAATCGGTACTTCCCGTTCCGAGTTGAAAATTGGCATTGGCTACTTCGGCATCGTTTAATACATCAAATTGATACTTGGCAATAGGCAATTTTACGCCACCACCAATCAATAAATTATGGTTGAAACGATGTACAGAAGTATCTGCGAGCGTATTCAGTAGATTATAATTTGCCAAAAGTGTAATATCGCCCAAACCGTTTAGATTGAGTTTTTTGCCTGTACTCAGAATCGTTTGTTGGTTCATCAAATAAGGGACAAAAGCAAATACTTGTACTTTCTTGAATGGATAAGCCCTTGCCCAAAGTTCTGCTTTCCAAAAATCTTCTTTTGATTTTAATGTTGGGCTACTCAAGTGTGAATCATAACTTCGATAGCTGTATCGTAAACCTATAAAACCTTTGTGCGATTGTGGTAAAATGCCGTAAAATGAGCTACCATTGCTACAACCACAAATTTCGCAGGCAAAAATAGGCGATACTTGTAAGAGTAAAAATGGTAGAACTAACAGTAATATTTTTTTCATTATGTGTGTGTTAGTTATATGTTGTTGGTTTGTGATGCTACTCGTGTGAGTTAGCATCACAAAATTTCCTTTTGTAAGGATATGATTTTATGGGTTAGGTTCTGTAAATCAGTATTTTAAATGAATACTCACTGTGGCGTAAATCTTTTGTCAGCCAAAAATTCTCGGTCAGTGAGGGTTTTTAAAAAGGCAATAATTTGCGTTTTTTCGGTATCAGAAAGCGGAATTCCCAGTTTCCCGTTTTGATTTAGTTGTGGGTCTAAATTATTGGTTGCCGTTACGGTATTGCTGTAATGGTTAAGTACTTCTTCTAAAGTTTGAAAACGCCCGTCGTGCATATATGGACGAGTGGCTTCAACATTTCTTAGGCTTGGTACTTTAAATTTGTTTTGGTCTTCTGGCAATTCTGTCACTCGCATTCTTCCGTTATCCACTACCAATTCAAAAAATGCTTTTTTCACGCCATCGACTACTCTATAAACTACTTGCTGGCGTTCGGTAGGAGGCAAACCATTGTTTCTAAAACTACCATCGGTAAATAATTCACCCGAATGACAGGAAGCACATTTCTGTTTAAAAACAGTCATTCCTGCTAATTCTGTGTCAGTAAGACTGGCATTCGCTTCTTTTCTGACGTATTTGTCGTAACGAGAATTAGCAGAAACTAAGCTCAATACAAATTGAGAAATAGCTTTCAGAAAGCGTTCGGAAGTAATTTCGGTAGTGCCAAAAGCATTTTTGAACATGGGCGGATACTTGTCTGTATTTCTCAATTTCTCCAAAACGTTGGTTACTTTTTCATCCATTTCTACTGGATTTTCGATAGGAGCGATAGAAAATAAGTCCAAGTTGAATACGCCTCCGTCCCAGCCGAAAGTTTTTTCCCAAGCCATATTTTGTAAAGAAGGAGCATTCCTAAGTCCAATTTGGTTATCAATACCGTGGCTTAAATCGTGCAAATGATGCGTAAAGGCATAGTCTTGTCGATGGCATTCGCCACAAGAAATAGAGCCATCACGAGAAAGTAAACCATCATAAAACAGACTTTTCCCCAACTCAAAGCCTTCTTTAGTAATTGGATTACTGGATAAATTATAAACAGGCTCGGGGAAATTCTGAGGTTGCACAAATAATTTATCTGGTTCAATTTCAACGGATTGGGTTTTGTTACAAGCCCAATTCATCAAAGAACAGCAAAGTATAAAAGTACTGATTTTAGGAAATTTCATAATTGGCTATTTTAATGTCTGGAAGTTTCTTTAGTTCCTTTCAAAAATCTTTCTTTGCAAGTTTCACTACAAAAACCGTATTGTTTGCCTTTGTGATTAACCGTAATTTTTGAGCCTTTCGCTACCGACATTTTACACATTGGGTCGATGCTGTCTGCCAATAATACTTGGCTTTCTTGTTTTTTACCTTTTTCACCTTCTTTTTTCTCTGAATGGTGATGTGCCTTTTGCGTTTTACTTTTCTCCTCTTGTGCCGAAACGAAAGTGCTAAATGCTAAGATGAATAATCCGCTTAAAATGAATTTTTTCATGGTTTTTTGAAATTTAATGAAACTGTTTTTGGTAATTGTAAATGAATGTTTTATTGATTTGATTATTAGGGTTTCAATAAAAATATAGCTTACAATAGATGAGTAAACAATTTTCCTACACAGAGTTTAACAGAGCTTTTATAGAGTTTCACAGAGTATTTATTTGAATGTTTCTCTGTGAAACTCCTTGTTTTCTCAGTGTTCCTCTGTGTCTTTTAGTATTGTACGAAAGTTTAAATGCTACTCGATTTCATATCTGGAAAATAAATACTCAACAAATCCAAAATCCGAAATCTCAAATGTTTATTGTACGTCGTTGTGGACGTGGTTTACGCTAAACATTGTTTTATAATTATCTGCAATTGGTACGGCTGCTCCGATACTATGAACCATAAAAGTAGTAGCTAAGTTTAGCGTTGAAGTACCGTTGAATACTTTTGCGGCATCTACAAACAAATGAATTTCTGGAGCAATGTTACTACGAACGGTTGCCGAAGTAGGTAATGGTAAAGTAACTGTACGAAGGTTATTGATGGTTTTGGTAGTCATGCCACCGAAACCGCCAACATGATATTGGAATACTCTTTTACCAGCGGCATCACTTGGTACAACTGATGAAGTACCTTCAAACTTAAAGAAAATATAGCCTGAGTTCCAAGCCCAATACATATTATCAGTACCATAAGAGGCAGGGTCGAGTACTCCTGTGCGTTGGCTGAGTTCTGATACACTTCTTGCACTATCAACGCCTACGGTAAATGAAACTTCTGTATAATCGCCAACTGGTAAATCCTTCAAAGTAGCTTCAAAAGATTCTGAATCCGACTGTTTAATTAAGAAATAATCGTTTGGAAATTTCACTACTGTTCCATCAGATTTTTTGAAAGATACATTTGAAATAAAGTAATTGAAAGTAGTAATGGTAAAGTCTTCGCCAGATGAATTTTTGTAAGAACCCGTTCCCAAAGTCATTTCATCTGACCCGACTTGATTGTCGAATTCAAGCGTAATATTATTTTTTTCGTCAGGCTTTACTTCGTCATTTTTTTTACAAGAAATGCTTGTAATTACTAAAGCAAAGCATGTTAATAGCGTAAAGATTTTATTCGTTTTCATATTTGTATATTTTGAGGTACAGCAGAAGGCAACCTAAGTAGTGATTAGAAAAAAGTGATTGGTGTTTCATGAACCTCACTTAAATGGTTTTCATTACTTTATTTTCCGTCAACTGACGCAGATTTTTTGAAATAATTTTTTCTTAATAACGATTTTGTCTAAAATATATTGGTAGAGAAAAGCTGAGATTCTCTACCAATATAAGGTTTACTTCACTTTCAAAAACAAAGCAAGTCCAAACAAACTCACTACCAAAACACCCAATGCCGAGAAGATAGTAGCGATGTCTCGGATGTCTTTTCCTGCCCAATCCATAAACAAAAATTTGTGTAATACGCCAAAAGAAAGTCCTTCACGGCGGTCTGAATCAACGATTTGTGCTGCCAAACGACTGGTGGCTGGTTCTACATAATAAGTCAAATGGTTGTCGGTTGCCAAAGCTAATTTCACTACGGGCAAGCGTTTGTTTACAAAACCATACTCTTTGTCGAACTTGGTTAAATAGCCCGTTGAAGCAATGGCTGGCAAAGTACTTTCGTCTTCACTTGTTTCGGTACTTCCTCCTAATTCGCAACAAGCTGGGTCGCCACCTGTTTTTCCTTGCTCAATAAAATGTCCGACCAATGCTTTAGCATGAAGCATAATACCGTCTGGTAAAAGGCTGGCGGTTTGTACATCGTAATAAGTCACATTCGGTTTTGCATCAGGCTTTTTGCCTTCGTTCATTCTTTCGGCTTTGTCTTGTTGTTCTTTTTTCCAAGCTCCTTTTTCTTCCGACTTTGTAAATACTTGGTAATACAATTTATCGTCGATTGTGGCTAATGAAAGATTTGAAACCTTTGACCAGTCTAAAGGCAAAGCCAAATTAGCCGTGTGTAAATCTGCCGTTTTGATACTTGGTTGATAGAAATACTTGATACGTTCGTCGGGGGTAAGTTTTTTAGTAGCGTGATAAGCTCCCGAAAAAGCGAAAGTAAAAGTGACAAAAGCAACCCAAAGCCCAATTTGGCGGTGATATTTTCGTAAAATACCTACTTTATCGTTGGGATTGCGTGGTTTTTTGAATTTCCCCCACATAAAACCATAAATCACCAAACCGCTAATCATTGAAATAATGATGATAGCAAGAAAGCCAGTCATGATAGAGATTCTGAGTGTATTATTGGAAATTTTTGTCAAGAAATCCCAGTTGTGGAAAGTTCTGAAAACCCATAAAAATGCTTTTCTACGGTTTTCGTTGAAATTTGCCAAACGTGTTTGTTCTGTTTCTACATAAATATCCATTCCATCGGCACGGTCGAATGATACTTTCCAAACGGGCAACAAACGATTCACGTAAGCGTATTCTTCATCAAAATCAGTAATTTCTTCAATACTTTTAATGGCTGAATTTTGGTCTTCTGTAAAATAGCGAGCCAAAAATTCTGCGTACTTTTTATCACCATTTTCAAGCATTTTGGCATCCGTAGCATTGAAGTACGCCAAACGATTACTTACTCTTTTTACTTGATAATAAGTTTGATTGTTGAAACTAACAATTCTGAAATTTTTAAATTCAGTAATTTCATTTTTGTTTAATACTTCTTGTAATGACAATTTGATTTGGGCTTGATTTATCGCCTCTGGCTTTACAAATTCATGTGCTAATTTCACTTTAAACCAATGTGACATAAAAGGGTGCATCATTCCTGAAATACACCAAAAGATTACGGGAATCATCGTAATCAAACCGATGATTCTGTGCCAACGATAAATATTTCGTTTGACTTTTTTCTTTATTCCTCCGAAATGCGATTCTTTCTGAACCTGCTCGTCGGCTATATCAATGATGTTATTTTCCATGTTTTTTTTTATTTAATTAGTGAGTTGTGAATGAGTGAATTAGTGAATATTAATCATTAGAGATTGTATAATCACTCAATCACTAATTCACAATTCACTAACTCGCAACTCACTCATTCACAACTATTTTTCCGTAAAATTGTACTGCAAGCCAATCACCACAGTACGTGGAGCGGCTGGTGTGAAGGTTGTTCTGTCAGTAGCATTATTACCTCTTGAAGCTTGGTTGGCATACAATTCGTCCGTCAAGTTCATGATATTGGTAAATACTTCAATGCCTTTGAAATTATACCCTGCACGGAAATTCAATATGCTTACACCCGAAAGTCCGAAAGCGGTTTTGTCATTGTACATCACCGTGTTAATTTGGTTTTGGTAGTACGACGACAAGCGTTGCCATTCGATAGCAGCACGCAAACCTTTCGCCCATTTTGGTTTGTAAGTGATTTCAGAATTAGCAATAAATGAAGGAGCTGAAGGCATATCTTTGCCATTTACGTTTTTCACTGCATCCGAAGCTCTCGTACTCAAAGTAAATTCGATAAAACGGTGAACGGCATTTGTTCCGCCAAAACGAATAAACCATTCTGAATTAGGTTTATAAGTAATGCCGTATTCGATACCTCTGTGCAAAGTTTTTCCAGCAGATTGATAGTCAGTAGAGTTGTCGGGCTGACGAATACTTAATAATTCGTTTTTACCATTCATTTCATAATAGGCAACGTCGATATAAATTTTATTATCTAAAAACGAAGCCCAACCGCCTACTTCTTTGTTGTCGAAATAGGCAGGTGTTAAATTATAGTAAAATGGATTTGCACTTCCTACTGGGGTTTTACGGAAAACAGCCGTTAATCCTGGAGGCGAGAAGCCTTGTGAATAATTGGCATAAATTCCTTTTCCGTTGCCTAAATCATAAGTTGCTCCGATTTTTGGCGTTACTTGGCTGTACTCTTTTGTACCTGTGGCGTTGTTGTCCAAATAGTTTAAATAATCAAAAGCCATACGGTCGTAACGAAGCCCCAGTGAAAGTCTTAATTTTTGGATGGGTTCAAAATCAAATTGCGAGAATAAACCTGTATTGTAGATTTTAGCATCATATTTGGCTACAAAAACATCTGGATTTTCTTTTACCAAAGTATATTTTTCAACCGATTTTCCATCTGCACGCAGTTTTGCTGAAAGGTCGATTGTATAAGAACGGTAAGGATTGGTTGAATAATCATAAGTACCACCGACTAACAAGCGAGCTTTCAAGAAATTGAATTTCTGTGAATGTTGTGCCAAAACGCCATAAGAAGTAAAAGAATTATCATTGATTTCGCCTTTGGCCGTCGTCGCCCCAGTCGTCCAACGGATTGAATAACTTGGGTTTTGTCCGACAGTATTATCACGGTAATATGGCGTAACGGTTGTTTCTGCATTCGCATTCCAAGTATGTTCTAAAGAGATTTTGGCACGAGTTGCCAATACTTTTCTGTAAGTAAAATCAGTAGTTGACGAATACTCTCTTTTGTAAAATGCGATAGAGTCAACGCTTCCGCCTGTTTGTGAGTAGTAATCGTTATAAGCCAAAGTACCTACCAAGCGAGTTTTATCAGAAAGTTTATATTCGGCTCTGGCATTGAAAGAAGTTTTGTCGAAATCACTTCTTGTTTGCCAAGAATCTACTTGTTTCGCCACATAACCACCTAAGTACAAACCAAATTTGCCAACTGTTGCACCTGCTCCGTATTGAATTCTTTTGTAACCATAATTATCAAACTGAATCCCCACTCTTGCCGTTGGCACAGCCGTTGGGCGTTGTGTAATAAAGTTAATTGCACCGCCAACGGCTTCTGGGCCGTACAAAGAGGAAGCTGGGCCTTTTACTACTTCTACCGATGAAACTGAAAATACATTCATTTCAATAATGGCATTGTGGTTGAAAACGCCCATAGGACGAATCGGCACGCCATCTTCTAAATACAAAAAGTAGGCAGCCGTTCCCATTGGTTGACGAATCCCCATTCCGTGTTGTTCGTTGTTGTAGTTCATCATCACTACGCCCGGCGTTTTGTTGATGATTTCGTACATACTTGTTGGCTTGGCATCGTTAATCAAGGTTGAAGATAATTTTGAAATCGCCACAGGAGCTTCTGTACGCAAACTTGCTTCACGGTTGGCAGTTACTACTACTTGTTGAAGGTTTTCTACCGAAGGTTCTAAAGAAATACTGAGTGCTTGTTCGGCTTTGTAATCGACTTCTAAAGGCTGAAAACCAATGCTTGAGATCGAGATTTTATTGATTTTCTCCTTGGTTTTCAAGGCAAATTCACCGTTGATATTGGTAGTTGTTCCAGCCGTTGTGCCTAAAGCTCTTACGGAAGCACCTACTACGGGTTCTTTGGTAGAGTTGTCGAAAATTTTACCTTTAATGATTTGTTGAGCAAAAGAAGTACTTGTCGTCAATAAAATGACGAACATGAATTTGAAAATATTTTTCATTTTGTTTGTATAAAATCGTTTCGATTTTGTCCACAAAAAACTGAAAACAGGTTTTGGGGACAATCATTTTTTCTTGAGAAATGAATAAGAAAGAAAGGTTCAGAAAGTACAGAACGCAGGAGCATTCATACAAAAACAGTCGTTTTTGCTGATACTTTAAGAACAAACCAGAAAAATGAAACGATTAGACAATCGGAGGATGAAAAAGAGAAGTAGCAATACTTACTGAATTTTTAGTAAGAAAAGTGTATGTAGATTTTGTAGCAAGTGGTACATAAGCCCATTCTAAAGAGAATAATGGTTCGGCATCAAATACTTCTTCCATGATTTTCTTGATAGACTGCCCTTGTTTTTGCGTTTCTTTGGTGGCATTGTCTTCGGCTACTTTTTGGAGTTTTTTGGCTAAATAACAATGACCATTACAATTCATTTGTGGTTTGAAACGGTTTTCACAAAGGTTTTGAATGATGTACTCTTTTCTTAATTCAAAATCCAAATACACCACAGGCACGAGTAACGTTTTTACGCTAATCAGCACCAAAAGCAGTAATGCTATGTAGTTTTTGGTTTTCATGGATTTTTAAATTTCACGCAATTTACAACAGGAATAAATAGCTTGTACGAAAAAATACCAAATTGATGTAGATTGACTATCAAGAAAAACATAATCGTCCATAATTTTTTGTTAGCTATTGAACAAAAAATTATGGACGATTTTAGTATAAAATACTTTATAAACAGTGTTTTATAAACTTGCTTTTTTCTTTTTCGCTGGAGTGTATGGAGCTGCCACTGGCAATTTTGTTTTGTACTCAGCTACGCCTTTTTCGATGGCATCTTTTAAGAAACCGAACGAATTAGTAGCATCAGCATTTAATAAAGCCAAAGCTTTCTGTGCTAAGGGAAAGGCTTCTGTGTAGTTGCCCAATTTGCTCAAAACCTGAGCTTTTACCCATACATTACGCACATTTTCACCGCCTGTCATAGAAGTATTGATGGCGGTAAGAGCTTGCTCAAACTTGCCTTTGCTCAAATAAAATTCAGCAGCAGCACGCATGGTGTTGGCGTGGTCGTTTACGGCTTTAGTGATGGCATTTTCAGCGATTTTAGCAGTTTCTATAAAAATCGGAGCAGATACTTTTTTGTCTGCCCAGTAAATATTCAGATTAGCAGAAGTATCAGTAATATCAGAAAAATCAATGCTGAAAGATTCTGTTTTAGGAATCGTAAGGGCTTTTACAGAAGTACGTAAAACGTCTTTTTCTTTTGAATAGCTTTGTTCAGAAGCCGTAACGTCTTTGTTCAAAATCAATGTCCAATCTTCTTTGGTAGGAATCGAAAATACCGAATAAGTACCAGCCGCTACTTTTTGTCCGCCTAAAGTAATGTCATTTGAAAACGAAATTTGCGTAGCAGCGTTTGCACCAGTACGCCATACTTTATCGTAGGCAATTAAACTTCCGAAAATTTCACGACCTCTTACATTTGGACGAGAATATTTCACCGTAAAGTCAGTTGTACCTACTGTTTGTGAAACAGAAGCCGCAGAACTTGGCTGTGGTAAACGAAGTTGTGCCTTCGCCGATACACTAAGGCATACTAAAATACCTAAAAATAGTTTTTTCATGTTTGATACGTTTTTGAATCTTTTAAACTCTACAAAAATATAGGACTAATACTCAAATCGCTGAATTTTTCGCTGAATAGCTTTTTTAAAAGGATATTTTTTAGAACCTTTGAAATACGAAACATTACCGAACCATCCCAATTCTCTTAAAACTATGCACAGAAATCAACTACTTCAATTACTCGACAATTATCGGCCCTACAATGAAACAGAAAGAAAATTTCATCAAGAAATTGGTGATTTTGTAAAGGCAAATCCTTCTTGTTTTGAAAGGTCTTTATTGGTAGGTCATGTAACGGCATCAGCTTGGATTTTGGATAAAACCAGAGCTTTTACTTTATTAACACATCACAAAAAACTTAATCAGTGGTTTCAGACGGGCGGACATTGCGATGGAGACTCGGATGTGCTAAGAGTAGCCTTGAAGGAAGCACAAGAGGAAACAGGTTTGAAAAACATAAGTGTTATTAGTCCAGAAATTTTTGATATTGATATTCACATCATTCCCGAACGCAAAGGAATTCCTGTGCATTTGCATTATGATGTTCGTTTTTTGTTAGAAGCAGACATGAACGAAAATGTAACGGTTTCTTCAGAATCAACGGCTTTGAAATGGATTCCACTTTCACAAGTTTCAGAGTATAACGATAGCGACTCTATTATGCGAATGGTGGAGAAAAGCCTTTAGGATTTGGGATTGGTGATTTCGGATTTGAGATTTTTTTTAGCTTTCAGTCTTCGGTTGTCGGCTTTCGGTCTTCTGTATTTAGTTTTCTTTCTTTAAAAGTATAAAACAGTAAAAATCCCAAATCCGAAGACTGAAATCCGAAAGCCAAAAAAATCCCAAATCCGAAATCACCAATCCCACATCCTAAAGCACTCTATACCTCAAAGCCTCCTCTGCCAACAAATCGTGGAAAGAAAAGGATAAGTATGCCTCTTGTTTTACTATTTGAAACACACATTGCGTTACTAATTCATCATTTCTGTTTACTCGCATATCATTGTGGAGGTCGCCAGTACCGCCATTCAAATGGAAATCTATTACTTCTTCGGCTGTTTTATGCGGAAATTTTTCTTGAAAATCAGCAAACCATTTTTCTCGCAGATGCCTAATTTCATCGCTATACAAAGTAGCCGACGACCAAATATGCGATTCGTTCGGATTTTTCTTGCTTTGATAAAGTGTTTTTCCATCCCAACGAATTTCAAGAATGGCTCTTTTTCCGTTTTGATGCGAAAGAATGACTAAAGTAAAATTTTCAATGCCCTCAAAATCATATTGTTGGATAAAATGTTCAGGGCAATTGAACTTGAAAAAATCTAAAATAATTTGTCCTCTACTTTGTCGGTAAGGTGGGGTAGGAGTATGCTTTTGAAAAGCTCCATTCAACAAACAAAGCGTAAAATCTTCGGAAGTAGCCAGCCAAGTACCACCAGCCAAAGCATCTTTTGGGAAAAAAACTGTTTTCCCGTGGATATTATATTTTTTGGGAGGAATCGCTTTGGGGCGTGCCACAGCTTCATCACGATTATTCGTCAAGATAAAACCGCCTTGATTATCAGGTAAGTACGTTAAAACACACATTGAATAAAATGATTAAAACAGAACAACAATTAAGCTTCCACACGCTTTCTGTATTGAATAGTAGAATGAGCTACGCCAAAATCAGGAGCAATGGCTATTTCTGGATGAACTTCGTTAAGTCCTATTTTAATAATCGCTAAATGATGAATGGTATGTTCGATAAGATAGACCAATTCTCGGAAATAATTACTTTGAATTTCTATGGCTTTGTCCATGCCAAAAGCACTTTGAAGTACCAAAGTAGTATCTGTTTGCTCTTCTTTCAAGCGATTTTTGATTGTACTCAGTACTTCTAAAGTATAATTTCTATCGAGTTCAATGGTTAAATTTCGTTCACGAGCATCATAATTGACCTTTCCCGTTTCTAAGCCTTTTAAAAGACAAAGATAAAATTCAGTAATATGCCTGACGTGTTGCCCTACCGAATGCTGATGCAAAGGCTCAAGCATTTCTTGATAGACCAAACAGTCCAAATCTTCCAACAAATCAGTTAGTTGATGAAGAATGTCTATGTTAATTTTTTGAAGTATCATTTGAAAACACAATTTGGTGGTAAATAATGTTTAGTTTGCTTGAATCACAGAGCAACCGCATTGACAATAATGGCAAAAGTAACATTATCGCTCATGCCGATTGTCCCGCCTCCAACCGCCCAGTTTCGTCGGTTAATACTTGTACTTCCCTCAAAAGTGGCATTTGTTCCGTTCTGTTTGAAAGTAAAAGGTATTTTGATGTTTTGAGTTTTGTCTTTCATCGTCAAGTCAAAATAGCCGATATAATTCTCGCCATCACGTTCAATTTTTGTCGATTTCATCTTGATAGTCGGATATTTAGCTACATTGAAAAAGTCTTCTTTTTCTTTAAGATGTCTGTTTCTCAAGCTGTTGTCGGTATCAATTGTAGCGGCATCTACCGAAGCCACAATACTGGCGTTTGACAAGTCTTTTGGGTCGAATTTTATTTGTCCGACAAAGCCCTTAAATTTTCCTTCAACGTTTGAGCCAAGCATTCTTATTTTGAAAGAAACACCAGCCGTTACGGGTTTCCACTGCTGTGCAAAACTACCGATAGCGATATGTACGAAGACCAAAGCAAGAAAGATTTTTTTCATTTGATTGTTCAAAGAGCGTTAAAATTTATAAGAAATAGCTATTAAAGGCAAAAGGCTTTTATAACGCCAACGGTCGTTTTGTTCATTGGCTACGTTTACTTTTTTGGTACTTGTGTATTCTGAAAACATAAAACTAAGTCCTGCTCTGATACCAACATTTTCATTCAACCAGTAGCGTACAAATATTTCTGAATTCAGACTTCCTAAATCTGAATCGCTGACTAATAATAAATTGAAAGGAGTAGGCTTTGCTTCGGAAATGGCAGAACCATCTGTAAATGTTCTTTTTGAAGCTTTAGAAATCAATGTACCGTTTTGTTTAGCACCGAAAGTATAACCAATGGCATCAATGTTAATGCCAGCCTCCAATTTGGTACTAATGGCATATTGAAGATTAATGGATACATTCAAGGCATTTACTTGGATGTTTTTCAAGTTCAAAGTATCAATATTGGCAATAATATCATCCGAAACCAAAGCCGCAAAACTGGATTTCCCAGAAGTAAGCGAAGCTGGAGCGGTACGAGTTTCAATATCTTTTGCCCAAAACGAACTCAGTCTTAGTCCATAACCTGCTTTAAAACGATTGGTTTTGCCAACGCCAAACATTTTTGTATAAGAAAAAGCTGATGAAAAACTTTTTCCTACTGCAAAGCCTGCGTCAATCGTTTGATACGATTTTTCAAAGCTTTGTGAAAAACTTTGCCAAGCAGCAAAATTCAAGAATAAACATACTAAGATTTTTTTCATTTGTAAATGATTTTTATAATTTCAGAAATACATTTCATGATTATTTTGCCAATTTGGCACTACCAAAAAGCACACTAAATTGTTTGCACCAAACAAGTACATATTGATGTTTTGGGGTGATACTTCCATTGGGAATTTCGAGGGAAAATGTACCCGTGTTTCCCAGTTTTGCTACACTGATGGCGTTGCTTGGGCGAGTGTCTTCAGACAAATAAATGTATAAATCAGGCCCTTGCTCGGTATTGAATTGCTGAAACGACAAGTATTTTTTCTGTGGGTCTTGGCTATCGCTGATAAGTTTTACAGAACCCGAAACCTGATGCACACCATTCATAAAAATGCCTTCGGCTTCTTTTGTGCCATCTTGAATACTGGGTTTTGGTGTTTGATTGAGTGGTTGTAGTTCAATGTCTTTTACACATGATGAAAGACAAATACAAACAAATAAAGAGAAGATGATTTTTTTCATGGCTTTTTGATTTTATGTTTCAAAGTTGCCATGATTGACTGAAAGAGAAAGTCGGCTAAGTGACCTTTCGAGAAAATTGTCGTCAAGGATATGAATGTGAAGACGCTGAAATAGCTAAAAGAATAATATCCATAAACATAGGATAATTGCAGTTGAGTGCTTTTTTTGAAAAAAATTACACATCGACTCAAAGTAAAGATAGATAAAACAAGTATTTTTGAGGATAACTTCTTAAATTCACATCGAAGGAAAGAGAACCCATAAAAATTTGCCCCATAATACCCAAACGCCCTATGGCAAAATTATTAATTATAGATGATGAGAAAGCGATTCGAGGAGCTTTAAGAGACATCCTTGAATATGAAGGCTATACAATTGAGGAGGCAAGCGACGGAGAACAAGGACTGGAGTTAATCAAGCAAAATGATTACGACGTGGTACTTTGTGACATTCGTATGCCAAAAATTGAAGGTCTTGATTTACTTTTACGAGTAACCGAGATGGGCAAGGCTACTCAATTTATTATGATTTCTGCTTTTGGTAACCTTGAAACAGCCGTTGAAGCTACCAAGCGTGGAGCTTTTGATTTTATTTCAAAGCCACCAGATTTGAATCGTTTGTTGGTGACTGTAAAAAATGCAGTTGAACGAGGAAAACTCATCGTAGAAACTAAAGTTTTAAAGAAAAAAGTTTATCGTTTGAACGAAATTGTAGGACAGTCGAGTGCCATTAAAAGAGTAATAGACACGGCAGATAGAGTAGGCCCCACTGAAGCCAGAGTATTAATTACTGGGCCGAATGGTTCGGGGAAAGAGATGGTAGCGAAGCGTTTGCATGAAAGAAGTAATCGTGCAAATATGCCTTTAATTGAAGTAAACTGTGCCGCTATTCCTTCAGAATTGATTGAATCAGAGTTGTTTGGTCATGAAAAAGGTTCTTTTACTTCGGCAATTAAGCAGCGTATTGGTAAGTTTGAACAAGCAGACGGCGGTACACTTTTCTTAGATGAGATTGGCGATATGTCGCTCTCGGCACAGTCGAAAGTATTGCGTGCTTTGCAAGAACATAAAATTACCCGTGTTGGTGGCGATAAAGAAATCAAAATCAATGTGCGTGTTTTTGCCGCTACCAATAAAAATTTACCTTTAGAAATTGCAGAAGGACGTTTCAGAGAAGATTTGTATCATCGCTTGAATGTGATTCCGATTCACGTTCCGCCTTTGGCACAACGCAGAGATGACATTCCTTTGTTGGTAGAAAAGTTTTTACAAGACGTTGCTACTGAGTACGGTCAGCCTGCTAAAGCAGTAGAAGACGAAGCCATGAAGTATTTACAATCTTTGCCGTGGACAGGTAATGTGCGTGAACTTCGTAATGTGGTAGAACGCTTAGTAATTATGTGTAATGAAGTAATTACTTATGAAGACGCAAAACTATTTGCGATGCCAGTGGTATAAAATAAATTTCGAGATATAATCAAAAAAGGGAAAATTCTACAAAGAGTTTTCCCTTTTTTGATTTAATAGTTTTGTGGGTAATTTGTTACAAAGAGAAATTCTAAAAGACTTTGTTTTTAAAAATCTATTTTTAAAAGTAATAAATTTTCATCTTTTGAAGGAAAGGTATAGTCTCCAATAACACGGAGTCCTATTTTTTCTAATAGCTTTCTTGAGCCTATATTTTCAGCCATTACGATGCCATAAACTGTTGGAATTTTCAATGTGTCCTTAGCATGAGTGAGAATGGCATCGGCGATTTCAAAACCATAGCCTTGCCCCATAAATTCGGGCAAGAAGGCAAATCCAATGTCTGGAAAATCAAGATTATCTCTTTTAATAAGACCACTCATTCCGATAGGTGTTAAATCTTCTTTTCTAATGATAGCACACAACCCATAGCCATTTTCTGCATAGCTTTTCATTGGCCCATTCAATAAATAACTTTGGGCATCTTCTTCTGTATGTACATTTTTGTCGCCAATGAATGCCAACCAACCTTCTGAATTGAGTAATTGAATAATAAATTGGGTGTCTTTAAAATTGTATTCTCGTAAAATAAGCCTTTCTGTTTCTATTATTTTTTGCATTGTTGATGTGTTTAATATGTTTACTGACAAACAATTTATTTAAAATGAGTATAAAGTTAATTCTCTTTCACAATTTAGTACAAAAAAAGTCCAAGCAAATGGCTTGGACTCGGTTTCAAAGTGTGTTAGGATTATGAGTTAGTGTTATTTTTTTACTTCACCACCCACTCAAGTACGCCAGCGGCGTTGTCTGTTGGCAGTTGGATTTCTATCTTTAAGCCTGTTGTAGTCACGGGTTCAAATTGCAAAGCGTTGAATTGGTCTTTAGCAATCGGGCTTTGCTGTGTTACGGTTACGGGCAACCACGCTCCATCTTTTTTGTAATAAACTTTATAAGAAAGAGGTATCCGACAACCGCCCCAAGGGCTATCGTCTAACCAATAAATACTCGAACTCGACACGGTATAACTTTGGTCGAAATCGTATTGAAGGTACTCTGTCGTATTCTTTTTTGGCCACCAGTGCAGGTAATTGGCACTTTTGTCATTGGAGTTTTGTACTTCAAATTGGTCGTTGAGGGCTTTTAGCATCAATTGATTGCTCACCGACCCCGAAACTTTACTCTTGCTGGCGATGGTTGGGGCTGGCTTTGGTCGTGCGGCCGTTTCTTCATAAGGAATCCAAACGGTCATTTCGGTTGCTCCTCGGTTTGCCCAAGCATAATACGGAATGGCTTGTATGGGCTGATTGGTTTTGATTAATTGCTCTGAATTGAGTTGACGCTCGGTAGCAAAGCCTTGGGCTTGTAGCGTCATTACTCCGTTTAATAGATTGGGCTGAAAAGTGGCTTTTACTTCGGCATTTTTGTCTAATACCAAACTCATCACCGAGGCGTTGGTATTGTCGTGTCCTTCTAAACAATACACCAAAGGACCTCTTTGTAAAGCAAATTTTGATTTATCGGCTTTTACTTCGTCTTTTGCCAATACTTTTCTTACGTCCATTGGTAAAGTAAAGCTTACTTTATCGCCTTTTTCCCAAACTCTTTTTATCACAGCATAGCCTTTTTGAAGGGTATAGGCAAAAGGTTTACCATTGACCAAAATCGGAATATTGTTGATAGGTGTTTCGTCTTTGTATAAATCGCCTGACAGTGGTTTACCCATAGCCCAACCCGGCATACGAACGTGCAAGGCGAATGTACTGGTTTTGTTGGGTTGTACCGTGATGTCATTTTTACCTTGCCACGGGTACGCCGTTTCTTGCGTAAGCGTTACGGCAGTATTCGGTAGTTGAATAGTAGCTGTTCCGCCTACAAACAAGTTGACATAAATATTTTGCTGATTTTGGGCATACGTATAACCCGGTACCGAAGGCAAAAAGCGTGTCATATTCGATACGCAACAAGCACAGTCCCACCAAGCACGACGCTGGTGTTGTCCGTAAGAAGCCAAAGGATTGGGATAGAAGAATTTATCGCCACTCAACGAAATACCCGAAAGCAAGCCATTGTACAAGGTTCTTTCTAAAACGTCGATGTACTGGGCATCGCCATGCAACAAAAACATTCGATGATTCCAATACACATTGGCGATGGCGGCACAGGTTTCGGCATAAGCACTCATATTGGGCAAGTCGTAATCATCGCCAAAGGCTTCGCCATTACCCGTAGCTCCGATACCGCCTGTGATGTAAATTTTTTTATCTACTACGTCATGCCAAATGTCGTCTATGGCGGATAGGTACTGCTTGTCGCCTGTCAACGCCGCCACGTCTGCCATACTGGTGTACATATAGGTTGCTCGCACGGCATGACCAACGGCAGTGTGCTGGTCAACCACCTTTTTATGCGACTGGCTGTATTCTTGGTTGAGGTGTCCTTCTTTTCCACGTAAATCCAAAAAGAATTTAGCCAAGTCAAGATAGGCTTTTTTGCCTGTTACCCTGTAAAGTTTAGTCAGCCCTGTTTCAACAATCTGATGACCGGGAAAACGCTCTTCTTTGCCCCAACCGAAAGTTTTTACCAATAAATCGGCATTTTTAATGGCAATATTCAACAGGTTTTTTTTGCCTGTTGCCTGATAATGTGCCACTGCCGATTCAAACAAATGTCCAGAATTGTACAATTCATGGCTCAAATCTTCTTCTTTTTCCCAACGTTTGCTGCCCATCCATTCATGTGGTGTTTGAATAGGCATCGTTCTGAAAGTATAAAGATAGCCGTCGGGTTCTTGGGCTGCTCCAATAATGGTAATCAGCGAATCGAGGTAAAGTTCCAGTTGTGGATTTTTCTGGGTTTGCAGGCTGTACGATGCTCCTTCGATTACTTTGTATAAATCGGTATCGTCGAAAGTAAATGAAGTACTTTTATCGGCAGGAATCTGCTTGGCTGCTTTGCGAAAGTTATCAATCCGCCCCGTAATTTTACACTGATTGAGGGTGTAAGGAATGGTTACGTTGGCGTTTACTTGCATTTTAGGCAACCAAAAATTATCCTTAAAATGCACTTGCGTAAAGGCAACGGGCTGAATGGGATAATCGCCGTTTTGGGCAAAACTTCCCCAACAAGTAAGGATTAAAAAGCTGAAAAGTAATGTTTTGCGTATCATAGTTATTGAGTGATGGAGTGAGTTAGTGAGTTGTGAGTTGTGAATTAGCAAATTGTGAGTTAGTGAATTAAATAGTTCTTATTATCAGCATTTTTTGTGTAGTGGCAACCCTTGCGGTTGCCCTTTTGAATGTGGTAAAACAAGAGTAGCCGCTACATGATTTTATTTGAAAGTCAATGCTAATCCTTGTTACACTACTAATTGTTACTTATTAATTCACTAATTCTCTCATTCACAACTCACTAATTAACAATCCACTAACTTTTTTTCAGTACATAAAAAACAGGAATGCCCAAAAGTACCAAGCCTAAGCCGGGCCAGGTATAATTGGGTTTATAAATTAGTAATAAAACACAAATACAAGTCGCCGTAACAATGTACAACAATGGAATAAAAGGATAACCAAAGGCTTTGTATGGACGCTCAAGCTCTGGTTTTTTAATCCGTAGTCGGATAATGCCGAGTATCGTTAAAGCATAAAAAATTAATACCGCAAAAATAACGTAGTCTAACAATTCGCCGTACTTGCCACTCAAACACAAAGCCGAAGCCCAAAAACATTGAATCCATAAGGCTTTTTCAGGTACGCCATTTTTGTTGAGTTCGCCTACTTTTTTGAAAAATAAGCCATCAGTTGCCATCGTATAATATACTCTTGCTCCCGAAAGAATCAAGCCGTTGTCGCAACCAAAGGTTGAAATCATCAAGAAAACCGCTACAATCATTGTCCCTTTTTCTCCGAAAATCATTTGCGAAGCTACAACTCCCACACGGTCGTTTTCGGCAAAAGCAATGGCAGGTAAATCCAATACCGAAACGTACATAATATTGGCAAGCATATAAATACTCGTCACAATGAGTGTACCTAAAAACAGGCTCAGACCGATATTGCGTTTGGGGTTTTGAATTTCGCCCGCAATAAAGGTAACGTTGTTCCAAGAATCGCTACTGAAAAGACTCCCAACCATACTGGCGGCAATTGCCCCGAAAGCAGCCATACCTGTATAAGGCAAAAAGCCCGTGGGTGTAAGTTGCTGAAAAGTAAAGCCTGTTTCCCAGTTTTTATGCCAAGTATCGGCGTTGGCCGTTAGGACGAAACCAAAAATCACCAAGCCAAATAAAGCTAAAAGTTTGGTGACAGTAAAGATAGATTGTACGTATTTGCCGTATTGTACGCCTTTGGTATTGATGAACGAAAGAAAAATAATCAGGGCAATAGAAGTAAGTTGTGCCGCAGAAATTTGTAGTCCTGCTATGGAAAAAAGGATATTTCTTTCGCTTAATACAGGAAAAAGGTAAGCCGAAAATTTACTAAAAGCGACCCCAACGGCGGCAATAGACCCCGTTTGAATCACGGCAAAGAAACTCCAACCATACAAAAAGCCTATCAATGGATTGAAGGCTTCTTTGAGGTAAACGTATTGTCCGCCAGCTTTGGGAAACATACTGCTGAGTTCGCCATAACTGACGGCAGCCGCAACGGTAAGTAAGCCCGTGAGTAACCACACAACCAGCAAGCCTCCTACCGAGCCAACATTTCGGACAATATCGGAACTTACGATAAAAATACCTGAGCCAATCATCGAGCCAGCCACAATCATGGTGGCATCGAATAGCCGAAAAGAGCGTTTGAAAGAAGGTTGTTCGTTGGACATAGTTTGTTGATGAGTAATTATTTAATTGTGAATGAGTGAGTTGTGAGTTAGTGAATGAATAATTCTATTATGAAAATATCAGGTATTAACTTATTCACAATTCACAACTTATACATTAGTTAATTGCGAACGAGTGAGGGGGTGAATGAGCAACTAAACTATTCTATTAAAAAAAGCTATTATTCACTCATTCACAATTGACTAACTCACAACTGATTCACTAAAGTACCTGAAAACCATACGCATAGGGGTCGTCGTTGGGGTCGATGCTGATGGTATTGTAGCCATAAATTCTTGCCCAACCTTCAATACTTGGTTTCATGGCAGGTTTGCCTCCAACGCTGGTTTCTTCCTCTATTCTGCCGATAAACTTAGAGCCAATAATACTTTCATGAATAAATTCATCGCCTTTTTTCAACTTACCTTTGGCGTACCATTGTGCCATACGTGCCGAAGTACCCGTGCCGCAAGGCGAGCGGTCGATGGCTTTGTCACCATAAAATACGGCATTACGAGCCGTTGAGCTTGGGTCTAACACATCGCCTGTCCACAAAATATGCGAACAACCTTTGATGGTTTCGTTTTCGGGATGTACAAAAGAATATTGTTCGTTGATACGATTTCGTAATACTCTACTCCAACTAATCAGTTGGTCGGCAGTATAATGTTGTAAGCCTTTGAAATTGGCTTGCACGTCAACAATCGCATAAAAGTTTCCTCCATACGAAACATCTACGGTAATCATACCCAAATCAGGACATTCTACACTCAAATCGGTAGCCGCCAAGAACGATGCCACGTTGGTTAGTTTTACACTTTTTACCTTTGTGCCTTCTTGTTTGTATTCAATCAATACCAAGCCAGCAGGTGCTTCCATGCGGATTTTGCCTTGCTCTTTGGGCGTAATCAAGCCTTCTTCTACGGCAATGGTTATCGTGCCGATAGTACCATGCCCACACATAGGCAAGCAACCACTGGTTTCGATAAAAAGTACAGCTACGTCGTTTTCTGGACTATGAGGCGGATACAAAATACTCCCACTCATCATATCGTGACCACGGGGTTCAAACATCAGCCCTTTTCTAATCCAGTCGTAGTTTTGGAGGAAAAACTGGCGTTTTTCGCTCATATTATTACCTTCGAGCGTAGGGCCGCCGCCAGCAACCAATCGCACAGGATTTCCACAAGTATGTGCATCTACACAGAAGAATGTTTTTTTCATGTTAATATATTGAGTGATTGAGCGAATGAGTGGTTTAGTGATAAATTGTGAATGAGTGAATTGTGAGTTAGTGTTTTGATTTCCAGTAATTTATGATTTTTTAATAAAATTTGAATTTGCTTGATTACCTAGCAAAGCCTTTATTCACAATTCACTAACTAACTCACTCACAATTGATACTTATATGCTCGAATTTGTAAATACATCGTTCACCAAACGCCATATTTTCAATGGATTATCGTTTTTAAGCTCGCCGGGAAGCATCCAGTCTTTGAAGCCTTGCAAGCATATCGGGCGTACCCAACGCTTGATTGCCCCTGTTCCAACGGAAGTATAACGAGCATCGAACGTGGCAGGATACGCTCCGCCATGAACCATACTGGCGGCTACTTCTACACCTGTCGGAGCAGCGTTCAAAATCACCCTTCCTGCCAAAGCACTTTGTAAATCAAGTATTGCGGGATATTGCTTTACATCTTCGTCGGTTGCCATTAAGGTAGCCGTGAGCTGTCCGCCCAAAGCTTTCAAAGCCGTGCTGAGTTCTTCGGTATCTTTACAAATAACCAATAAAGCAAAAGGACCAAAAGCTTCTTCGTGTAGCGTAGGATTACTGATAAAATCTTTGGCTTGCACTTGGGCGAGGCTTGGCGTAGGTTGCGTTAGTTCGGTATTTTCAATACTTTTCGACACTACTCCATCTTGATTGGTCAAAGTATTTCGAGCTTTATCAAAAGCTTGAGCAATGCCCGAATGTAGCATTGGATGTAGCGAAACTTGCGTTAGCTCATGTTCCAAAGCCTCAGTAAACAAAGCCAATGCAGGACTATCAATCGCCAAGAGTAAGCCAGGTTTTGTACAAAACTGTCCCATGCCAAGCGTAATAGAACCTGCAAAGGTTTTGGCTAAATTTATATGGTTTTGGTTTAATGATTCAGGAAATAAGACCACAGGATTGATACTGCTCATTTCGGCAAAAACTGGAATCGGTACTGCTCTTTGCTCGGCATAAGCTCTGAGTGCTTTGCCACCAGCCTGCGAGCCTGTAAAACCTACGGCTGTGGTAAGTGGGTGCATCACCAATGCTTTACCTGCTTCGATGCTCGAATCGCTGAGGTGTTGAACCGTGTGCGGAGGCATTTGGCAACGAGCAATAGCTTTTTCAATAGCCGAAAATACTAAAGCTGAAGTTTCGGGGTGTGCAGGATGAGCCTTGATAACCACCGAAACACCAGCCGCTAAAGCACTTGCGGTATCGCCACCAGCTGTTGAAAAAGCAAAAGGGAAATTACTCGCCCCAAATATCGCCACTGGGCCAATTGGCACAAGCATTTTACGGGTGTCGGGTTTGGGCGGTACTCGGTCGGGGTTGGGCAAATCAATGCAAGCCTCTACCCAAGAACCTTCGGCAACCAAACGAGCAAACATCCGTAATTGCCCTGTAGTACGACCAATTTCTCCCTGTAATCGTCCCAAAGGCAAATGCGATTCTTGGTGAGCCACAGCTACCAAGGCATCTTTCAACGATTCTATTTCTTCGGCAATGGTTTCTAAAAAAATAGCACGGTTTTTACCCGATACTTTGCGGTATTGCTCAAAAGCCTCTTGTGCCTGTTGCATTACCGTGGATATGTTTTGAGACATTTTTGGCTAAATTGAAAATGTGGTAAAAGAATTTGAAGATTTGGTAATTTGAAAATGTGGTAAAAAGAATTTGAAAATTTGATAATTTGAAAATGTGGTAAAAAGAATTTGGAAATTTGAAGATTTGAGAATTTGAAAATGAGGAGGAAAGTAATTTGATAATTAACCAAAACTATTTCCAAATCTTCAAATCAATAAAACCATTTTCAAATCTTCAAATTACCAAACTTTCAAATCAATAAAATCATTTTCAAATCTTCAAATTACCAAATTTTCAAATTCCTACAAAGGTAACGTCGGACGTACAGCGATTGCACCGTTGATGAGTGTAAGCAAACGTTCTCTTTCTTCACCAACCAAGGTAAGGCGTGGAGGACGCACAGCTTCACTACCGATACCTGCACACTGTTCAGCCAATTTGATGTATTGCACCAATTTCGGATGAATGTCAAGTTCCAATAAAGGCATAAACCAACGATAGATTTTCAACGCCTCTTCGTATCTTCCAGCTTTTACCAATTCGTAAATAACCACCGTTTCTCTTGGGAAAGCACACACCAAGCCTGCAACCCAGCCATCTGCACCCATCACCAATTGCTCCATCGCAATGGTATCAACGCCACACATGATTTTGAACCTATCGCCAAAACGGTTACGCATACGAGTAACGTTGGTCAAGTCACGAGTTGATTCTTTTACGGCTTGGATATTTTCGCATTCAACCAATTCGGCAAACATATCGAGCGTAACTTCAATTTTATAATCAACAGGGTTGTTATAAATCATGATTGGTAAAGTTGTAGCCTTTGCCACAGCCTTGAAGTACTCCACGGTTTCACGCTCGTCTGATTTATAACGCATCGGCGGAAGCATCATCAAACCTGCTGCACCCCATTCTTCGGCCAATTTCGCCAACTGAATCGCATCTCTGGTAGCACCTTCGGCAATGTTCAATATTACAGGTACTTTACCTGCAACTTTCTCTACCGTAAATTTTACCAAAGCTCCTTTTTCTTCTAAACTGAGTACACTTGCTTCGCCTAAAGTACCTCCGAGGATGATACCGTGGACACCAGATTCTAATTGAAACTGTAAATTTTTGTCAAATAATTCAAAATCAAGTTGGTCGTCTTCACCAAACTTAGTTGTCACAGCGGGAAACACCCCTTGCCAATTGATTGCCATAGTTGTATTGATGTTTTTTTTCAAAATTACTTAAAACAAAAGCAGAAAGAAGCGTCATTTTTAATCAATTATAGTCGGATATTAACCTATTTTGGTTTTATTTTTCGAGAAAAAGGTTTATTTTTAGCTAATCAATGGATAAACCACTCAATTATTTTGTCATGAAAGTACTTCCTTTTACCATTCCTGTTGCCCACGACCACACCATTATTGTACAGCAAGACGTACAGCCTTATTTCTATCCGCACCTACACCGACACGAGGAGATTCAGCTTACATGGGTACAACAAGGCGAAGGCACATTGATTGCCGATAACAATATGCACGCATTTAAGGCAAATGATATTTTTTGGTTGGGAGCCAATCAGCCACATCTTTTCAAGAGCGACCCCATTTATTTTTTACCAAAAAGTGATAAAAATATTCAAGCGATAGTCTTGTTTTTTAATCCCAAAGGAGCGTTAGAGGCATTGTTCAGCCTTCCAGAAATGAGTAATGTAAAACGATTTTTACAGCAAAATCCCAATGGCTTCAAAATTCCATCGGGCATGACTGAGGCTATAGCCGAAAAGTTGAGTCAGATTTATGAACTGACTGGCGTAGAACAAATGATTCATTTCATGGATTTACTCAGGCTACTTTCGGGCATAGAAACCTTAGAAGCCCTTTCGGAAGGAGCAAGACCTAAAATTTATAGCGATAACGAAGGCTTGCGGATGAGTAACATTTATAATTTTATTATTCAAGAATACGAAAAACCCATTACTTTAGAAGAAGCCGCCAGCAAAGCCTACATGACACCTCATGCTTTTTGTAGGTATTTCAAAAAACACACAGGACATACCTTTTTATCATTTCTCAATGAAGTACGCATCAACGAAGCCTGTAAAAAGCTTACCAACGATTCACCCATTGGCATTGCACAAGTAGCGTACAGTTGCGGTTTCAACAGCATCACTAATTTCAACCGCATTTTCAAACGCATCAAAGGGCAATCACCGAGTGAGTATTTAGAGGAGTTTTTTAAGTGAGGAGTTGGGAATGTTGAGTTCTGAGTTTTTTAAAAGTGTTGCTACTAAGCAGGATTCACTCTAAAGAAATATAATAGCTCGTACTTCGGCCGCCGCCTGTTTGAATCAAGATATTTTTTTGTACCAAATCTGCTAAATCTCTGGTGGCGGTTGCTTTTGAGGTTTTGGTGATGGATTGATACTTCCGAGCATTCATTCCTCCTTCAAAGGTTTCATCTTGAAGCATTTTGTAGATTACTTTTTGTTGCTTGGCATCTACAAGGGGTTTTATTTTATCTAAAAATCTGGTTTTCTTTATCGTAAAATGCACAGTGTTAAAGAAATCTTTTTGTGCATCCAGTACAACTTTACCAAAATATGCAATCCAATTGTTTAACTCTTTCCCTCGTTGAGCATTTTTTAATTGCTCGTAATAAATGCCTTTATCTGCGGCAATGGTGGTAGAAAGACTCAGCAAAACAGGACTTTGCAGGTGTTGCGATAAGGCTTTTTCAGCAATGATTCTTCCGACACGTCCGTTCCCATCTTCAAAAGGATGAATACTTTCAAAATACAAATGGGCTAAACCTGCACGCACAATGGCATTATTGATGGGTGTTTCTCCTTTGGGATGGCTTGCGTTAAACCATTGAATAAAACACTTCATTTCGCTAGGAACGTCCTTAGAAGGCGGTGCTTCAAAATGTACGATTTCTTTACCAATCGCTCCCGAAACAATCTGCATGGGTTCTTCGTGGCTACGCCATACGCCTGCATTGACGCTGGTATTACCCAACATAATGGCTTGATGCCATTCAAATAGCATTATTTCATCTAAGGGTTGCTCAAAATGTTCTCTGGAAGTAACAATGGCACGGGCTATGCCTACCGAACGTTTATCTTTAACCGATTGGATATTGGTATTATAGCCCAAATTAATTTTTATAGAAGACATCACATCCTCTCTACTGATTAATTCGCCCTCAATGGCAGAAGTTTTGATGGCTTCTTTTACCAATAAAGTAAGGATAGAAGCCTCTTTTTCATCTTGTGCTAATAGCTGAACGACACCTCCATTTTGCCCTGCAAGTGAGTGAAATTGTTTGTCAACTTCATCGAAAAGACGAATGTCATATTCAAATTGCGTCCAGTTATCAAATTGCCAATTGTACATCATGAGCCGATTAAAATGTCTATTCGGCTCAAATATAGCAAAAAAATGAGCCGAATAATGAAATTAATCGGCTCATTGATAAATAGAATCTATTTTCATTGTTGAGTTCAACTTACTTTATCTGTTAATATTAACTTTAAAACTGGTATCATTCCTCATTAGACAATCTAAATATTCGGTAAAAGACATAGAATATTATAGAAATTATAGCAAATAACAAGATTGTATTCCAACTAAAATTGCCCGTTACTATAAAGTCATAAATAACTAATATGAAGAACAATAATAGCAGACTTGAAATTGAGTATTTAAGAAATGAAAAGATTTTCTTCATAAAAGGACTATACCTCAATCTTCGCTTCATATTGGATAATAAATTTATTTCTAATTCTACTATAGCTTTAATAGGCATATACTGAAAAATTTGCTTAAACAAACATATAAAATGCTATACATTTTTGCAATCTAACATTGCAATACACTCTGACATAGTGAAACAAACGCCAAGTGAGAGATAAATTTTTCTAAGCTTAAAAACAATTTTCCTTTACTGAACGAATTTATTCACCCACTAAAGAATTTTATAACTATTGTTTACTTCAAAATCCTCGCCCCAAATACTCTACCTGCGGTTCTTCCCGTATGTGCTTTAATCGTTATTTGTACTTTTTCTTTGTTTTCGATTAGGTTGTTGGGAATTGGGTAAGTAACATCAAAGAATTTACCAGTTGTTCCACCTTTCAATATTTGACTGGCGATTACTTGTCCTTCTACTAAAATATCAAAAGCACTGTTTTTGTCATCGCCGATGTATGTTAGCAATAAAGTATTAGGTTTGTCTTTAACAACTTTCATATCAAACGAAAACGAACCGCCTTTTCTCACTTCTCTGCCTGTACGCCCAAGGGCATCGCTTACATACGATTCGCCGTCGATGCTGAGGTTGTGGTCACGTTCGGGTTGCATTTCGCCAATTCTGAAATTATCAATCGTGCGGGCTTCTATTTCTTGCTGACGTTTCTTTTCGGCTTCATACACGGCCTTTTTTTCTTCCCAACCTGCTTTCGTGAAATAGTCCCAATACACGCTGTAATGTTGTTGGTAGGTTTGGTAAAATGGTTGTAAGGTTACGTCGAAAGGCACGGCTACGGCATTGGTTTTGAACAAAAGCTTCGAGTTATCCACACTTTTTACCCATTGATTTACATTTTTATTGTCGGTCAAAAGTACTGGAATGCCATAAACGGGGTCTGGATTTTTCTCGCCCAATTGTCCTGCCAAAACCAAAGGCCCATATAATAAGGCGATGCGGTCGGGATTGTCAGGCATACTTTCGCTGTAAATTTGCATGGGCATTGTCAGGCTGATTTGGTCCTTGTTTTGCCAAGTTCTATTCAACACAAAATAGCCAGAATCATCAGCTTTTACAGTTTGTTTTTGTCCATTGATTGCAATATCAACTCCTTGTGTAGCCCACCAAGGTTTACGGATTTTGAGGGCAAAAGTTTGAGATTTACGTAAACTTAAAGAAAATTGGGTGTTGTTTTGGGTCGGATACTGCGTTTGCTGTGTAAGAATTAAGCCTTTTTCTTTCCAATTTAAACGTGAAGGAATAAACAAATTCACAAACAAACTGCCCTCTGCTCCTTGAAAGTATATGCTTTCGTTATACTTCACGTGGTTTTCCATGCCACTGCCTACACAACAAGTAAAGGTATTGAATTGGTCGCTAAATTCTTTTTTTGTCCCCATTCTTAAAGGCACAAAATAACACATCATGCCATTTTCTGGATTTTGCGAAGCTAAAATATGGTTATACAATGCTCTTTCGTAATAATTACTCAGTTCGCTGTTGGGTTGCCAGCAAAACAAATGGCGTGTCAGCTTGAGCATATTGTAGGTATTGCAGGTTTCGCAGGTGTTGTCGCTGAGGTGTTCATTGAGTTTATCGGGTTCACCGCAATATTCATAATTGCTATTCCCACCAATCACGTAGCTATGGTGATGCACCATGATGTCCCAGAAAAAACTGGCAATGGTTTTATCCGATTCTTGTCCTGCGAGTTCGTATTGTCTGGCACTGCCAATGGCTTTGGGTACGTTGGTATTGGAGTGCTTCCCTGCCATAGGATTGATGCGTTTCGACAAAGGGAGCATCACAAAATCGTCGTAGAATTTATAGGATAAATCGAGATAGACTTTTTTGCCCGTGATGGCGTACAAATTCGCCAATACTTCTGCCATGCCGCCGTATTCGCATTTGAGCATTTTTTGTAATAATTCAGGCGAAAGCGGATTGACGGTTTTGCCTGTCCAATCGGCCATGCCTTCTACTACTTGTAAGGCTTGTTTGTTGCCACAATATAAATAGGCATCCACTAAACCCGCCATTACTTTATGCACGGTGTACCACGGACTCCAACCGCCGTTTAGGTCGAAGCCTCCCGTTTTGATTTCGCCTTTGGCTACTTTCGTAAAAATAGAATCTTCCTTTGGAATTGCCCCGACATAACCCGTTTTGCGTGCCTTTTGGCAAACAGCCAATGCCGATACGATTTCTGTTACTCGGTCTTTAAAAGCCTTTTGTTGTGAAGAAGCGTACATCATGGCACAAGCCGAAAGATAATGCCCCAAAGTATGCCCCGAAAGCCCTTCACTTTCCCAACCGCCATACACTGCTCCGTGGGTAGGCAAGCCAGCATTGAGGTAAAAACGATGCAACAAGCGTTGTGGCTCTATGCTCAATAAATACGCTGCGTCTTTGTCCATCGCATTTTTGAAAGGCGAGCCTTCCAGCAATGTCACTTGGTCTAAATCAAAAGGATAAGCTTTCAGCGAAACGCTTGGTTGTACTTTAAACCTTTTATCGCCTTTGAGTGGCGTATAATTTTGGGCAAAACCTTGTACAAAACACGACAAGGATAAAAGAAGGAATAAGACTTTTTTCATATTTATTGGCTTTGAGCTTTGGGATGTCGGCTCTCGGCTATCTTTTAAGGAATCATGAAAAAATAAACAAATCAACATTTATTGTAAGTTACTGAAAATCAAAACACTAATTCACTAATTGACAATTCACAATTTTACATTGATATTTAACAAAAGTTTTGTTTTAAAAGCTGAAATCCGAAAGCTTAACTATAAAATCTTTCTGGACTAAAAGCTTGAATATCAATACTTGTAGCTTTTTCGCTGATGATTTCTTCGACTAATTTACCTGAAGCTGGGCCTAAACTTAGCCCCATCATCGAATGCCCCGTAGCAACCACTACGTTATTGAAAGCCTTCGTGCGACCAATGTAAGGCAGGCCGTCGGCCGAACAAGGACGGAAGCCATGCCAAATATCTTTTTCAGCAGGAAAAGGAATATCGAACGTAGGCAAAAAGCTTTTCACCGATTTTAAAATACCTTTTACTCGTTGAAAATTGGGCGGTGTATCGGTCGAAACCACTTCCATTGTTCCTCCCATCCGAATTTTATTGCCATCCATCGGCGTTAAGGCTACTCTGCCTTCTGCCAAAATGATTGGATGATTGATATGAAATGGACTATTTTCTAAAGTCAAAGAATAACCTCTACCAGCCATCAAAGGCAAGTTGAGGGCTAATTGTTCAGCCAATTCACGACTCCAAGAACCAGCCGCAATCACTACGCCATCGGTAGCGTATTGCTGTTGTTGGGTACGCACATGGGTAACTTTGCCCTGTTTTTTCTCGAAGCCCACAATCGTTTCTTTGGTTCTGAAAACGACACCTTTGTTTTGCAAATCGGCAATGAGGGCTTTCATCAGCTTGTTGGGATACACGTGGGTATCACAATTAAACTGCAATGCTCCAAGGGCATTGATGGGCGTTTGGGGTTCTAAAGCTTGTAGTTGGTCTTTGTCTAAGTAATTGACATCCAAGCCCAATGCCTGAGCTTTGTCAAGCGTATGATGGGCGTGTTCGGCTACGGCATGGGTTTGAAATACTTCCAACATACCTTTGCGTTCGTAACCAAAAGCAAAAATATCTTGGGCTTCCCAGTCTTCAAATAATTTTTGACTTAACAAAGAAATATCTCGCAAAGGAATTGCCGAATCTTCAACGTGTTGGGCGTTGGCACTTTGCATAAATTTCAATCCCCAAGTAACCAAGGCTTTACTCAACGAAGGTTTTACATAAAAAGGACTCAAAGGGTTAAACATCCATTTGAAGCCTTGCCAAACAATGCCCGGTGCCGCCAATGGCACAAAATGACTCGGACAAACATAGCCTGCGTTGCCAAAAGAGCAGTTGTCCGACAAATCGCCTTTATCAAATATCGTTACTTGATACCCTGCCTCGTGTAAATAATAGGCACTGCTCAAGCCCACAATGCCTCCACCGATGATTGATATATGATTCATTATATGTTGATTTGAAGATTTTGTGAATTTGAAGATTTGGAAATTTGAAGATAGGATTAAAGGATTTGAAAATTTAGAAATTTGAAGATTTGAAAATGATAGAAAAATATGTTCTTCCATTTTCAAATAGTCACATTTTCAAATTTTCAAATCATCAAATTTTCAAATTCCCTTATCATAAAATTATTTTATTGAATAAAACCGCCAACTACTTTGGTAGTCTTTGGGTAAAGATGTCTTGGTAAGAATCGCTCGCATCATTTCGATTGGCATAGCGTTTTCTTGAATAAATTTATCATGAAACTCTTGATAAGTCATTTTTTTAGAGCCTACCAATTCGTCCTTTAAAGCCCTGATTTGTAAACCGCCAATCATGTAAGCAATCTGATACAAAGGGTCGTAGCCTCCTTCAAACGAACGACGTACTTCACCTTCGGCATTGGCTTTTTCATGTCCCACACGGTTTACAAGAAAGTCGATACATTCTTGTGGCGACCATTTTCCTGTATGATAATTCAAAGAAAAAATGATTCTGGCACAGCGGTGCATTCGCCAAAAAAGCATACCCACACGGTCTTCTGCCGAACGAGGAAATTTTAAATCGTACAATAGCATTTCCCAGTATAAAGCCCAACCTTCTATCCAGAAAGGAGTCCAAAATTGGCGATGTGTTTTATAGCGACTCATCATAAATTCTTGTAAACCATGCCCAGCAATGAGTTCGTGGTGTACCGTAGCTCTTGAAAAATGCGGATTATTCCCTCGCATACTCATCATTTTCTGGTCATGCGTCATGGTATTGGTTGGGTACGAAACAATAAATTCTTCGCCTCCCAAAAAGAAAGGATTAACCAACTGCCGTTCGGGACTCATCATCGACAAACGCCACGTTTCTTCTGCCAATGGCGGAATGGTGAGTAAGTTTTTTTCTTTCAAAAAAGCAATAGATTCATCATACAATTTTACCATTGCCGCAGGTTGTTGACCGGGCGGAACAGCCGTTTGTTTTACTTTTTCTAAAGCCGCTTTCCAGTTATCGCCAAAACCCATTTCACGGCTCGCTTTGAGCATCTCGGCATCGCACCAAGCAAATTCCTTATTGGCAATTTCCACCAACTCTTCGGGCGTATAAGGAATCATTTCCAATTTGAGCTTACGAATCAACTCCGTTTCGCCAATCGGATTGCCCACAATACCAGAGGCATCTTTTTTGAGTTGGGTATTTACCGTCACCACCTGCTGAAAAGCCGCAGCGTAGTTTTTCAAAGCATTGTCGAGGTCTTCGTAAGGCTTGGCAATCCACCACGTAAAAAGTGGGTCATAGCCATTATAAAAACTATAAACAGCATTTAAAGCACTTTTCAAGCCTAAAGCGATGCGATTACCTCTATTCGCCAAATCTTTGGTTAAAGAAGTATTTTCTTTGAGTTTTTGTTGGAGTACATTGATTTCTTTGACGCATTGGTTGAGGTCGTTGGCCAATTTGGGCGAATCGGGCATCAAACCCCTTCTGCGTGCCTTTTTGGCATCGTAAAGCACAGCAGCGAAAGGAAACCAAGTAGCCAACTGGTTGAAGGCGGTGGCTTCCTGTTGACTTTGGTAAAGTATATCTTCAAAATCACGCTTTATTAAGAGGTAGTCAACACGTCCACCAGCATCCAGCGAATTAAAATCAATACTTTGTAATTGTGATAAGTACGATTGGGCTAAAGTTTTGAACCGCTCACGGCGTTCGGGCGAGTGTTCGATGGTATAAAAGCGTTGCAGATTTCCATTATCGGCATGATACATCGTTATCAATTGCCTAAGAGTTTCATTGCCAGTATTTTTTTGTGCTATACTCTGTGTAGTCAGCACAAAAATCATGACACAAGTAATCAATAGTATGTTGATGAAGTAACGCACAAGATAAAATGTTTGATGATGAGTAATGCAATTCAAAAAAAGAAAGCTTTGATGTAAAATTAAACTTTAATTAGAGCTTCATCTATGTACATTTTATCAAGATATGAGCAGAAATTAACCATTAATCCTAAAAAAGTGTGGTTTTAGAGCTAAAAATAGATATATCTTGAAGAAATAGAGTAATTGTTGCCCTAAAATAAATGTTTGAAGGGATTGTCTGGGTAAAGAAATAAGTACCCAACTTTAGACAAAAAAATATCTATTTTTAATACAGATATTGCTTTTTTTATTTCATTTGCTTGAAAAATTGCTTGCAACCATATATCCGCACTAAAACAATAGTATTTATGAAAACTTTATTAGCCAACAGCCGAAGTGCTATCTTATTTTTACTTTCAATAGTAATTGCAGTAATCTGCTTAATTTGCCTGATAAGCTTTGATTTTACTGGACTTCAATTCAAAGGAATGGTATTAATTGTAATAAGTTTAGTACTTAATGCTATCAGTTTTGGCATCAGTATTTACTCAAAGACTGAGAAGAATAAGTAAAGGATTATGCTGAAATTGCCTTAAAATAAAAAATATTAGCTTTCACTCCTTAGTTCAATAAGTTAAGGTGTGAGAGCTAATATTGTTCTCAAAAGCTACACCTTCTCCCGAATCTGATAATCCGTTGTCTTCTCTGAATTTCTGGTCATTAATTCGCCAATAAAACCTGCTACAAATAACTGTACGCCAATAATAATAGATACTAATGCCAAAAAGAAAAGTGGATTATCGGTTACATTTCTGAACTTTAGATGATTAGCTATGGCATAAATTTTATCGCCAATGAGATAGACTGTGATAAAACTTCCAATCATAAAAAACAGAATCCCAAAACCGCCAAAAAGGTGCATGGGTCTTTTACCAAATTTCTGTACGAAAGTAATTGAAAGTAAATCTAAGAAACCGTACAAAAAGCGTTCAATACCAAACTTGGTTGTTCCGTATTTTCTGGCTTGGTGTTGTACCACTTTCTCGCCTATTTTATCATAGCCATTCCATTTTGCTTGCACAGGAATATAGCGGTGCATTTCGCCATACAAGGTGATGGATTTAATTACTTCGTTTTTATACGCTTTGAGTCCGCAATTGAAATCATTCAAATATACACCCGACATCGAGCGTGTTGCCGCATTGTATAGTTTGGTAGGAATCGTTTTTGTGATTGGGTCGAAGCGTTTTTGTTTCCAGCCCGAAACCAAATCATAATTATCTTCAGTAATCATGCGGTACAACTCTGGAATTTCGTCTGGACTATCCTGCAAATCAGCGTCCATCGTAATCACTACTTTGCCTCTGGCTTCTTTGAAACCTACGTGCAAAGCAGCAGATTTTCCGTAATTTCTGCTGAAAGAAATCCCTTTTACACAAGTATTTTTGATGGATAAATCCTTTACCACTTGCCAAGAATTATCTCGGCTACCGTCGTTTACAAAGATTACTTCGTAGCTGTAATGATGCGTTTTCATTACTTTTTCTATCCAAGAACAAAGTTCGGGCAATGATTCTTCTTCGTTGTAAAGGGGAATGATAACAGAAATATCTAACATGATGTGATGATATATTTACGGGATGGAATCCCGTTTTACAGCTTAAAAAATTAAATAATACTCTTTTAAGAGCGTTGCAAATTGTGTTGTATAGCTTTCATCAAGATTGCGAATGAGTAAGTCCTCTTGAATCATTTCTTGTTCAGCAAACCCAAAGGTCGTAATAATTCTTAATATTTTCGAGCCATCTCGGTGTCTTATCAGTAATTTTTTGTTGGGATAAAGTCCTTTTTGCAAGGCTAAATTTTCCAATACTATACTTTCATAAGCTGGAAGTAAAACTACAAAACGACCGTCGGGCGATAATAGTGCCATCACCGAAGCCAACAAATCTTCAAAGGAAAGTGTATCTGTATGTAATGCCTTATTTCTATTTTCTTGAACTGATTTTAAATGATTCTGAAAAAAAGGCGGATTACTGACGATTAAGTCGAAAGATAAATCATTATTGTTTTCGGCAAAATCCTGAATACTTTGATGAAAAACAGTAATTTGTTCTTTGAAAATACTGTTTTGAACATTTTCCACCGCTTGTTGATAAGCCATATCGTCTAATTCAACGGCAAAGATTTTAGCCTCAGAACGTTGTGCCAACATGAGTGCTATCAGTCCCGTACCAGTGCCGATGTCCAATACTTTTGTAGCATTTTCAAGTGCAGTATAAGCTCCCAAAATACAAGCGTCGGTACTTACTTTCATCGCTGTTTTGTCTTGATGAATCATAAATTGCTTGAATTGAAAACCGTTTATACTTTTTGACATTAGATTTTGTGGATAATTTGCATCTTTGAACAGAATTCAAAATTACGACAATTTATTTTTGAAATGTCGTGATGGCTTATCAAGAATGCTTTATCACCAAAAAATAAACACAATGAAAACCACTCTTTTTATTTTCCTTTCTTTTTGCTCTTTGTTGAATCCGATTTTTGCCCAAACACACGAAGAAAATGTAGTACTCAAACAAAGTAAAGGCGTTTTGGATGGCACTTTGTTAATGCCCAACAGCACGAAAAAAGTGCCTGTTGTATTAATAGTGGCAGGTTCTGGACCGACAGACCGCAATGGAAACAGTTCACTGAACGTAACAGCAAAACCTTATCAACTTTTGGCAGAAGGTTTGGTAAATAATGGCATCGCTTCTTTGCGTTATGATAAAAGAGGCGTAGGCAAAAGTGCCTCTTCGATGATGAAAGAAAGCGATTTAACTTTTGAAACTTATATTCAAGATGTTCAACAGTGGATTGATACCTTGAAAAAGAGTAATCGTTTTTCAAAAATTACCGTTTTAGGACATTCAGAAGGCTCATTACTGGGAATGGTTGCTGTGCAAAAATCATCAGTGGAGGGCTACATTTCTTTGGCTGGACCAGCTCGTGGCATTGATGAAATTTTGAATGAACAAATCGCTCAACAACCTTTGCCTGATTCAGTGAAGAATGAAGTAAAACGAAATTTGGATAAACTCAAAAAGGGTGAAACATTACCGAAATTGATGCAAAACATGGCGATTATCATGCTTTTCCGTCCAAGTATTCAGCCTTATATGATTTCTTGGTTGAAGTATGTACCTTCTGAGGAAATCAAAAAAGTAAAAGCAAAAACCTTTATTATTCAAGGTACAACGGATATTCAAGTAAATGAAAATGAAGGTAAATTGTTGGCGGCGGCTCAACCCAAAGCTAAATTATTACTCATCAACGGAATGAATCATGTCTTGAAAGATGCCCCAGCCGACCGAGCCGAAAATATTAAAACTTATACGAATTCAGATTTACCTCTTTCAAAAGGCATGGTAGAGGCGGTTGTGAAATTTGTGGATAGCTTGTAGATTTGGGTTGTGAGCTATCAGTCGTGAGCTTTGAGCTATGAGCCGTGAGTTTCGAGTTTTTTCTAAAAAAGTCTAAAAGCTGATTGCTCGTAGCTTTAAGCTTTCAGCTATTAGCCTTGAAATGCTTTACTAAATTAAATCTGAAATCCGACATCCGAAGACTGATAGCTCATCGCTCAAAACTCACAGCTCATAGCTAAAATCTCACAGCTAAAAAAATGAAACAACGCTTACTTTCCTTAGATGTTTTTCGTGGCTTGACGGTCGCCATGATGATTTTGGTTAATAATCCGGGAGACTGGGGACATATTTACGCTCCACTCGAACACGCTGAATGGAATGGCTGTACACCTACCGATTTAGTATTTCCCTTTTTCCTTTTTATCGTAGGCGTTTCAATTTCCTTCGCTTTTCAAGGAAAAGTAGCAGACCGCAAAACGATTTTAAAGATTATCGAGCGAAGTATCAAACTCTTTGCTCTGGGTATTTTTCTTTCGCTTTTTCCCAAATTTGATTTTTCTATCGTCAGGATTCCGGGCGTTTTACAAAGAATTGCTATCGTTTTTTTAGTAAGTGCTATCGTTTTCCTCACGACAAAACAGCGAACTCAACAAATCATTTTTGCTTCACTTTTAATCGGCTATTGGTTACTGATGACTTTCGTACCTGTTCCCGACGCTGGTGCGGCTAATCTTGAACCAGAGCATAATTTAGGAGCGTACTTAGACAGATTATTGTTGGGCGTACCGCATTTGTACAAAGCCGTAAAAGTTTGGGACCCCGAAGGTATCCTCAGTACTTTGCCAGCCATTGCCAACGGTTTAGCGGGCGTTTTGGTGGGTACTTGGCTACAACGAAACGATAAAAGTGTTTCTGAACGACTAATGTATATTTATTTTTATGGAAGTATCGCTTTGGCATTAGCTTGGGCTTGGGATGCCGCAGGTTTTCCTATCAACAAATCTTTGTGGACGAGTTCATATTCACTTTGGACGATTGGCTTGGCGATGTTTTTCTTGGCAGGATTTTATTGGTTGATAGATGTAAAAGGCTATAAATTTTGGACAAAACCCTTTGTCGTTTACGGCGTAAATGCTATTACAGTTTTCTTTTTATCAGGCTTAATTCCAAGAATTATGAACATGATAAAAGTAGAAATGCCCGATGGCGAAAAAGTAAGTTCGATTACTTGGCTGTATCAATCTTTTATTGTGCCATTCTTTAGCGAGCCAAAGAATGCTTCTTTGGCAGGAGCAATCACTTTTGTACTGATTTGGTTAGGAATTTTGTGGGCGATGTACGAGAAGAAAATTATTGTGAAAGTATAAAAAAGGAGGAGGGACAAAATAGGAGGGAAGAAATTATCAGAAATGATAAATACTTTCACGAATCCCAAATTTCCTATTGACCAGAACAAAAGTGATTGCTTGCCTAACAGCGATAAAAGCTTTTTGAATACTTTTATCGCTGCCTTAAAAAATTAAAGTACAACTACAGAATTTTCATCGTAAGAAATGCCATTTGGTACGAATTTATCTGCTTGCTCGTCGTTCAACCAAATGTCATTGTCAACTAAGTAACGGAATGCAAACTCTTTTCCAACTTCCAATTCAACAGATGCTTTGAAAGTACCATCTTTTTGTTTTTTCAATGCCGTTGGATTCCACTCATTAAAATCACCTAATACGCTTACTTTTTTAGCACCGTTTACTGTTTCAGCAGGAAGAGCAAAAGTTACTTTACAAACTGGTTTACTTTTTGAATACTGTTTAGTCAAAGCCATAATCGTGATGGGTTTTAAGATTAATATTTTTATTTATGAAATAATTCTATCGAAGGAATATTATGCTTGCGTTAAAGCAAATATAATACAAATATTCAAAAAATATTTTCACAATATCCTAATAACCAAACGATTAAATTAAAATAAAATTGAAATAGTTATATTTTAACGAAATTTTTTACTAAAATAATTTAGAATTTATATTATCGTATATCGGTGGCAATAAATCGTTACTCAAGTTGAAATACAATCGGTAAAGTGAATTTTACAGACACATTTCTGCCCGACTGTTTGCCCGGATTCCAATTTGGCATTAGCTTGATTACTCTTTCAGCTTCTTCGTCGCAACCAAAGCCCAAACCCTTCAAAACATCCACTTTTGAGATTTCTCCATTTTTCCCGATAACAAACTGCACATATACTTTTCCTCCGATACCTGCGGCTGAAGCTTTTGGAGGATAACGTAAGTTTTTTTGAAGAAACTTTGCTAAAGCTGCTTTTCCGCCAGCAAATTCAGGCATGATTTCAACAAAAAGTACTTCTTTCTCTTCTTCTTTTGCAAGCTCAACTGGCGGCGTTGGTTCAGCCGTTTTATACTTATCAGGGTCATCAACGGGGATTTCGCTTATTTCGCCTTCATGGGTGACAGAGCTAATCTGAGCATTGGTATTATTTAGTACTTCTTGGTCGGGCGGTAATTCGCTTGCTTTATCGTCTTCTACAATTTCGGGCTGGTTAAAAGCAATGGTTTTACGAATTACTTCTGCTGGTGGCGGCGGAGGTGTTGGCTGTGCTTCAATCGGAATTTCTTTGGGTGGTTCTTCGATTTTATAATCTCCCAAATCTATTTCAACAACTTGCCTTTGTTTGGCTTCAAAATTTGCCCAAATCATAGGCGTAAGTACGGCTAAACAAAACAAGCCAATGCCTGTGGCTAAAGCGATTTTAATCACTCTTTGATAATCAGAACGCAAAATATAAGCTCCATAAGCTTTGTTGCGGTTGTGGAAAACGATGTCTTCTAATGTTTCGTCTTCGGGTAATACAGTTTGATTTTCCATGATTGTAATTGTTTTGAGATTAAACTAATTTTTTAGTTGATTAAGTTTTTAAAAAACCTCAATCTTTGTTGAGGCTTTTTACAGTATTTATTTTTTCTTGGTAGTGATAATTACAACGCCATTTTTACCTTTATCACCATACTTTTCGAGAGTTTTTTTATCATTCATGATGACTATTTTTTCGAGAGTATTCAAAGAAAACTTTTTAAGCTTAGTTGCTGGTGTTTCTACTTTATTCAAAATTATTAAGGGAATTAATTTATTTTGAACTTCATTATCTTCCTGTAACATCTCTGAATGAAGAGTAATTATAAACCAACTTCTTACAGCTTTTCCCGTTTGGTAAGCAGGTTTCCAAGCTGGAAAATTTTCAATAAATAGAGGTACTTTTTTATCAATAGCTGTTGAAATACTAAAATCAGATGTAGAACCATCAGTATTTACAATAAATCGCAAATGTGCATTGTTTAAACCTATCGAAGATAAAGGCTTTATGACATTGTGTTGTAAATATTTTGACAAAGCTATTTGTCCTCCAGAATATTCAGCGGGCTTTTCTACAGCTAAGAATACTTCTGAGCTATCTTTTTTTGATTTTTGAGCATCCAAAGTTCTATCCGTGGCTTTAGATATATTGGTTGATATAACTAAAATCAGAATAACTGTAATACTTGAATTTGTAAAAACTTTTAAAAGAGCATTGTAATTGGAGGTTTTTAATAACATGGTAATTTTACTAAACATGATTTCAATAATTTACTTTTTCTTAGAAGTAATAATTACAACGTCATTTTTACCTTTTTACCATACTTTTCGAGAGTTTTTATCATTAATTACCACTATTTTTTAATGTACTTTTGATAACTTCTTCTCTTTCCAAATAAAATAAAAGGTTATTTTTTACTCAGAAAGCACAAATTTAATTGGAACTGTAAAACGGCTGTCCACTTTTTTACCTTGATGAATACCAGCTTCCCATCTTGGAACACTTTCTAACACTCGTACAGCTTCTTCATCCATGCCAAAACCTTCCCCTTTCAATACTTCAAAATTACTTGCACTACCGTCTTTTCGAACAATAAATTGAACATATACTTTACCAGAAGCATTAAGTCTTTGGGCAGAAGCTGGGTATTTTAAATGTTCTTGAAGGTATTTGGCAAAAGCTGGCATTCCACCGGGAAATTCAGCCTGATGGTCAACTCCATCAAAAACTGTGTCTTTAGTAATATTTCTTTTCTCAGGTACAGAATAGCCCATTACTATTATCTCATCCAACGTTTTTCTTCCTTTGAATTCTTTGCTTGGTTCATTTTGTATTAATTCACGAGTGCCATTTTCATTACTAACTTCTAAGCCAAAATTGACAGAAAGCACAAAATCTTCGGTTTTGTCATTTGCTTTTAAGTTTTTGAGAGAATTTAATGCACGAATTACTTCTTCGGCTAAAACTGTTCGGTCGTCTTGTGCTTCTAAGGCTTTGATATTTTGTAACGAACCTGATTTATCAAGTGTGAAGCCAACGTAAACTTTGCCAATGATTGAATTTTTTCTGGCAGATAATGGATAGAGTAAGGTTCTTTGAAGCGACTTTTTAATGATTTCTTCATTTGAATAACCTTCAGCCATTTCTTTTGCCAAAGCTGGACTAATAATAAGTGCATCAGAAATATCAATACCGTTTTCTAATAAAACTTGTTGACCAGATTTTTGGGAAGAAACTTTTACAGAAGACAAATAAGTATCACTTACTTCTGAAATCTTATCCTCAATCTTCGCCAATGATTTACTTGCCAAAGTAGCCGAAGAAAGTACAATCATGGTCATAAATAGGGGAGCGGTAAGCCCATATTTGAGCAAAGCAGTTTTGGTAGAACGTTCTTTTTGTAACATACTGATTCTAAGTTTTAGGAGTGAAGAATTGAAAAAATTATTGGTAAGCGGTATAGCTTGTACGCCAAACTGCTCTTGGAAGAGAAGCATGGCATAATGTGATTTTGAGATTTCGTTGCGGCTTGCAATTTCGTCGGCAATGAACTCATGAATTTGTTTGATAGAACTTTTGTAGAGATACACAACTGGATTGAACCAATTGAAAATAGCGATGAGTTCAAACAACATAATGTCGGCAGAATGAAGCTGACGGATATGTACAAACTCGTGCTTCATAATGGTTGAGCGATTATTCAGCGATTTACTCACAAAAAGCATATTAAAAAATGAAAAGGCCCTTTTGTTCTCTTCGCCAGCGGTTTTTGATTTCATCAGTTTCCCCAAATAGGCTAAGTTGCCACTGAAACGAGCAACGCCCAAAATAATTCCTGTGATGTACGCAAAGGCTATAATTTCACCTAAAGTCAAACCTGTTTGCTCTGTTTGTCCCGAACGGATATAAAATACTTCGGGGTCGTAAATGGTGTAAAATGTTTGAGCAACCTGTTCGGTAACAAACCAACTACGCACCCATTCCGACTGCATCAGCGGAATAAAAAACGCCAATGCTGCCGAGGCTATCAAGTAGCCACGATTGAGGTTGAAGAAGGTTTCTGAACGTAAAAGCAATTGGTAGAAACCATAAAACAATAATAAATACAGATTTACTTGGAGGAGATAACTGAGCCAATTCATAATCGTAAAATTTGGTTTTTCGGATTTTTAATAATTTAGGGGCTTTTGGTAATTACTTAATGCTCAATAGTTTTTCGTCCTCTGAGGTCATATTAACGATGGCATAACGGCGATTATTGGTAATTTTCATTTCATCTAATAAATCAATCATATTGCGATATTTTGCTTTATTGGTTGATTTTATCACGACGGTAAAATTCTCGCCAATTTTACGTTTGTAATCAAACAGTACTTGTCTGATACCTCTATCCGAAAAATCAGTTTCTTTTGGTTTTGGGTCGCATTCAACACCTTGGTAGTAGAATACTTTGTTTTGTTCGTCCAAAACCACCGTTAAAGATTCGGAGCAGCGAACTTGTGAACTGAGTTCTCCGTCTTTTTCGGGCATATTCAATTGCATAATTACTGGCTTGGCTAAGGTAGTAGTGAGCATAAAAAAAGTAATAAGTAGAAAACCTAAATCAACCATTGGAGTCATATCAATTTTTGTAGAAGATTTATGACTTCGAGTTTTTTTACTGTTGTTGTCGGACGTGGAGATTTCAGCCATGACTTTATTGGTTTTGATTAATTTTCAGAGTTTTAGGCATTATTAAGCTTCTGGCTATTAGCTTTCAGAAGTCGGATTTATGAAAAACAAAAACCCTTTTACTGATGGCATAACTCTAAGTCATGCCATCAGTAGCATTTTTATGTCAAAAATTTTTAGAGGTGTAGAGTAGGTTTTCATCGTTAAATGTAGAGATTAAAGAATTTCGTTTGTACTCAGAGTTTATTAGTTATGAGTTTTGAAATATGAATTATGAGTTGTGGCTTTTAGGCATTTTTTTCAAGTATTTTTTTGGGGAATGGCTCAAATTTTAAATCTCAAATCTCAAAGCTCGTTGCTCACAGCTAATAGCTTATTACTCTTCTTCTTTCATTTTATTAATCATGTTCAAGATTTCGTCGGCATCTTTTACGTCAATCTTTCCTTTTTTAGAAAAGAAAGAGAACAAACTTGAAAATGAGTTTTCAAAATAGCCTTCTACTAACTTTTGGGCTGCAAATGAACTGTAACTTTCTTTGCTGATAATAGGGTAATATTCGTGTGATTTTCCGAATGAATTATGGCTTACAAAACCTTTTTCTTGAAGGATTCTGATAATGGTAGAAACGGTATTGTAAGCGGGTTTGGGTTCGGGTAATTCATCAATGACATCCTTGACAAAGCCCTTTTCTAATTGCCAAAGTACTTGCATGATTTGTTCTTCGGCTTTAGTCAATTCTCTTTCTACTGCTTGCATGTTGTATTATAATTGGGGATTTGATAGCGTTTTTTGATTTACTGTGATAAATATAAAACTAATATTTTAGTTTACAAACTATTTTTTTAGTTTTTGTAATATTTTATTGAAAAAACATAAAAAAAGCGATGTTTCCACCGCTTTAGACTAATAGTTTCTCGCCGATACTCAAGATTTTTAATTTTTGATTGATTTTGCCTTCTTTTTCTAATTGCCTCAAAATCCGTTCGGGTTCAGAAAGCGGTTCGTCGGCTTGGTCGAATGTTCCGTAATGAAAAGGAATCATTATTTTAGCTTTGGTTTCGTTGAAAGCCTGCACAGCGTGTTCGGGGTCTTGATGGTTTGGCGACATAAACCAGCGTGGCGAATACGCCCCAGCACCAATCATGGCTACATCAATATTTGGAAACAAAGTAGCTACTTCTTTGAAATGACTACCATAACCCGAATCTCCGCCAAAGTAAATGGTTTTTTCTTTACTTTTTAAGACAAACGCTCCCCAAAGTCTTTCGTTGGCATCACCCAAAGAACGATTTGACCAATGTCTTGAAGGTAAAAAATAAATTTCTAAATCGTCTTTGGTTTGGTATTGTTGATACCAACCAGCTTCTTGGATTTCGTTGTTGGGAATCCATTTGCGAAGTAAAGGCATCATTTTTAAACCCGTCAAGAAAACTGCTTTTGGATTTTGGCTTTGTAATAATTTTAAACTGTCTTTATCGCAATGGTCATAATGGGCATGGGAAATCAAGATATAATCAAGTTTTTGGAGTTTTTCTGGCGAAACAGGTAATTCAGAATGACGTTTGGTTGCAGGAATTTTTCCCAAAACTGGGTCGATTAAAATTTGTTTTCCATTCAAACGAATAAAAAATGAAGCATGACCCAGCCAAACAATGATGTCGTTTTGGTCGGTCAAGAAAGTATCATTTTTGATTACTTTCAGTTGCCAAGTGTCTTCTTTTTTGAATTGCTTTTGAGGATTTTTGCTCGTCATCCATTTAAAAACAGTTCCAAATTTGTGAATAAACGGAAATTCATGATTCATAAAACGACCGTCTTGGTCAATAGGAGTACCTTCCCAAGTATCCAAAATGGTTTTTAAATTAGGATTATTTGTGCGAGTTTTAATCATTTGCGTTTTTTCAGCTTGAGTAAAAAGAATACCCCCGCTGGCTTTTGAGACCGTAGCGAGGGTAAATATTTTGTGAATGAAGTTTCTACGTTTCATCAGGGAAAGATTTTTTTCAAATTCAGTTGCCGTTTTATGATAGTAACTCGGTTGCGTGTGAAAACACACGCAACGGCTCAAAATGAAGATTTTAGACTCAGAATTAACAACTTACGCAACTGCTCAAAGCTCAAAGCTAATCGCACACAAACTTAGTTGCCGTTTTATGATAGTAACTCGGTTGCGTGTGAAAACACACGCAACGGCTGGCTCAAAGCTCATAACTCAAAGCTAAATCGCTCACAGCTATCAATAATCATAATCCAATCCAAGTACCGTTCTTAGTTCATTCATGGCAGGATTTTTCTCCGCCAAGAACTTAAACTTATCAGCTTGCGTGTAAATCAAAGTAGTATTTTCTACTTCCGAAACCACCACTTCTAAATGAATACTGCTATTTTGCAAAGCCTGTCGGATGTGCGTAAGTATTTCGGTTCTGAGCGTCGTAGTTAGTAAGTCAACTTGAATATCATTATCTACTTCTAAATGAATCGTTGTACCGTTTAACGTAAAAGCCCTGTTCAGAATAACATATTCACTAAAACGTTTTTCACTTTCCAAATGTTTGACGAGTCCATCCCAAACTACTTGTAATTCCTCCAGCGTAAAAGCTTTGTTTTGCTGTACTTGTGGCTCTTGAACGGTATTAATAACCGTTTTTTGTTCTTGAACAATCGGTTTGCCAAGTGTAGCCGTACTTCTTAATTTACCAATTTGCGGACTGATAATTTGAGTTTGGGGATTTGGATTGGGCGTAGGCGTAGCCACCGCAGCTACTTCTTTCGTTACAGCATCCTTAGCCCCTAAGTCCTTTCCCAAGCCTTCGCCCTCCTTTGCTGGTAAATTGGCTAAATTCAAAACATTGGGAATATTGGCTAATTTCAACAAACAAATTTCAACGTGTAATTTTTGATTCTTGGCTGTTTTATAATTCAAATCACAAGCCGAACCGAGGCTGAGGGCAGAAGCTAAAAATGAATAAGGAGCTTTTGCCGACTGTGCCAAATACTTTTGCTGAACGGTTTCAGATACTTCTAATAGCCTGACGGTTACGGGGTCTTTGCAAACCAAAAGATTACGGAAGTGTTCTAAAAGACCAACGATGAATTGATGTCCGTCGAAACCTTTTTTCAAAATTTCATCAAAAAGTAGGAGCGACTCAGCGATGTTGGTACTGAGTAAAGCCTCAGTCATTCTGAAATAATAATCATAATCCAGAATGTGCAAATTATCTAATACTTCCGAGTACCTGAGAATATTATCTTTTGAAAAAGTAACATTCAAATCAAACATCGAAAGAGCATCACGCAAACCACCGTCAGCTTTTTGGGCAATCAATTCCAAAGCATCCTCATCGGCTACAATGCCTTCTTGCGAAGCGATTTTTGATAAATGCTTCGTCATGTCTTGAATTTGAATTCTATTGAAATCAAAAATCTGACAACGAGACAGAATCGTCGGTAAAATTTTATGCTTTTCGGTAGTGGCTAAAATAAAAATGGCATAGGAAGGCGGTTCTTCCAAAGTTTTCAAAAAAGCATTGAAAGCACTGGTTGAAAGCATGTGAACCTCATCAATGATATAGATTTTGTACTTGCCCGACTGTGGCGGATAACGTACTTGGTCTATCAAACTACGAATATCATCTACCGAGTTATTGGAAGCGGCATCCAATTCGTGAATATTAAAAGAAGCATTATTCTGAAAAGAACGGCACGATTCGCATTCACCACAAGCTTCGGCTTCTTCGCTAAGGTTCTCACAGTTAATAGTTTTGGCTAAAATTCTGGCACAAGTGGTTTTTCCGACCCCACGAGGGCCACAAAATAAAAATGCCTGTGCCAAGTGATTGGTACGGATAGCATTTTTGAGCGTAGTGGTGATATGTGACTGACCAACTACGGAATCAAATAATTGCGGGCGATATTTTCGGGCTGAAACGACAAAGTTTTCCATACACAAATGTAGGTACAAGTGTACGATTTTTCAAATCAAGATAGGGCGATGTCGCTTTTATTATAGAAGCCTAAAAAAGAATAAGTTTAGCAGGTTTTGCTAAACTTATTGCTGTGGCGAAGCAAAATTTATCTTTCACCTATAAATTTGGTCAATGAAAAACCCCAAACTTTGTTAGTTTCTTTCAGGTAAGCATTATCTAATATATTCGCTGTGCCAATCGTATAATTGACGCTAAACTTTATACCTTCAACTATCTCATAGCCTGCGATGAGGTTTACACCCAAATCAAAGCGGTTTGCTTTGCCATTACTGAAATCATAATCGTAAGCTTTTCCGTTAAGAGTCCCTTTTCCACTAAGGGCATGAGCAGCATAAATACCAATGCCGACCGTAAAATCTTTGTTTGCTTCATAAAGTAAATTCACGGGGATTTCGATGTAGTTGACTTTGGCTTCGGTATCTGCTCCGCTTCTATAACCTTTCTGAGAAAAGAGTAAGTTGGGTTGAAGTAGTAATTTGTCAGTCAGTCTGGTTTCCAAAAGTACTCCAGCATGAAACGAAGTAAGCGATTCTGGTGTAGCACTGATAGCTCCAGAAGTGACTGAAACATTTGCCAGATTCAGACCTCCTTTCAAGCCCAAACGAGTTTGTGCTTTTGTAGCGATAGAAAAAAATGTTAAGCTTAGAACGAGTAGGATAGTTTTTTTCATTTGTGTGAGTATGATTGGGTGTTTATGAATCGAAGATAAATAAAATAGGTTTATTTTGTTGTGATTTACTCAAAAAACTTCTTCACCAAAAGGTCAAATACTTCTATCAAAATCAGGATAATGACTACCCATTCCAGACGAGTACTTTCTCGGTTTTGAAGTAAATCTGTAAAAAGTTTGAGGTTTTCTTGAACGATTTTTAATTTATAGTCAATATCTTGATAACGCATTTTTAAATCAAGGTTTCGCTTCAAACCTTTGTCGATGCGTTCTAAATGTTCGTTTTCCCACACAATGTCTGGAGCATCAAAAATGTAAAGATTATCAATAATTGAATTTTTGATGTTGAGCGTTCTACCGATAAATTTTAGTAAATCTTTCTTAGAGTGGCTGAAAGTACCTGTTCGTTCGAGTTCGTCAGTGAATTTTTGCGAATCTTGAAAAATCTCTAAAGTCAAGAATTCATAATAATCCAAAGCAACGGATTGACCGATATTTAGCATGACGATTCTGATAGAATCTTCAGTGATTTCGGGAATGGTAATGGAATTATAGCGAAGAATAAGTGAGGTTTGAGCTTCCGTCTGAAGGTCGAAATTTTCTTCAAATTTGCTCGTAACTACGTCTTCAACAAAGGTCTTTAAAAATTTCAGAAAAGTACTTTTTTCTAAATCATTAAATCCTCCGAAAACTACTACGCCATAGCTCAACAAATAGCAGTATTTGTTTTCTTCTTGTTTGTAAAAAAGTTCAGAATTATTGAATAGCAACGGTTCGTTGGTGTACTCATTTCTGAACTTTTTAAGGTTGATGACTTCTGATACTTGGTAGGCTTCAATTTTCATAATCATAGCGGGACGAATCGCTCCGTCCCTTTATTTTTTCTTTGAAATGCCAATGTAAGTAATATTAACAGAACTTGCTTTAGGCTTTAAGCTATAAGCCAGAATCTCTTTTTACTATGAAAATAGATATTTTGCCTAATGCCTAAAGCTCATAGCCTATTGCAAAATTGTTAAAATACATAATTCATAATTCAAAACTCATAATTCTACACGTTCTATCTAATCTGTCCGTCGCCAGTAATTAGCCACTTTTCAGTCACTAATTTTTCTAAAGCAAAAGGCCCACGAGCGTGAAGCTTTTGCGTAGAAATTCCGATTTCAGCACCCAAACCAAACTGTCCGCCATCGGTAAAGCGTGTGGAAGCATTGGTATAAACGGCAGCCGCATCTACTTCGGTTATGAATTTTTCGGCTAACTCATCGTTAGTCGTAATGATGGCTTCCGAGTGACGAGTAGAGTGTTTACGGATATGTTCCAAAGCTTCATCCGTATTTTTTACGGTTTTGATAGAACATTTAAAATCTGTAAATTCTTTACCAAAATCGCTGTCCTGAGCTTTTTGTAAGTAAGGATAAGCGTGTTGAGCAAGTACCTCAAAAGATACTTCATCCGCAAAAATCTCTACTTGAGCTTTGGCAAAATCTTCGATAATTAATGGTAAAAATGTATCTGAAACTGCTTCGTCAACGATGATAGTTTCTAAAGAATTACAAACCGATGGTCTTGAAATTTTGGCGTTTGCTACAATCGCTTTAGCTTTTTGCAAATCTGCCGAAGTTTCCACGTAAGTATGACAAACGCCCGCACCTGTTTCAATCGTTGGCACTAAAGAATGAGTTCGTACAAACTGAATCAAAGAAGCCGAACCACGAGGAATAATTAAATCAACAAAACGAGTTGCCGTTAATAATTCTTTCACCAATTCACGGTCGGTTGGCAACAAAGTAATACAAGCTGTACTGATGCCAAACTCTTGTAATACTTGGTGAATCAAATTGACCAAGTATGAATTTGTATCAAAAGCATCCGAACCACCACGCAAAACCACAGCGTTTCCAGAGCGAATACATAAAGCCGTTACATCAACCGTTACATTCGGGCGGGCTTCATAAATAACGCCGATTACGCCCATCGGAACGGCTACTTTTTTGATTTTTAAACCGTTATCTAAAGTTTTTTCTAATAAAGTTGCTCCAGTGGGGTCGGGGAGTACCGCTATTTCTTTAATACTTTCAGCCAATGCGTCGATACGACTTTCGTTTAAAACCAAACGGTCGTACTTGGGGTCAGATAAATCCATGCGGACTAAATCTTTCAGATTCTCAGCAATGATTTGAGCTTTGTTTTCTACTAAAACCACAGCCAAACGGTTCAGAATGGCTTTTTTCTTTTCGTCCGTCAAACGTCTCATTTCCGCAGAAGCAGCTTGTGTCTGCTCTAAAAGTGGAATGATGGTTTTGGGAAGCGTTAATGTTTCAAGTTCCATTGTTTTTATGATTAACAAAATTCAGTGTAAAGTTCGGAAAGATTTTTAGAATGTATTCAGATTTTTTGTAATATCGTTTGAACAAAGCTCAATAAATTCATGGAAATCGAAAAGAAATATACCAACGGAGAAGTAACTGTGGTTTGGCAACCTTCAAAATGTATTCATTCAACTATTTGTTTTAAAGGACTTCCTCGGGTTTTTAATCCAAGAAAACGCCCATGGGTTGCCCTTGAACATGGCGAAACCGAAGCCATTATCGAACAAGTAAAGGCTTGTCCTTCGGGGGCTATCAGTTATTTTATGAATGACGAAGGCAATCAAGAAAGCCAAGAAATTACAGATACCGTGGTGGAGGTGCTGGAAAATGGTCCACTTTTGATTTACGGAAATCTGAAAGTAAAAGATAAAGACGGCAAGGAAACATCAAAAAGCCAAACGACGGCGTTTTGTAGATGTGGGGCTTCTGAACACAAACCTTATTGTGACGGTTCGCACGTGAAAATTGCTTTTCAAGGCTAAAAAACGAAAGAATGAGTGCAAAGAATCGTCAAATTGTATTGCATATTTTGGCTTGTGTAAGTTTTATGTCTTTACCAGTCATATTTATGTCACGTACTGAAAAAACCTTTTTCGAGATGTTCAATCCATTGGGAATAAGGGTTTTTGTTTTGTACTTTTTGCTACTTGTTTACTTTTACGTCAACTACTTTGTGCTGATTCCCTTCTTATTTTTCAAAAGACAATACTTTAGTTTTGCAGGAATCCAAATCTTTATTTTTTTACTGATTATCATTTTACCAAATGCTTTTTTGCACGATTTACCTCGTGGTAAAGAATCTTTTATAGGTCCACTTCCGCCACCTTCTGAGAAAATGCTTCATGGAAATGGCTTTCCGCCTCCACCAACCGAAGGCGGAGACATCCTAACTCAAGAGGCTTTTTTCTTTTTGTTAATGCTTTCATTTTCTTTGATGTTGCGAATTAGCAATCGTTGGAAACAGACTGAAAAAGAGAAACTTAATGCAGAATTGTCGTACCTGAAAGCACAGATAAATCCTCATTTCTTGTTCAATACCCTCAACAGTATTTATGCTTTAGCGATAGAAAAATCAGACAAAACGCCCGAAGCCGTAGTGAAATTATCGGGAATGATGCGTTATGTACTCAGCGAATCCTCGAACGAATATGTTTCTTTGGAAAAAGAAATTTCCTACATTCGGAGTTACATAGATTTGCAAAGTATTCGCTTTGAAGACACAATCAATCTTAGTTTTTCGATTTCGGGAACAACGTTTGGCAAAAAAATAGCTCCACTTATTTTGATTCCTTTTATCGAAAATGCCTTCAAACACGGCATCAATGCCGAAGAAGATTCAGTCATAAAAATTGATATTTCGATTGTTGAAAATATGCTCAAATTGTATGTTTTTAATAACAAAGTAAGCATTCATCTTTCTGAAGAAAGTAAAAGTGGTGTCGGGATTTTGAATACAAGCAATCGCCTTCAATTGTTGTATGCTGGAGCTTATGAGTTAGTCATCAACGATGAAGAAAAATATTATGAAGCACATTTAACTATTCACTTGTAAAATGAAAGCCATTGCTATTGACGACGAAGTACTTGCCCTAAAAGTAATTGCTAATTTCTGTGAGAAGTTAGACTTTGTTACTTTAGAAAAGACCTTTCACAAACCCAATGAAGCCCTTCGGTATCTTGCCGAAAATGACATAGATTTACTTTTTTTAGACATCAATATGCCTGCACTGACGGGAATCGAATTGTATAAATCATTGAAAAAGAATACTTTGGTGATTTTTACAACTGCTTTTTCGGAGTATGCCGTTGAAGGTTTTAATCTGAATGCCGTCGATTATTTATTGAAACCATTTACTTTCGAACGTTTTCTACAAGGTGTCAATAAAGCTCATTATTTATTCAAAACTCAAGAAAAAACTCAAGCTGAAACAGAGCAGTATATTTTTATTCGGGCAGATTATAGCCTTCATAAAATTGCCTTGAATCAGATTTTATACATCGAAGGTTTGGACGATTATCTCAAAATTCACCTTCAAAATGCAAAGCCCATTGTTGCCAGAATAACGATGAAAGCCATGCTTGAAAAACTACCCGAAAAAGAGTACATCAGAGTACACCGCTCGTTTATTGTACCTTTTGCTCGAATTGATAGCGTTCGTAACAAAACGATTCAGTTGGGAAATGAAGAAATCCCGATTGGCGTAAGTTATGAGAAAGAGTTTTTTCAACATTTTAAATAAGATTAATCTTAGCAATCTTTTCATTCTCCGTTACAATTCCTGCATTTACCTCAATTCTTCTCATTCTCGTAATATTGATTCTCGATTTAGCGTATTCTCTGGCAAATCGGAAAATTTAATATTACGCAATCATGCTTCTTCAAACTGAGGGTAGAATTTACTTACACGAACAGCGAGGTTTTTCGGCTGGTACTGGATTCAACAGTTTCCATACTTTCAATTATGGGCAATATTTTGATGAAAGTAGAGTGCCTTTTGGTGGCTTAAAAGTTTTCAACGAAGATGTACTTGTGGCTGGCGAAAGCCTCAAAATGCAAATTCAAGAAGATTGCAAGGTGATGATTTTGCCTCTTGTAGGTGGAATAGAACTAAAACGCAAAGGTGTAGAAAGCGAGTTTTTAGGAACAGAACAAGTAGTGTTTTTTTTAGGAAAAAAAGATTCAGAATATGAAATCTGTAACCCGTATCAGGCTGAAACGGTGAGCTTTTTACAGATTTGGCTTCGTGTGGAAGAAGTATCATCAACGCTTGAAGATACTACGAAAATTGTCAGTTTTAATCTTTCGACTAAAAACGAGCTTTTGCCAATTACTACGCAACGAGATACAATTTTTATTGGTCAATATGATGGACGAACCGATGGTTCTTACAGCTTGAAAAATCCCCGAAATGGTGTTTTTGTTTTTGCGATTGCTGGAGTTTTTGAAGTGCAAGACAGGCTTTTGCATCCCAAAGACGCTTTGGCATTATGGAATTTCTCTGAGCTTGAAAACGCAGTAGTTGAATTTGAAGCCCTTTCAAATGAAGCTGTATTGCTGTTATTAGAAATACCCTTAAAGTAAACAAATCAGTAATAAAACTCCTCATTCAAAATTCATCACTCACAATTTTCTTATAATGAAACCCCTTAAATTAATTATAAAATGAAAAGAATTGATTTTTTAAAAAGAAGCTTTGGCTCACTTGGTACAGCCGCCATTGCAGTACCCATTTTAGCTGCTTGTAAAGAAGAAGAAATTACGGCTGCAAGTACCACCACTACTACTACCAGCGGTACAACTACCACTACAACACCTTCAAGTTGTTCGGTAACAAATGCAGAAACCGAAGGCCCTTTTCCAACAAAAACGCCTTCTTCTTTAGTCATCAAAGACATTACTTCTGACAGAAAAGGAACACCGCTGACGATTAATATTTATATTAGAAATGTGAACAATAGCTGTGAAATTTTAGCCAATGCGATTGTTGATATTTGGCATTGTGATGCCGCAGGCGAGTACTCGCAATATGGCGGAACAAATATGCAAAAGACCGATTATACTTCTGTAAACTTCCTAAGAGGCAGACAAAGTACAGACTCAACAGGTTTGGCGGCTTTTACAAGTATTTATCCGGGCTGGTATTCGTCAAGAGCACCTCATATTCACGTACATATTTATAATAGCTCAGGTACTTCATTGTTAGTAACACAAATTGCATTCCCAGAAGATGTAAGTGCTGTTGTGTACGCACAAGGAGTTTATGCCAGTCATGGACAGGCAGATACTAAAAATGCCAGTGATAATGTTTTCGGAGATGGTTTTACCAATGAGTTGGCAACCGTTACAGGAAGTGCTTCAGCAGGCTATGTACTTACTCATATTATTTATGTTAAAGCTTAAATTGACCAACCTCCAAGTATTGTTCGTCAATTACTTGGAGGTTTTTCTTATACCATGCCAAAAGGAAACGTAAGATTTGCTTATCGGATTGTTATCAATCAACATTCCAGCACTGCTTGGGAGAAGTACTTATGGGAAAGTACTTACCAAGAATTTCTGATGCAAGCCCAATTGTTTAATGATAAAGCCCAACCCGCCCTTACTTTTAAGGAGTTACTGAGCAAAAATGAAAAAGCAGAGCAATTACATTTTTTGGTAAGTACGGCGGCACATCCTTATATTTTACAATGGAAAGGTAAAATATATCACTTGGCTGATACTTTGGGTAATAATTTTATGCCCTTCAATTATTGTCAATTAGACATTATTGACTCAAACATCAAGGACATCAAAGCCCACGAAATTGGTCTTACCTTTTATACCCCCGTACTTTCTTTGATTGATATTTGGGAAGGTCATTACCTAATTTCTTTAGACGAAAACCTCCAAAACCTTTCAGAAGGTTTAGAAACATTGATGTACAAAATGCAAAACCGTTTGTCGATTGCGTATTTCAAGCCTATTGTTTAATAAGTTTTGCTCGTTCTACTGGAATGCCATCTAACTGATAATCTAAAATATAAGTACCTTTTGATAGATTGTCGGCATTGATAGGTAGCAGATAAGTATCAGTACTTTGAATTTCGTCCACCAATAGTTGAACTACTTTCCCGTTTAAATCATACAGCGAAAGTGTGACTTTCCCTTTTTTGAAAACTTGATATTCAATTTTTGAATCATTTTCGATAGGGTTTTTCAGAACTTTAAGCGGTGTTTCTTTGGATTGAAAAGGTTCGTTGGCAAGTGTTAAACCAAACTCGCTAAATTGTGAATCTAACCAAGAAGTACGAGTACGAATCCAATCTTTCAAGAAATCTACTTCGTTTTGGTAGGTACTTCCAATATAGTAATTTGGCCAAACATATTTGCCCATTACATTTGGCCATCGGCTGAAATTTCTCTTTAGAGCGTCTTGCAAAGGAGCTGCCGCAGAGTCTATCCACGAATTAATAGTCTCAGTTTTGAAAATAGTTTTTCGTAAGGCTATCCAACGGTTGGCAGCTTTTGCCTTAAATTCAGAATCTTGTGCTAAACGTTGCCACCAGAAAGGAGCAGGAAAAACATCACCTTGTGGAATAGCGATGTCATTAATTTTGTATTGCCAACCAGATGTTTTATATCCATCATAATAATCTGCATTGCCAAAAGCCAAGTTATAGTCCCAAGCTGGACCCATTTTAATTTTACCGCCTTTGGTATTTTTCTCTTTGTAGAAATAAGCACTCAAACGATAGCCATCTACATTTTTTACAAATTCAGTAATTAAAAAATAATCAACAAAAGTATCAATGTCGCACATTTCTCGCCATTTTGCTACTGGGCTATCAAAGTCTGGAGCTAAAAGAGCTGTTTCAAAATTATTGACATAATTTTTGATATAGTCGAATTGCTGTGTTGTAATATCTGCAAATTTTGGGTATTCAACTTGAAAAAAAGTTTTGGAATTGCCAAAAGGAGTTACATTCGTATTTGTCCAGCTTTTTGAAGTAGCACCAGACGTTTTGTCAATTTTAATAATATATCCGCCCGTTACATCGTCGCCTGTATTATCAGTAGATTTTAGGGTAGAAATATCAACTCTGTTTTTATCTTTTTTGATTTTTTCCATCAAAATGTACAAACCTTCATAGTTATTGTTAAGTACTACTTCGCAATAACGAGTACGGGTGGCATATCGCCCCATTTTGTTTACTAAGTCGTAAGTGAGTACGTCTCTCAGAAAGGTTTTGTCATTATAAGAAGCATTCAAAACCCAGTCGGATTCTTCTGGTAATCCCAAAGGGTTGATTTTTAAGCTTTTTCCTGAAACATCAGCCCAAGTTTCAAGTCCGTAAGGCTTTTTAGGGAAAAGTTCTCTGGAAGAAGAGCCTCTTTGTTCGATACCTGCCAATCCTTTATAGACATTGGCAGGGTCGTTTACGTTATTCAAACGACCATTGCCATTGTGTATAAATTCTATATTAGCTAATATTTTTGGCTCATCTGGAATAGCGTTGCCATTGGTATTTATCTTTAAAATAGGAAGATTTGAACTTGTCAGACTTTGTCCAAAACAAAAAGACGTACTTAGTAATAAAGCTATTACGAAGTTTGAAATATTCTTATTCATATAAAATTTAGGATAATTTAGAAATCATACCCTAAAGTTATATAAGAAATCGGAGTTTTTACTTCTTTATTATCTACCCCCCAACCAAGGTCATACTTCACAAAATATCCGAATATGGTAGTTCTTGCTCCTACACCATAACCAATTAAAAATGGATTACGGAAGTCGGTCACTGTGGCTTGGAATGGATTTGGCGAACCTCCTACAATAATGGTATTGAAACCATTTTTTCTGGCAAATGGACTTGCTCCTGTCCAGGCAGAGCCAACATCTGTAAAGCCAATAAATTGTAAGTTTTTGAAGAAATTACTGTAAATAGTGCCATTGTATAGATACTTGGCAACTGGAATACGAATTTCAGCATTGAATAACAAATGGCTTACGCCTGATAATTTATTGATATTAAATCCACGGAGCGGAGTGGCATAATCTAAGAAGAAAACATCTTTATTATCTACTTTGGCACTGGTACTGTTAGCTTCTAAAGGATTAAAGGGGTTACCAGTATCATTACGAGTTTCGTATTGAATATTTAACCAGTTGTCCATACCGCCCATGACAGTTTGTTTGGGCGAAAATCCAAAAGAGTGCCCACCAGAGAAGCGTCCAGCCAACACGATTCCTTTTCCAATTTTGATGTAATGACGAAGGTCAACATAAAGTCTATCAAATCCGTCAGTCTTATTTGCCAAGCCTGAGTAATGTTCAAAACGAGCTCTGAAACGAGTACCTTCCAGTGTATTCAAAGCAGTGCTAATGGTATTGTCGTAAACAAATTCAACTTTTCCACCGAGGTAATTTGAAAAACCATCAGGAGTACTTAGGTTAACCAAATCCAAAAATCTGTTTGAAGTATATGATGGCGAAAATGATACTCGTGTATTGGTATTGATTGGATACGTTGCCGAAACCGATAATCTATTGAAATGATACTTCTTCAATACACTTTCGCTTTCTTCATTAATGATTCTTCTGTCAAATCGAATGCCATAATCAATTCTGTTTGCCAAGTAAGCGTATTCGCCCCAGAAGTCAGAATTTTTTAGATTAGGAGTTACAAAAACGCCTCCTTGTAAATGATGATTTTCTAATAAATCATTCATATTGATTGTTCCTTTTAGTCCAAAACCTCTCTGTGGAAGTGGGTCTATCAAGAAATCTAAATCAGTATTATTTACCACAAATGGATTGTTGTAGTCAACAGGTGCTTTTATTTTGATATTGTCTTTTCGGCTTTGTTTTGCTGAAATGATTTTTTCTACTCTGTTCTTTTTAACGTTTTCGTTGCTATTCGTCGTAGGCGTTTTACTTACCGAAGGATTATCAAAAGCATAATTATCAGTATCTATTTCGCCTTTCTCGAATACAATTTTAGGGTTTTTGTTAGGAGTATTATTGGGTTCAACTTTAGTGGTTTTTGTATCTTCTTCATTATGACTATTTGTAGAGATATTGGCTTGACTGCTCTGTTGAATTCCGTACAAGCGAACATTTCTGAGAGTATGCGGAAGATTTACTTTATTACTAAAATCAGCATTTGCCAGATAAACAATAATTTCTTGATTGTTTTCTAATGATTTGTAAACCAAACTATTGGTAGTAGCGGTATAGTCAAAATCGTCAATGTCATTTTTGAAATTTGATACTTGCGTAACGGTAGAATCACCCGCAACTAATCGATAAATATTTCTAATGCCTTTCTCGTCGCTTAGGAAATATACGGTACTTCCGTCGGTAACAATCGGACGTGAAATTGTTCCTAACGAATCTACCAAACGTTTTAATTTAGTTGCTTGTGGTTTACCTTCGTGTAGGTACAAATCAAAACGGTTGTTCACGCTTTTATAAGTTCCTTTGTCGGCATCTAAAGTGTCTTTCAAACGATTGGACGTGAAAATCACTTTTCCTGCATTTCCAACAAATTGTGGACAAAGGTCATCGTACAAATCGTTGGTAAGTTGTTGCACTCTACCTCTTGATACTTCGTACAAAAACAAGTCGTTTTGTCCTTTACTGATGGCACTCATAATTATGGAAGTTCCATTATCAGCAATATCAAAATCTTGTACTTGGTCGAAATCCTTTAAGATTTTTCTGGCGAAAAATTTCCCTGTTAAATCTTTAGAAGTAATATCAGAATAAATACTTAAAACCATATCACCCTGATTTTCATATATCACCGCTAAAGTTCCGCCTTTCGTCCAAGATAAAAGTGGCGTATTATAATCCACTGCTTGCTTCAATGTTTTGAAGCCAGAAGTAAGCAATAAGGCTCTTTTTTTCGTTTTTACATCTAAAATTTCAACACTTGATTTCCCAAGTTCATTACGAGAATAAGCAATAAAAGCTCCGTCAGGGCTAATTTTAAACTTACTGATTTTACTACTGCTATTGAATTTATCTTCGTCAATCTTAAAATCATATTTATTGTTCTGGTAGCTACTATTTACTTGTTCAGCTCCGCTGGTATAATACTCACGCCATTCTTTGATGAATCGGCTGTAAGGCATTCCGATACTGCTTGAAATAGACGTTTGCTCGTTTCTGATAATACGAGTAAGGTTTAAAATATTAGCAATATTATCTTTTCCGTACTTTTCAGCAATGTAATTCCAAATAGACTGACCGACCAATTCGGCTTCTTTATCAGTAGTAAAATTGGGCTTTTTAATATATTTATTCGTGATGGCATCACGCATATAAGTGTCCATTTCCGTACTCCAACCCTCGGCGATGTAGCTTGTAATACCGTTGAGATACCATTCGGGTACACTGAGTAATAATGAATTTTGTAAAGATTCTTTCACACTTCCGCCATAAAGCATATCATGTACAAATACTTGTGAAATCTCTTTGGCAAGCTTTTTCTTAAAACTTGAGGCACTACCAGTATAGGCAACTTCTACACGAGATTTTGATAAATTTTCTTCACGAATTTCTTTTTCGCTCGAAAGTTTCAAGCCTACATTACTTTGGTTGAGGTCTTGCGTAGCATTGTAAACGAAAATTTTTGTTTTCGTAAAAGGAGAGTAGCCTAAAATTTCGGTAATGCGGTCGAATTCAGATTCGGCCAATTGGGCAGCTAAAGTGGCAGTAGCTTGTCCACCTTCATAAAAGTAAATTTCAAAATTCTGTGAAGCCAATACTTTCCATTTGAACGGACGGTATTGAATACGGTTTTTACCGAAAGGTTCTTGTGTAGGTAAAAAATTCTGAGCAAACGAGTAAGAAGTAGTCAGAATAAAAAATATTGGTAATAATTTTCTCATTGTTTTAGGACGAAGTTTAGGGGCTTTTCTTCGTAAAATACCATTATTTATGAAGAAATAGAAGACGTATTTACTCATAAAAAAAGAATGGTAATTCATCAATCACGAATTCCCGACCCTTAAATATAACGAAGCAAAACGATTTATATTGACTTCGGGTGAAAGTTCTTTTCCATTCACCAAAAAATCTACAAATTGTTCGGCAAAGTATGGGGCAAGTGCTACACCTTTAGAGCCTAAACCATTAAAAATGCCAATTTGTTGAAACTCTGGGTGCATTCCTATCAATGGGCGACGGTCTTTTGTAGCTGGGCGAACACCAGCCTGATGAGCCGTAACGCTGATTGCAGGTTTCATTAATTTGTGATATTTTTCAATTAACTCCTCTTTGGCTTTTTGAGTAGGGGCAAAGTCTAATTCGTGCCAGCTATAAGTAGCTCCCAAACGGAAAGTATTCGCAGAAAGTGGCACAACGAATGCTCCTTGATTAATGATTTCTGAAAGTTCAATTCCTTCAATACTGATGTCCAATACTTCACCTTTTACAGGACTGAAGGGTAAGTAGTTGAAAAATGGATTATTGACAGCTTGAAAACCTTCACAGAAAATTGTTGTACAAGTAGCCGATAGAGCTTTTTCTGGATTAAACTTTTCGGCAATAAAAACTCCTTTTTCTTGAAAATATTTTCTGAAAGCTTCCAACATTACTTTCAAATCGAGCCAGCCAGAATGTTTGGTTGTTACACCGCCCAAAGTACTATTCACAAGGTCTTTGTAGCGGATATTTTCAAATTCAACGGTAGCAAAATCATAAAAATCTGCCGATACTTTGTCACTCTTGAAATATGTTTGTACTTCTTTGTTCGGAAAGGGACGATATATGGGTACTGGATGTAAAAATTTTGCATCCAGTACTTGTTCTAATTCGGTATAAAAAACTTCAAGATGAGGAAATAACTCGTCGGCGAGCCAAGTTTTCACTAATTTTCGGCCTGTTACTGGATTATAAATACCAGCGGCAACCCGAGATGAAGAAGGGAATTCGGGGGAATCAATAATATTAATTTTTTTACCTTCACGAATGAGTAAATAGGCAAGTATCGACCCCGCCAAACCCTGTCCGACGATTAAGTAATCCAAACCTGTGGTTTCTGTTTCCATAATTTTAGGCTAATTCGCCTGTTTTTCAAGGGCTTTTTGATGTAAATCCAGAACAAAATTTACTTGTTCTTCAAGCGTCATAAACGAAGTATCCATCAATACTGCATCTTTGGCTTGTACAAGTGGTCCTTCGCTACGAGTTGAATCTATCAAATCTCTTTGTTTGAGGTTTTCGATAATTTCCTCTAAATCAACTAATTCGTTTTTTTCGAGTAATTCTTTTTGTCTTCTTTCCGCTCTGATAACGGTATCGGCAGTCATAAATACTTTCACTTCTGCATCTGGAAATACCTGTGTGCCGATGTCCCTTCCGTCCATCACTACGCCACGGTGTTTTGCCATTTGTTGCTGTTGAGCAACCATCGCTTTTCTAACGGCTGGAATGGCACTTACTTGGGCAACCATTTGTGAGATATACATTTTCCTAATTTCTTCCTCAACGTTCAAATCATTCAAATAAACATCACTTGCCCCTCTTTGTTGATTAAATACGAAACGAATGTGGATTTGACTAAGGGCTTTCTCTACCTCAGCTGTATCCGAGCTATTGATTTTTTGTTGGTGAAAGTACAAGCTTACCGCTCGATACATTGCACCAGTGTCGATAAAAGCATAACCCAATTGGGCTGCTACACGTTTGGCTGTTGTACTTTTTCCACAGCTTGAATGCCCGTCAAGAGCAATAATGACTTTTTTCATTGAAAGAGAATTTTCTAAAATAAAATGATAGAATACTAAGATTAATTGCTTTATTCGTCTGTCGAAACCTCAGTAAATAGCGGCAAAGATACTTAAATGAACCATATTCAAATTTTAAGTATCAAGCTTTTGAAAGATTAATTTTGATTCAAAAAATAAATTTCGACTAAATAATTGACAATCAAAAAAATATAAATCATGCAAATTAAAGGCAATATCATCAACATTTTTGAAAAAAGTATTTATTACGGAACAGTTGAAGTTGAACAAGGGAAAATTGTACAAATCAGAATTGAGGAAGATTCGGCGGAAAGATTGAATGAATCGTATATTCTTCCAGGTTTTGTTGATGCCCATGTACATATTGAAAGTTCGATGCTTACTCCCGTTCAATTTGCACGTTTGGCAGTAGTGCATGGCACTGTTGCAACGGTCTCAGACCCGCACGAAATTGGGAATGTACTCGGTAAAAAAGGCGTAGAATATATGATTGAAAATGCTCGACAAACGCCTTTTAAAGTATGTTTTGGAGCTCCCTCCTGTGTACCTGCTACGGTTTTTGAAACAGCGGGGGCGGTGATTACCCCAGCAAATATTGAAGAATTATTTCAGACCTATCCAGAAGTTGGCTACTTGGCAGAAGTAATGAATTTTCCGGGTGTACTAAATGCCGACCCAGATATGATGGCGAAAATTGCCTTAGCTCAGAAGTACCAAAAACCAGTAGATGGCCATGCTCCGGGTTTGCGTGGGGAAGCCGCCAAACGATACATTGAAGCAGGATGCCAAACTGACCACGAGTGTTTCACGGCAGAGGAAGCTTTAGACAAGTTAAAGTATGGTATGAAAATTTTGATACGAGAAGGCTCTGCTGCTAAAAATTTCGAGGCTTTGATTGAACTTTTACCAGAATACTATCAAAGTTTAATGTTCTGTTCGGATGATAAGCATCCAGATAATTTGGTGGAAGGGCATATCAATCAATTAGTGCTAAGAGCATTGGAAAAATTTCCTACACTTATGTTTGAAATTTTACAAGTTGCTTGTGTCAATCCTGTACTTCATTATCAATTGCCAGTAGGTTTATTGCGTGAAGGCGATTCGGCAGATTTTATTGTAGTTGAAAATCTTCATAATTTTAATATTCTTCAAACCTATTTATCAGGAGAAGTAGTGGCAGAAAATGGGATTTCATTAATTCCGAATTTAGGTAGTGAAATAGTGAATCAGTTCGACTGTAAACCCAAAACGCCTGAACAGTTTCAGATAAGGGCTGAAAGTAATGTAGTGAAGGTTATTGAGGTCTTAGATGGGCAATTGATTACGCTACAATCCGAGCATGAAATGCAAAGTTTTAATAACGTAATTCAAACTAATTTATTGCAGGACATTTTGAAGATAGCCGTTGTGAACAGATACTCGGAGGCAGATCCAGCAATAGGTTTTATCAAAAATTTTGGCTTGAAAGAAGGAGCAATTGCTTCATCAGTGGCACATGATTCACATAATATTATTGCGGTAGGCGTTGATGATGCTTCGATTGCAGCGGTTGTCAATTTAATCATTGAAGCAAAAGGCGGAGTAGCTGCAATTGCACAAAACGGAGAAAAAAAACTGTTAAAGCTACCAATTGCTGGTATTATGTCGGGAAATGATGGATATGCCGTTGCCAAAGAATATTCTGCCATAGACAAATTTGCCAAAGATTTAGGATGTACTTTGCATTCTCCCTTTATGAGTCTATCATTTATGGGGCTTTTAGTAATTCCGAAGCTAAAGCTGTCCGACCTTGGCCTGTTTGATGGAGAAAAATTTTCACTAACCAGCTTGTTTGTTAAATAATTTAACTAATTTTAACATCTCAATAACAAAATGTTATTGTTACAATTCATCAATCCAAACTAAAAAACACGCCACTTTCCTTCATTAGAAGAATTGTGTCCTATCCGTTTATGGACAAATTTCTAATTAATCCTGTTTTTTTTAGTAATCAAATATTCCCATACTTGATATGGTATTGATGATTTATTGTGTTTAAAAAAATATTTCTTCAATTTTTCAACCTAAAACCCAAAAACGCAATGAGAAAATTTTTACTCATTACATCAGTGCTTTTGTTGGCTTTAATCGGGCAGACGTTTGCACAAGACAGGCAAATCACTGGTAAAGTGGTTTCAGCAGAGGATGACTCTCCACTACCAGGTGTAAGTATTGTTGTTAAAGGTACTTCAAGAGGTACAACTACAACAGCGAATGGTACATACAAAATTAGTGTACCGAACGGAGCAACACTTACTTTTTCATTCGTAGGTTTTGATTCTAAATCAATTGCTGTTGGTAGCCAATCGGTAATTAATGTTTCGCTTGGTGCTAACACTTCACAGCTTCAAGAAGTAGTAGTTACGGCTTTAGGGGTTACTCGTCAAAAAGAATCTTTAGGTTATTCTACAACCAGTGTAAAAGGTGGAGAACTTAACCAAGCTAAGGCTGTTTCAGTAGCAAGTGCTTTACAAGGTAAAGTTTCAGGTCTTCAAATCAATACTGTTAATAACGGTGTAAACCCTTCAAACCGTGTGGTTTTACGTGGTAACCGTTCATTATTAGGTAACAACGAAGCTTTGATTGTTGTGGATGGTACAGTAGCACCATCAGATGTGTTGAACTATTTGAACCCAAATGATATTGATGACGTAACTGTATTGAAAGGTGCTAACGCTGCTGCTCTTTATGGTTCAGATGCTTCAAACGGTGCGTTAATCATTACTACTAAAAAAGGTTCTGTGGGTGCTCCAAAAATTTCAGTTTCTAATACTACTTATATTGAAGAAATAAGCTTCATGCCTAAGTTACAAGAAAGATTTGGTAGTGGTACAGAATCTTATAGCCGTACTTATATTCCTTTTGAAAACCAATCTTACGGTCCAGAATATACAACTGGTGATGTATTAGTAAGTGGTGCTGGTATTCAAAAAGGTACAAGTGTTGACTTAGGGATGCCTTTGGAAGATGGAACAATCCAAAAAACTTCTTACACAAACAAAGCAAACTCTAAGTTGAATTCTTACGATAAAGGTGTTACTACTCAGTCTGCGGTATCGCTTTCTGTTGGTGATAAAGCAAGTACTTTCTTTATTTCGGCTCAACAAAACAATACAAAAGCAATTGTTCCGGGTGATACAAAAGTTCAAACTACTATCCGTACAAATGCTTCGCATGAATATGGTAAGTTTAAAGGTGCTTTCAATATCGGTTATACAAGCAATACTATTGACTTTACTACTTCAGATTTCTATAACAACGTATTGAACACAGGTGGACAAGTACCTCTTGACCAATACAGAAACTGGAGAGATTTCAAAAATGCTGATGGTTCATTGAACTACGCACACCCTAACAACTACTATAATGCTTATTTCTATTCTCCATTCTTCTTTAAAGATGTAAACCGTAGAAAAGAAGTAAACACAAACTTAACTGGTAACGTTGAGCTTTCTTACAAAGCTACTTCATGGTTGAGTTTCTTAGGTCGTGTGGGTATCACTAAAAAAGATTACAACGGAAAAGCTTATCAAGAGAAATTCAGATATAGCGATTATGCGAAAAGCGTTGCAGATTTCTCAGAAGCTCAAAACGATTTAAATGGATTTAATTTTGATTATAATTCAAGCGAGAGCCGTTTGAGTTCTGACTTCTTCTTGACAGCAGAGAAAAAAATCGGTAAATTCTCAGGTACTTTAATCGCAGGTATCAACAATAAAGAGACAACTCAGAAATTTGTTAATGCTACTGCAAACTCATTGGTTATTCCTGGTTTATACAACGTAACTAACCGTATTGGCGAAGCAGGAGCTTCGGCTTCAGATTTTAAGAGCCGTTTGTTCGGTGCTTATGCAGACTTATCTGTTACTTATAATAACTACCTTTCATTACACGTATCTGGTCGTAACGACTGGTCTTCATTGTTGAGCAAAGCAAACCGTTCATTCTTCTATCCAGGTGCTGACCTTTCATTAGTGTTGACAGAAGCTGTTCCAGCATTGAAAGAATTAACTTTCTTGAATTTTGCTAAAGTAAGATTAGCGGCTACTAAAGTGGGTGGTATCAACGTTGGTCCTTATGCTTTACAAACTACTTTCGGAACGGGTAACTTCCCTTATGGTAGCTTAGCTGGTTATTCAGTAGGAAACACTTTACCTGACCCTAACTTAACTCCAGAATTTACAAATTCTTATGAAATCGGTGGTGAGTTTGGTTTCTTGAACAACAGAGTAAACTTAGAAGTTGCTTACTATACACAGAAAACAACTGGTCAAACAGTATCAATTTCTACTTCACAAGCAACAGGTTATAACAGTGCTTTGATTAACGCTGGTACAGTTCAAAACTCTGGTTTTGAATTAGACTTGAAAACTACTCCAGTGAAACTAGCGAATGGCTTCAAATGGGATTTCAACATCAACTTTAGCCAAGTAGATAACAAAGTACTTGAGTTATACCAAGGAATTAACGAGTTGAACCTTTCTAACTATTATGGTTTAACAAGTGATGCTTCTTTAGGACAAGTATTCGCAACAGTTGGTGAGCAGTATCCAGTAATTAAAGTAGTAGCTTACAAACGTGACCCAGAAGGCCGTGTAATTGTAAACTCTCAAACAGGTTATCCAACGGTTGCTACTGGTTTGAAAACTATCGGACAGTCTAACCCTAAATACAGATTAGGTTTAACAACAAACTTGAAATACAAAGGATTCGGACTTAATGCAGTAGCTGAATATCGTGGAGGAAACTATGTTTATCATGGTTTAGCAAGTACAATGTGGTTTACAGGTGTTGCTTCTGCAACAGCATCTTACGGACGTGAGCGTTTTGTATTCCCTAACTCAGTAATTCAAAATGCTGATGGAACTTTCACTCCAAACACAACTGTAACAGTGAAAGATGGTGGTTTAGGTGCATGGGATAGTAACCTTCGTCGTTATGGTGAAAACTTTGTTACAAGTGCTGCTTTCTGGAAACTTCGTGAAATTGCTTTCACTTATGATGTTCCTAAGTCAGTTTTATCTTCGACTAAATTCATTAAAAGTGCTTCAGTTGGTATCGTAGGACGTAACTTGATTACTTTACTTCCAAAAGAAAACCTTTACACTGACCCTGAGTTTGCGAACACTACTTCTAACGCAGTTGGTTTGAACAACACTGGTCAAACGCCTCCAACTCGTACTTATGGTTTCACAGTTAATTTAGGATTCTAAGTCAAAAATCAGTTAAATACTTGTCAATCAGATAAATATTTTACGTTCAAATAGAAATTCAAAATGAAAAGAAAAATATATTCAATCCTTACCGCAACAGCTCTTCTATTTTTGGGAGGTTGTACTGGAGATTATCTCGATATTAACGATAACCCCAACCAAGCGGTATCTGCAACGCCAGAATTAGTATTATCAAATGCTTTGAATACTACTGCTGGAAGACTTGGTCATAACCAAATTGGTAACTTCTTCGGAGGATACTGGGCTCCATCTGGTAGCTACTCTGGTTTCATCGAAGAACGTCAGTTTGACTATGGTGCTACTTATGGTACTGGTGTTTGGAATGGCTGTTATGATAACTTAACTGACTATAAATATATTTTAGATAAAGCTGAAGAGCAGAAATGGAAAGCAGTTTCAGGTATTGCTAAAGTAATGATGGCTTATAACTATCAAATTTTAGTAGATGCTTATGGTAATATTCCATATTCTGATGCTTTAAAAGGTACAACTGCGATTCGTCCTAAATATGATGATGCTCAAACGGTTTATAATAACTTGGTAGCTTTATTAGATGCAGCATCAACAGATTTGAAAGTGGCTATTTCGGGTGACAACCCAAGCCCTGGTGCTCAGGACATCGTTTTCAAAGGAGATTTAACTAAATGGAGAAAGTTTGCAAATACACTTCGTTTAAGACTTTTGATACGTCAAACAAACGTTAGTGGTAAAGATTTAAAAACTGAAATTGCTAAAGTTGTAGCTGAAGGTGCAGGTTTCTTAGGAGCTGGTGCTACTGTTACTTCTACGCCGGGTTATTTGAAAACTTCTGGTAAGCAAAACCCATTCTGGGAAAACTATGTACAAAATGCAGCCGGTGGTGATGCTGGTACAAAACAAGCTTATGTTTGTTCTGCTTTCTTCATCAATACACTTCAAGATGATTTGAAAGACCCACGTTTGTCTCGTTTAGCGGCTAAAAATAATGCTGGTATTTATGTAGGTGTACCACTTGGCGAAGGTAACGATGCCAACCTTTTCCCTAAACGTTCTTGGTTTGGTCCTGCTATCATTAAGTCGTTCGACCAACCAATGATTTTGATGACTGCTGCTGAAAGTTTCTTCTTACAAGCTGAGGCTGTTCAAAGAGGTTTTATGACTGGCGATGCAAAAGCATTGTATGAAGCAGGTATTACAGAAGCATTTACAGCGGCTGGTTTAACTGCTGCTGACGCTGCTACTTATTATGGTTCAAGTATTGTAAATGCAAGCTGGGCAGGTTCTCCTGATAAAATTGAAGCTATCATTACTCAGAAATGGGTAGCAATGTTCAGCTTAACTGGTTTTGAAGCTTGGAGTGAATTCCGTAGAACAGGTTTCCCTAAAGTACCTTTAGCTACGAAAGCTATTCAAGCAAAAGCTCCACAACGTTTGTTTTATCCTACTTCTGAGATTTCAACAAATGCTGAAAACGTGGCGGCACAAAATGTTACCAGCCAATTTGATAATAAAATCTTCTGGGCTAAGAAATAATATAATTTGATAAGTTGAAGGTTTGAGTTGAAAGACACTCAAACCAACACATTACTCAATTTTTAACATTAGCAATTATAAAATGAAAAGAATAATAAAATCAGGTCTGATACTTTTTGCTACGATTATCGGACTAAGCAGTTGTTTAGAGGACAAAGGCTATACAGACATTATCAATGCTGTCGGAGCAGAACCAATCGTAAGTATCTTCGGAAATGCGGGTGGTTCATTACAAACTGGAAAATTCAAAATTGATACTTTAGTAGATGTAACTTATAAAGTAAATCTTGGTTCTGTAAATACTTTAGACAAAGATTTAGCTTTAACAATGGGTGTAACTACTGCTGCAACAGACTTCTTGAAAGCAACAAATGCTACAAGAGCTGCCGCTGGCGATGATCCTTACGTAGCATTACCAACTTCTGCTTATACTTTTGTGAATCCAGTAATCAAAGCAGGTACAAGAGATGCAGATTTTACTGTAAAAGTAAAACTTCCTAAAACGCTTGATTTATCTAAAGAATACGTTATTCCAGTAGGTATTACTGATGCAAGCGGTGTGAAAATCAGTAGCAACTTGGGCTTTATGAATATCTTCGTTGGAGGTACTCCTAACCAATACGACGGTACTTACCAATCAACTGGTTATTTCTCTCACCCAAGTGCTCCTCGTGCTATCAATAGAGAAAAGCATTTGGCTACTATTGATAAAAATACTTCTGAAACTGAGTTTGCAGATTTAGGTTATATCATGTGGTTGAAAGTGAACAAAGACAACACTGTTACGATTATTCCAAAAGGTGCTGCTGCTGATTTGGCTGGTCCATTCGAGCAAACTGGCGTGAATAAATATGACCCTGCTACCAAAACATTTACATTGAATTATCAATACAATGTTGGTACTCGTGTTATCACTGAAACAATCAAGAAAAACTAATTTTAGTTTTTCTGTCTGGAAAGGGTCGCTATACAGCGACCCTTTTTTTGTGGCTTTTCTTCTAAATTTATCTTAAATTGATACTCAAATCAACAAACCTAAAAATGTATCTAAACGGAGTAGCCTCAAAAAAAATTACTTATGATGCCATCGTGATTGGCTCGGGCATTAGTGGCGGATATGCTGCCAAAGAATTGTGTGAAGCTGGTTTGAAAACGCTCGTTTTAGAGCGTGGACGAGATGTAAAACATATTCAGGATTATCCAACAGCCATGACCGACCCTTGGGATTTACCCCATCATGGAAAATTGCCACAAGAAGTAATCGATGAAAACCCTATCGTAAAACGTTGCTATGCTTTTGATGAAGCTACGCAACATTTCTTCGTAAGAGATAAAGAACATCCATACATCCAAGAAAAGCCTTTTGATTGGATTCGGGGCTACCAAGTAGGAGGGAAGTCTTTATTGTGGGCAAGACAAACCCAACGCTGGAGTGACTATGAATTTGAAGCCCCAGCCCGTGATGGTTTTGCCGTTGATTGGCCCATTCGTTATGCAGACCTTGCTCCGTGGTACAGTAAAGTAGAAAAATTTGTAGGAATCAGTGGTAATAAAGACGGAATCAAAAGTTTACCCGATGGTGAATTTTTACCTGCTTGGGAATTGAACTGTCTGGAAAAACACATTCAAAAAAGTGTAAAAGAAAATTATGCCAACCGCCACGTAATTATTGGGCGTTGTGCACACCTCACCAAACCCAATCCTATTCATTTGGCACAAGGGCGTGGGCAGTGTCAGGCTCGGCATTTATGTTATAGAGGTTGTCCTTTTGGTGGATATTTTAGTTCAAATTCTGCTACGCTTCCTTGGGCTGCCAAAACGGGGAATCTCACCCTTCGTCCACATTCAGTAGTACATTCAATTATTTATGATGAGCAAAAAGGCAAAGCAAAAGGCGTTAGAGTAGTGGATTCGGAAACGAAAGAAGTAATGGAATTTTACGCTAAAATTATTTTTGTAAATGCCGCTACGCTAAACACAAACCTGATTTTACTCAATTCTACTTCCAATCGTTTTCAGCAAGGTTTAGGAAACGATAATGGTTTACTCGGAAAGTATGTGGCTTTTCATAATTATCGTGGTTCGGGCGGAGCTACTTTTGAGGGTTTTGAAGACCAATATTATTTAGGAAGAAGACCCACTACGGCTTTTATGCCTTCTTTCCGAAACCTCGAAAAACAAGAAATGGATTTTCAGCGGGGCTATATGGTGGCTTTTTCTGCCTCCAGAGCAGGATGGCAACAAGACATCAATCAGCCTACTTTTGGTGAAGACTACAAAGCAAAAGCAACAAACGTTGGGCCTTGGGGTGTATTTATTATGATGCAAGGCGAAACTGTACCTCGTGAAGAAAATCACCTTCGCCTAAGTACAGATAAAAAAGATGCTTGGGGAGTTCCTCAACTGATTACTTCTATTGGCTATGATGCTGAAAACGACGAAAAAATGATGAAAGATTTTCATCAACAAGCCACAGAAATGCTTGAAAAAGCAGGTTGCAAGAATATTTATATGTCCGATAGCAAACAAGCTCCCGGATTGGATATTCACGAAATGGGTGGAGTACGCATGGGAAAAGACCCCAAAACTTCATTATTGAATAAATTCAACCAATTACATACTTGTAAAAACGTGTTTGTAACCGATGGTGCTTGTATGACTTCTGTCGGAAATCAGAATCCTTCGCTTACTTTTATGGCTCTTACGGCTCGTGCAGTAAATCATGCCGTAGCTGAAATGAAGAAAGGGAGTTTATAATAAGTATGAGATATGAATTATACTTCTAAAGGTATGATAACTGCGTGAATGAAAATAGTATATTTAACATTACTTTTGCTCCTAACTTATAGATAACAATTTCTCTTTTGATTCTCTATTTTTAATAAAATTTACTAAAAACCAATTTAATATCTTTCAAAACAACAATGCATCAATTAGGATTTGTCAGTGCTATTTTAGCGGAACGTACTTTTGAAGAAGTAATTGATTTCGCCTCAGAAAAGAATTTTAAATGTGTAGAAGTAATGTGCTGGCCTGCTGGTAATGCCGACGCTCGTCGTTACGCAGGAGTAACACATATCAACGTCGATTCGCTTGACGAAGCACAAATTACTCATATCAAAAATTATACAGCCGAAAAAGGAGTATTTATTTCTGGCTTGGGCTATTATCCCAATCCGCTCGACCCTGATGTGGACAAAGCAAATTTCTATGTTGACCATATCAAGAAAATCATCCAAGCGGCGGCTAAATTAGAAATTCCCGTAGTAAATACTTTTATCGGTAGAGACCCTGCTAAAAATATTGCTTATAATTTGGATAGATTCAAAGAAACTTGGACGGATATTGTAAAACTCGCTGAAACTTTGGGCGTAAAAATCGGTATCGAAAACTGTCCAATGTTTTTTACAAACGACGAATGGCCGGGCGGAAAAAACATGGCAACAACGCCAGCTATTTGGGATAAAATGTTTGAAATTATTCCTTCTGCCACTTTAGGGTTGAATTACGACCCTTCTCATTTGGTTTGGCAAATGATGGATTATACTCGTCCGCTCTACGATTACCGTGACCGTCTGCATCACATCCATTTAAAAGATGCCAAAGTGTATTACGATAAACTCAACAGAGTAGGCATTATGGCAAACCCATTAGAGTATCATTCACCAAAATTACCGGGTTTGGGCGACATCAATTGGGGAAAATTCTTCTCTGCTTTGAATGATGCTCGCTACCGTGGCCCAGTTGTAATTGAAGTAGAAGACAAAGCCTATGAAGGTTCTGATGAAGATATAGAGACCGCAATCCTGACGGCAAGAAACTATTTGAGTCAGTTTTTGGGTTAGCTATTAAGTATGAGATATGAATTATGATATATGAGTTAGGATGTATGAAATATGAATTATGAGATATGATGTATGAAGTATGATATATGAAATATTAATGGCTCAAAACTCACAGCTCACAGCTAAAAAGCTCAAAAACTAATAGCTACAATAAAATGAGTAAAAACCAAAATAATACCAAAACCATAGAATATACTTCGTTGAAAGACATCAACAAAGCGGCTCAGGCAATTCTTGCTTTTGGAAAAAATACACCCATTTGGCTTTTTGAAGGACAAATGGGTGCTGGAAAAACAACATTGATTAAGGCAATTTGTGAGTGTATGCTCGTAAATACGCACGTACAAAGCCCAACTTACTCTATTGTAAACGAGTACGCTACTACTCGTGGAGAAAAAATTTATCATTTTGACTTTTATAGAATCAAAAACGAAGAAGAAGCCATGGACATTGGTTTTGAGGATTATCTCTATTCTGGAGGTTTTTGTTTTATTGAATGGCCTTCTAAAATTGAGAACCTTTTACCTTCCAAACACCTCAAAGTAAACATTGAAGTAGATGAAAATGGTAAAAGAGTGATAAATTTGTTAAAAGTTTAATGTTGGGTGTTGTTCAAAACGGCACTCTTATTACAAAATCGAAATGGCTCAACCCTCTGGATTCAAAGAAGTACTTGCTCAATCAGGGCTAATGACACAAGAAGCATTAGTTTGGACTAAACAAAATGCTAAAAGTCTTTTCATTGGTCTTCCTCGTGAAGTGTCTATGCAAGAACATCGTATTTCGCTCACGCCCGATGCCGTAGCTTTATTAGTAAGAAACGGACATCGTGTACTGATTGAAACAGGTGCTGGAAATGGTGCAAAATTTACGGATAATCAGTATTCTGAAGCTGGAGCTCAAATCGCATACTCTACCGAAGAGCTTTACAAAGCTGATGTGATTGTGAAAATTCAACCATTGACAGACATTGAAATTGAGTATTTGCAACATGGAGCTACGGTAGTTTCTTCGCTGAATATGCCTAAAATGAAAAAGGAGTATTTCGAGAAACTGAATCGGAAGAAAATCACAGGCTTATGTTATGAGTATATCGAAGATAATGCTGGCGGAATTCCCATTATTCGTGCCATGTCTGAAATTGCTGGAAGTACCGTCATGTTGATTGCCGCTGAATGTTTGAGTAGTGCCAATGATGGTATGGGCGTAATTTTAGGCGGTATTACTGGCGTTCCACCTACCAAAGTTGTGATTTTGGGTGCAGGAACGGTGTCGGAATATGCAGCAAGAATTGCCATTGGTTTAGGAGCTGATTTAAAGGTTTTTGATAAAGATATTTTCAAACTCCAACGTTTGAAGTACTCAGTTGGGCAGAATATTTATACTTGTATCATCGACTCCAACGTACTTACCCAAGCCATCCGTGAAGCCGACGTAGTAATTGGTGCTTTGCGTGCCGAAGATGGCTTTACACCTTGCATTGTTACGGAAGAAATGGTATCAATGATGAAACCCGATTCGGTAATTATAGATGTTTGTATTGACAGAGGGGGCTGTTTTGAAACCTCAGAAATCACTACGCACGACAAGCCGATTTACCGAAAATATGATGTTATTCATTACTGTGTTCCGAATATTCCTTCAAGAGTAGCCCATACTGCAAGCCAAGCTTTGAGTAATATTTTCACGCCATTTTTATTGAAAACTGGAAAAACAGGCGGTATCGAAGAAGCCATTTTTGCCAACAAAGCTTTTATGAAAGGTGTTTATTCTTTTAAAGGAAGTTTAACAAACGCCAACATTGCCAAAAAATTAGGCATGAATTACAAAGATTTAAGTTTATTATCTGCGGCGAGATTTTAGATTTTAAGACTTTAGGACTTTAAGATTTTTAGACTTTTTGATTTTTAACGAATAACATTCTTGAAACTATTCCTAAAGTCTAAAATCCTAAAGTCTTCAAGTCCTCCAGTCTTCAAATCCCAAAGTCCACAAAAATATAAAAACAATGATAGAAGATTACACAGCCATATCCAATGCCCCGAATTCTCCTGATTTGAATGGAAAATACTTGGGCATTATTTCTGCCGACTTTGCTTTAGTCGCAGAATTTTTGAAAGAAGCCTCATACCAAATCCGAACCAGAGGTTTTTCTAAATTCCCAATTTTTGCCGTTTCGCAAAATCCAGTTCCGATTGGTCAGAAACTCATCGGCATCCACGAAATGAACGGCAATACTTGGAATTATCACGCTTCTTTTATGGAGGAATTTATTCAAAGAGGAATCATTGCCGAAGAAAATGTAGAAGTTTTTAAAACCAGTTACAAAGATGCAGATGAATTTTGCTGTCTTTTCGTACTCGACCGTGACTTTGCCAGCTTCGTTTATATCCCATTTCCAGAAGATTGAGTAAAAACTACTAAATTTGTAGAGTTTTAAAAATATAACTATACAAATAAAAAAAATAATTTTACAAATAATATAAAATTATAAATTGCGTTTATTAACTTTGAAGAACCAACCACTAAGCAGACTTCCAAGCTCATAATTGTCAATGGGAGTATGCCTTTAAATTTCTCAAACAAAATGTTAAACGCAATTTTGGGCATCGGCTCACGTATCCGTCACAAAGATTATGGCGACGGCGTTGTAGTTAATTTGAAGTCAAATGGCTACGTAATCACATTTACACAAACTGATTCTAAAGAAATCAAGTTTGATTATCCTCTTGAAGTCATCGAAGAAGTAGAAAGAGACAATGACCTTGTTACTTACATGATGTGGAGTTAATTTTTCAAGAGATAAAGTATCAGTTTTAACACTAAATGCTTTATTATCGTAAAATTTGCTGGGAATAGTCCTCAACTATTCTCAGCTTTTTTTTTGATAAATGATTAAATTTACTCCCTTAAATCCTGAACATTGATATGATGAATGCCTTGAATCTCTCTAAAATAAATCTTGTTAAAGAGTCAATTTTTAAGCTTGCCAATTTTTCTTCGGAAGAGTGGGAGTTCTATAAAAGTATTATTGAAGAAGTCTCATTTAAGAAGAAGGCATTCCTAACGCTCAAAGGCGAAATAGAAAAATATGCTTATTTCATTGTGGATGGGGCGGTAAAATACGAAACAAATACAGAAGATGGCAAAACAATTTGCTTGGATTTTGGCTTTAAAGGCAATTTCGTAAGTTCTTTTGCTTCTTGTTTGTCACAGAAAGCCTCTACGGTATCTATTCAAGCCGTAACGGCGGTGAAGGCTTTTCGCTTGTATTATCCTTCGGTTTTGGACTTGATGGAAACCTCAAAAAATGCTGAACGCTTCCATAGACTCATCGCCGAACAGCTTTATATTCGAGAAACTAAACGTACTTTTTCGTTGATTTCACAAAATGCCGAGCAGCGTTATTTGCATCTTTTAGAAAATCAACCAGATGCACTTCGTTTGATTCCCATCAAAGATTTGGCTTCGTACTTGGGCATTCATCCTGATAGTTTAAGTAGAATCAGAACGCAAATTAAATTCTAAGATTTTTGTTACTTCTTGGATGAAAATCAACGATGGTTTGTTGCAGATATTCACGGTCGAGGTGCGTATAAATTTCGGTAGTGGTGATGGATTCATGACCTAACATTTCTTGAACGGCACGCAAATCAGCACCACCTTCAATCAGATGCGTAGCGAAAGAATGCCTGAACGTATGCGGACTTACGTTTTTATGAATACCTGCTTGAGCCACTAAGTCTTTGATAATCAGAAAAATCATCACTCTTGTCAGCTTATTGCCTCTTCTGTTCAAAAAAACATAGTTGCTTGCTTCTTCTTTGATAACTTGAAATTTGCGGATATTTTCTAAATAAATTTCTGTATAATGAATGGCATCTTTACCGATAGGTACAAGCCGAGTTTTGTTGCCTTTTCCGATAATTCTGATAAAACCAATATCAAAAAAACATTCACTCAATTGCATTTCTACCAATTCAGAAACTCGAAGTCCTGAACTGTACAGTACTTCCAACATGGCACGGTTGCGTGTACCTTCGGGCGTAGAAAGGTCGATGATAGAAAGTACTTTTTCGATTTCGGGAAATGAAAGTGTTGGCGGAAGTTTTCGACCAACTTTTGGCGAAGAAATCAAATCCATTGGGTCTTTTTTTATCACATCTTCAATCAGGAGATATTTAAAAAAAGCTTTTAATCCAGATAAAATTCTGGCTTGAGAAGTAGTTTCTAAGCCCAATTCGCCTAAATAAGTAAAAAAATTAAAAATATGTGTATCGTTTACCGTTTCTGGATTTACATCGGCTTCGCCAGCAATTTCTAAATATTCCCATAGTTTTTGAACGTCTCGAAGATAAGCTTCAATAGAGTTTTCAGAAAGAGAACGTTCTAAAGTAAGATAGCTTTTGAAATTTTTTAGATAGCTTTGCCATACCATAAGGATTCAGCATTTAGGATTGATGGTGGGAGTCTTGAAAAATAAAATTCTGTGATGCTTGAATTTCGTTCAAAGATAGCTAAAAACCAATGTATCTGATTGTGAATTTGAGATTTCTGATTTTTCAGTTTGAATGAATAATACTTCATTTTCAATAAAATTGTCTAATTCATCCGTCATCACAAATCCTAAATCTGAAATTTTTATACTGTACGCATGATAAGGAATAAATGATGAAATGAGAATTTAAAAATTTGATTTTCAGTAATTTACCTCAAAATGTTTATCGTTTATTTTAACAAGATTACGCACTCATAAACATTCATTATTTTTTGTAAACATGGGAAAGAGAAAAATCATCATCATCAATGGCCCCAACCTTAATTTATTAGGAAGACGTGAACCCGAAATTTACGGTTATCAAACTTTTGAACAATACTTTGAAATTTTAAAAGATAAATTCAGCGAAACGGTTGATTTAGAGTACTTTCAATCAAACCACGAAGGAGCTTTGATTGATAAAATTCATGAAGTAGGTTTTTATTATGATGGCATCGTGCTGAATGCAGGTGCTTATACGCATACTTCTATTGCTATTGCCGATGCGATGGCTGGCGTAAAAACGCCTGTGGTTGAAGTACACATTTCAAATGTTCATGCACGAGAATCGTTTCGTCATCATAGTTATATTAGTAAGCATTCTAAGGGAATTATTATTGGTTTTGGTTTGCGTGGCTACGATTTTGCCGTTCAGACGTTTTTGTAGTTTTTAGCTTTTAGCTTTGAGCTTTCAGCAGTGAGCTTTCAGCAATTCGGATTTATGATTTCGGAAATTGGATAAAATACTTCTAAAAAAATCGTTTTTAATAAATCCGAAATCAGACATCCGAAACCCAAAATCAACACTTCGTACACAACTATTTCATCACTCATTCTAAATGATAACTTTTTATCCCGGCCCTTCAAAAGTATATCCGCAAATAGCAACATTTATGCAGAGTGCTTTTGAGGAAGGCGTTCTGAGTATCAATCACCGTAGCCCCGAATGTATGGACATTACCCAAAGTGCCATACAGTTGTTGCACGAGCGGTTGAATATTCCCAATCAATATTCCGTTTACTTTATTTCTTCGGCAACGGAGGCTTGGGAAATTATTGCTCAGTCGCTTACGAAAGAGAAAAGTACGCATTTGTACAATGGTGCTTTTGGTGAAAAATGGGCAGAGTATGCAGGGAAATTGTTAAAGCAAACCGAAAGTATTGTGTTTGGTGTAGAAGAAATTGCTTCGCCAGCCATGTTGTCACAGCAAGAAATAGAAGTATTGTGTCTGACTCAAAATGAAACTTCTAATGCTACGCAAATCAAAGATTTGTCGGTTTTCAGAAAAGCTTTTCCAGAAAGTATCATTGCTGTGGACGCTACTTCTTCTTTGGGAGGTATCAACTTCAATTGGGAAGACGGAGACGTTTGGTTTGCTTCTGTTCAGAAATGTTTGGGCTTGCCTGCAGGTATGGCAGTGATGATTTGTTCGCCAAAAGCCATCGAACGAGCTACCGAAATCAACGACAGAAAGTATTATAACAGCCTACTGTTTATCCACGAAAATTTTATGAAGTTTCAAACACATTATACACCTAATGTATTGAATATGTATTTGTTGAATAAAATTTTATATGAAATTCCCAATATTTCTACGATTTCAGAAAAAATCAAAAAGCAATCAAAAAGTTGGTATGAGTTCTTGAATACTTCTGAAAAATTTGGCTTAAATTGTTTAGTGCAAAATATTGAAACACAATCAGATACCGTAATTGCCGTGCAAGGTTCTGAGGAAACGATTCAAGCGGTAAAAGAGCGAACCAAATTGGCAGGAATTACGTTGGGAAATGGCTATGGTAAATGGAAAAATTCAACTTTTAGAATTGCCAATTTCCCAGCCATAGATGAATTTGAAATCACAAAACTTAAAGAAATATTAGGTTAAAAAATTATGGAATTAAACTTCAAAGAAATCATTTCGGTTTCGCTTATTCTTTTTTCGGTTATTGATATTTTAGGCTCAATTCCCATTATTATCGACATTCGTAGAAAAACGGGAAACATTCATGCCGAACAAGCAACCATCGTTTCGGGGATTATTATGGTTGGTTTTTTGTATGTCGGAAAATCAATTTTAAATCTATTCGGCGTCGATATTAACTCATTTGCTATCGCTGGGGCATTAATCATCTTCTTGATTGGTCTTGAAATGACTTTGGGTAGAAATATCTTCAAGTCGGAAGGCTCGCTGGGCGAAGCAAAAGCCGCCTCAATTGTACCTTTGGCTTTCCCTGTGATTGCAGGTGCAGGTACAATGACGACCATTCTTTCACTGAAATCCCAGTTTGACGAAATTAATATTTTAGTAGGAATTGGCTTAAATTTGGTATTTATTTATGTAGTTCTGAGGGCTTCGCAATGGATTGAAAACCGTTTGGGGCAAGTAGGAGCGAATGTTTTGAGAAAAGTATTTGGTGTAATTTTATTAGCCATTGCTATCAAAATCATTAAATCGAGAATCGGATAATAAGTATAAATGCAGAGTTGCGAACGGTTCGCCGTGCGATGCTGAATTATGATTTTAAGATTGGTCAGCAAATTGATATTCAAATATTTAAACTCATAATTCATAATTAAGTACTCATATTTAACTAAACCTTTTCTCTCTAAATTTTATTCATTTGGCAAAGAAACCTAAATTTTATGTAGTCTGGAAAGGACGAAAAACAGGTGTTTTTGATACTTGGGCTGAAACAGAAGAACAAGTAAAAGGTTTTGAAACGGCTCAGTTCAAATCATTTGAAAGCCTAAAAGAAGCAGAAGAAGCTTTCAAGAGTAATTTTTGGCAGATAGTTCAGAAAAAACAAAGCGGCTTTTTGGGTAATCAAACTAAATCTTTGGCTTTGGTAGGCAATCCTATTGCAGAAAGTATTTCAGTTGATGCAGCTTGTGCGGGTAATCCTGGCGTTTTGGAGTATCAGGGTGTAGAAACCAGTACCAAAAGAGTACTGTTTTCGATGGGGCCTTTTCCAGAAGGAACGGTAAATATTGGAGAGTTTTTGGCAATTGTGCATGGTTTGGCTTTTTTACAAAAACACAACTCTACTTTACCGATTTATTCAGATTCAAAAACGGCTATTAGTTGGGTGAAAAACAAAGCGGTAAAAACCAAATTGGAACGAAACGCTAAAAATGAAGAGCTATTTCAATTAGTAGATAGAGGTATTCTATGGCTGAAAAACAACCAATACGCTAACAAAATATTGAAGTGGGAAACTGAATTTTGGGGAGAAAATCCTGCCGATTATGGTCGAAAATAAGTAAAAAGGGAATTTGAACTTTATTGTTTGTTCAAATTCCCTTTTTGATTTTAGCTAATATCCGAAACTCTGTAAGCTTCAATTACTTTCATTTCTCCTTCTTTTCCAGCTACTGAATTGCCATGTTCCATTCCGAAAATAAATTCACCACGGTTGGTTGCTTTGGCTTTTTCGTGAATATGTTTGAATAAACTCTTATAATTTACTTCGCCTGTGGTTGGTTCTTTTCTGCCCGGTTCATCTCCGATTTGGAAATAAGCGATTTCATCCCAAACCCAATCAATGTGTTGCGTCATTCGTCCTTCGTTGCGTTGCATGTGCCACATATCAAACAAAATTTTGCAAGAAGGGCTATTCACAGCTTTACAAATCAGATAAGATTGGTCTGAATGGCGAAGGAACAAATCGGCATTATCCGAAAGTGGCTCCATTACCATTACTAAACCATGTGGTTCAAAAATTTCAGCCCCTCTTCTGAAAGCGTCAATTACATTTGCCGTTTGTAGTCCCATCGGTAAATTTCTTTCAAAATATCCGGGTACAATGGTCATGTACTTTGCATTACAACGTTTGGCAGTTTCAAGGGCTTTTTTACAAGTATTTACAAAAACATCCTTGTGTACTTGTTTGCCTGTTGTTAAAGAAGTTTTCCAGTTTTCGCCGCCATCAATAACAAAAACGCCCATCGACATACCCAATTTTGCCATTGTATCGCCAATTTTGGTTTGTAATTCGGGGCTTCTGCCCATCATGCCGTTGTCTTCTAAGGCACGAAAACCCATTTCGTGCATAAATTTCAATTGGTCGATTTCATCTTTTCCTGCTGAATTTTCAAACATTCCAAAATGCGGAGCGTACTTTAATTTAAAAGCAGGCTGTGCTGTTGTGTTGGAATGAGCAGTATTTTCAGATGCTTTAGCGATGGATGGCAAAGTAGCCAAACCTGTACCTGCAATGATGTTTTTGGTAAAATCCCTTCTTTTCATAGTTACGGAGTATTGTTTGAACGCCTTAATAATGGCTTACAAATATATCAAGAAGGAATTAAAAATATGTATGGACTTATAAGTATGAATTATGAGATATGAATGATGAATTTAAAATGTTGGTTTTCAGTGATTTGTTCTAAACAAAGTTGTTTTGTCTAAATTCAGAAAGCTGAAATCCGACATCCGAAATCCAAACATTATTACTAAATTCTAATCAATACAAAAGTGAATATTTAAAAATTCCACCAAACTTTTTGTGGATAATGACTACCTAAAATCACAGGCTCGCCAATCATCGGAGTAGTGAGTTGGATATTACTTCCTTTCAAAGCTTGTGTTAGGCGATTGATAGGCTCGTTCCAAGGGTGATACGCCAAGGCAAATTTTGCCCAGTGTACTGGCATAAGTACTTTGGTATTGAGTTCTTTGGCGATGGTAGCGGTTTCTTCGGGCGTTGTATGAATCAAAGGCCAGTTTTTGCCGTATTGACCATTTTCTAAAAGTGCGAGGTCGAAAGGCCCAAATTTTTCACCAATTTTTTTGAAGTGATAATCATAGCCCGAATCACCGCCAATAAAGATGTTGTAGCCGTGAATATTCAATACAAAAGATGACCAAAGTGTTTTGCCACGAGTAAAACCACGTCCAGAGAAATGTCTTGCTGGCGTTGAAGTAATTTGAATTTCTGCTGAAATTTGATGATTTTCCCACCAATCTAATTCTACGATATTTTCAGGTTTTACGCCCCAATGTTCAAGATGAGCCCCAACGCCCAAAGCAGTATAAAATTTCTTTACTTTAGGAATTAGTTTAGTGATTGTTGGATAATCTAAGTGGTCGTAATGGTCGTGCGAGAGTACCAAAATGTCGATGTTGGGCAAATCTTCTACCGAATACACATCAGAACCTTTGAAGGATTTTCCAAAAAATGAAACTGGCGATGCAGTACCACTAAAAACAGGGTCAACTAAAATATTGATATTTTTTGATTTGATTAAATAAGAAGAATGCCCAAACCAAACAATACTCGGCTTTTCGGAAGACAAATTGATTAAATCCGTCTGTACAGAAGGTAGCTCTTTTTCTGGTTCAACGGTTTTAGGTTTATTGATAAAATCTTTCAACATTTCAAAAAATGAAGCGTCTTTTGGCATTACTTCTGTGGGAGAAAGATTCTGAAATGTACCATTTTTATAATTGGGCGATTTTTCAATACGTGCTAATCGGTTTCCTGATGGGTCTTTTCCAAAAACAGCCTGTTGCATAAATATAAAAATGCCAATTCCCAGAATGGCAACAATCAAGAGCAGCGTAAATATCATTTTTTTTAGTTTCACTTTTTTAGGGTCATTAAAATAATTATAGAGCTAACACTTATTCTGCTTGTTTTTGTTCATTTTGTGAATTGTTCATCAAACCAAACATCATTACTAAAGCGGTTAAAACGATTACTTGAATGATTAAAGACTTGTTCATCAGCGGAATATTTTGCTGAGGTTCTATCGCTAAAAAAAGTAAAATGGTAATCAGCCCCCTTGGAGCTACAAAAAGAAAAGGCTTGAGTTTTAGATTAGAAACTTTTAATTGAATGGCACGAATCAAAAAAATCAAAGTAACAATACCAAATGCCCAAACGAGTGTATCTGTGTTGAGAATTTCCTCAGATTGGATAAGGTAGCCAAAAAGGAGAAAAAATAAAGCTCTTATCAGAAAAGTAGCTTCGCCAACCAATTCATGAAATTTGTTTACTTCTGTTTCTAATTGTTCGGGTTTTAATTGCTGAATCCAACTAAACTGTTTTAACTTGTCGAGGTTTCCTAAGAAAAGTCCAAAAAGAAGAATAAAAACTAAGCTTGGCAAATGGAAAATTTTGGCAATGGCATAAATCAAAATGACTAATAGAATAATTGGACCAAATTTGATTGGATGCTCAATTTTACTCAGCAAAAAGGATAAAGTAACGGTGGAAATAAAGGAAATAAGAATGATAACGAAGAGTTCAAGTGCAAAATCATAAAATGAACTGAAACTAATGGTACTGTTGAAAGCAACAAAATTGAAAAACAATACGCCGATAATGTCTGATAAACTACTTTCGTAAATGATAAATTCTTTGTCGAGCGGACTAAGGTTTTTTACACTCGGAATGGCAATTGCACTACTTATTACGCAAAGTGGAATTACATTCAGAAGATTACTTTGGAAAAAATTACCACCAAAATATTGAAAAATAAATGCCAAAGAAAAAGCCAAAACGCCCATCGGAATAAAGCCAACGATGAATGACTTTTTAATCATTGGGATTTTGCTTTTGTCTAATTCGAGTTCCAAAGCACCTTCCAATACAATGAGTATCAGACCAATTGTGCCTAAAACGGGTAAAATTGGACTCAGATTGGGAACTGTTATATGGCTAAATTCAGTAATCTGTTTAACCAACCAGCCTAAAAGGAGTAATAAGATAACTGATGGGATTTTTGTGCGAGAAGCCGTCAAGTCGAATGCGTAAGCTATTAATAATAGCGAGCAAATAGTGATGATAATAGTAGTAGTCATAAATTCAAAAGGTTAAAAGTTGATAGATAACTGTAAAATGGTACTCTTTTTGAGTTTATAAAGTACAGGTTCGTTATTTATTGTATTATTAAGGGGAAAACTAAAGATTGAAAATACATTTGCAAATGGAAAACATAGAAGCATTGACTAAGGAGTATCAAATAATTTTGTTTGACGGAGTTTGTAATTTCTGCAATTCATCAATCAATTTTATTATCGACCACGACCCTTCAAAACAGTTCAGATTTGCCTCGCTTCAATCTCCGATTGGTCAGGAATTATTAAAAACACATCATTTAGATACTCAACAATTCGACTCAGTAATCTTACTGAAAAACAATCATTTATACCAAAGGTCTTCGGCAACTTTAGAAATTGTAAAAAGCTTATCAGGTGTTTGGAAGTACTTGTCGGTATTGCAAATTTTACCAAGTGCTTGGCTTGATTTTTTTTATATCAAGTTGGCAAAAAACAGGTATAAACTTTTTGGTAAATCAGTCACTTGTCGAGTCATTACTCCAGAGTTACGTGAAAGATTTCTATAAACGTATAGCAAACAGTTGAGAGTGAATAGCTATTTTTGCGAACTTTAATCAGAGCAAGTAGCGACAATGCAAAACTTTGATTTACAATTTTTTCCTCACATTCATTTACTCTTTACAAATGAAAGCATACGTATTCCCTGGTCAAGGCTCGCAATTCAAAGGCATGGGTAAAGACCTTTACGACCATTCAGAATCAGCTAAAGCTCTTTTTGAGAAAGCAAACGAAATTTTAGGTTTTCGTATTACAGACATTATGTTTGAAGGAACAGACGAAGAACTCAAACAAACTAAAGTAACACAGCCAGCTATTTTCTTGCACTCAGTTATTTTAGCAAAAGAAACGGCTGATTTTCAGCCAGAAATGGTAGCGGGTCATTCATTAGGAGAATTCTCGGCATTGGTATCGGCTGGAGCATTGAGTTTTGAAGATGGTCTTAGATTAGTTTCAGCTCGTGCATTGGCAATGCAAAAGGCTTGTGAAAACAATCCTTCAACAATGGCAGCGGTTCTTAATTTATCAGATGAAGTAATCGAAGAAATTTGTGCATCTATCAGCGACGAAGTAGTAGTAGCTGCCAATTATAACTGTCCAGGACAAGTAGTGATTTCTGGTTCAAATGAAGGTGTTGCTCAGGCTGGAGAAAAATTGAAAGCCGCAGGAGCGAAGAGAGTATTGCTTTTACCAGTGGGTGGAGCTTTCCATTCACCATTGATGGAGTCGGCTCGTGAAGAATTAGCCGCAGCGATTGAAGCAACTCATTTTGAACAACCAAGTTGCCCAATCTATCAAAACGTAAATGCACAGCCTTCAACAGACGTTGAAACGATTAAAGCTAATTTGATTGCTCAGTTGACAGGTGCAGTGCGTTGGACACAGTCTGTTCGTAATATGGTTGAAGACGGAGCAACAGTTTTTGTAGAATGTGGCCCGGGAAAAGTATTACAAGGATTGGTGAAAAAGATTGCTCCAACCGTTGAGACCAGCGGAGTTTCTTTATAAAAAAGTAAAGTACTGAGGCAATTGAGTATTTTTTTTAGTACTTAATAAGCAAATATTCAATTACTTAGCCTGTGAAATAATGACTTTGAAAAGTTTTTTTAAAAAAAGCACTTGACAAAATCGAATTATAGGACTAATTTTGCACCACAATTCAATTGCGATTGACCGATGGTGTAATGGTAACACTACGGTTTTTGGTACCGTCATTCATGGTTCGAATCCATGTCGGTTAACAAAAAGACTCTTGAAACTTCTGTTTCGAGAGTCTTTTTAAATAACAAGTCAAGAGCAAAAGAATATAAATTGACCGATGGTGTAATGGTAACACTACGGTTTTTGGTACCGTCATTCATGGTTCGAATCCATGTCGGTTAACATTAAGCCTTCAAACTTCAAGTTTGAAGGCTTTTGTATTAGTAATACCTTGAATATTGAAAATGAGGCTTTTAAGCGAATTCAAGTTTTAAATGCCGAAATGAATTCTTAGCAAAAGATTATTATACAAAATATCTCTAAATTCTTTTTGACGTGCAAAAAAAGCTAAAGATTCTCAGCTTTTCATTCATGATTTATCTCAAAAGAAGCTGGTTTTTTTAGTAACTTTAATATTTGAAAATTTAAAACAATTCTATAAGAAATTGACACTCATCAAATCTATATCAGGCATTAGAGGTACTATCGGAGGAAAAGCTGGAGAAGCACTTACTCCTTTAGACGTTGTTAAATTTACCGCTGCTTTTGGCACGTGGTTAAAAAGAAAAAGTCCAGAAGTACTTAAAATTGTAGTTGGGCGTGACGCACGTTTGTCGGGCGACATGGTTTCTAAATTAGTGACTGGTACGCTACAAAGTTTAGGTTTTAATGTTATTGATTTAGGTCTTTCTACAACGCCAACCGTTGAGATGGCAGTTCCTGCTGAAAAAGCCGCAGGGGGTATCATCCTTACGGCAAGCCATAACCCTATTCAGTGGAATGCACTGAAATTGCTGAACGCAACAGGTGAATTTATTTCTGGCAGCGACGGCGAAGAAATGCTTGAAATTGCAGAGAAAGAAGACTTTGATTTTGTAGATGTAAAAAAACTGGGTGCTTATACCCAAGATAATACTTGGCTTCAAAAACACATCGACTTGATTTTGGCTTTGCCATTGGTGGATGTAGAAGCTATCAAAAGTAAAGATTTCAAAGTAATTGTAGATGCTGTAAACTCTACGGGTGGAATTGCCGTTCCGATGCTTTTAAAAGCTTTGGGCGTTACTCAGATTACAGAATTGCATTGCCAACCAACAGGGCATTTTGCACATAATCCTGAGCCACTTCCTGAAAATTTAACAGATATAACAAAGGCTATCGAAAAAGGAAAATTCGATTTAGGTATCGTCGTTGACCCAGACGTTGACCGCCTTTGCTTTATGTGCGAAGATGGCTCACCGTTCGGAGAAGAATATACTTTGGTAGCCGTTGCAGACTATATTTTACAAAATCAGAAAGGAAATACCGTTTCAAATCTTTCTTCAACTCGTGCTTTGCGTGATGTTACAGAGAAAGCAGGAGGCAAATATTATGCTTCTGCCGTGGGTGAAGTAAATGTAGTTACCTTGATGAAATCAAGTAAGGCGGTTATCGGTGGCGAAGGCAACGGAGGAATTATTTATCCAGAATTACACTACGGACGTGACGCTTTGGTAGGAATTGCTTTGTTTTTGACACATTTAGCTAAAGCTGGCAAACGTATTTCAGTACTCAGAAAAAGCTATCCAGAGTATTATATCTCGAAAAATAAAATTGAATTAACTGTCGATATCGACGTTGACGGCGTTTTAGAAGCCATGAAGAAAAAGTATGCTAAAAACCCAATCAATGCCATTGATGGCGTGAAGATTGAGTTTGAAAAAGAGTGGGTACATCTTCGTAAATCTAATACCGAGCCTATCATCAGAATTTACTCAGAGTCAGATTCTATGACGAAGGCAGATAATTTAGCTAAGAAACTCATTAGTGATATTAAAGAGTTTGTGGCTGGGAAGTAATAATTTTAGATTTCAGAAACATATTCACTAATTCGCATCATTATTTATATGAAGACACTTGTTTTGGTGTTCTGTATCCTATTAGCATTTTCACCTATTTACTCGCAAGGATATGAGGCAGGGCAATTTATTAAAGATGGAAAGAAATCAGTAGGTTTCATTAACTACGAAAACTGGTTACAAACACCAAAAAGTATTCAGTTTAAAACTACTTTAGAAGCTTATCCTGATGAAATTGATGCACAAGGTGCAGATGAATTTACGGTACATAATGAAGTGTATGTATCTAAAAAGATTAAAATTTTAGTTGAGGTAAATAATCAAAAGTCAATCAATGTAGAAACCGTTCCTATCTTGTTTGAAGGCGATAGATTTTTAAGAGTATTACTGAAAACGAATATTATTACACTTTTTGAATTTGTGGATTCAAATGAGAAAGTTCATTTGTTTATTGAAAAAGATAATGCTTTTCAAGAGTTATTCTTTTCAGAAGAATATCGCTACAATAAAGAAAATATCTTGTATATGGTGAGCAAAAAAGGCTATATAGGTCAATTGAGAGCATTATTAGGAGATTGTAGCAAAATTCAAGTGAATGATAATTTACCTTATACAAAGAGTGAAATTTTAAAAATTTGTTTAGCTTACTTAAAATGCAAAGGTGATAATTCATCTTTTACAGTTAATACAAGTGAAAATAAAGAAGAGCGAATAACTTATTCTTTAGGAGTGCTTGGCGGACATTTTTTAAGAGTGGATAATCCACAAAATTGGATTGGAGGTTTAGCTTTAAGAATGAACTTCCCTCGCAATTTTAGGAATGCTTTTTTGTTAATTGAGGCTAATTATAATAATATCAGAGAATCAAGTGGACAGTTTATTAATCCTAAATACGATGATGGACTTCAAGTTTTTGGGGGAAATGTTTTAGGTGGAATGCACTTAGGTAAAGGAAGTATTAGACCTTATGTAAATGTAGGTTTGTCAGCAATGGGTAAATTTGGAGGAGAAGGTATTGTTGGTGCAGGTGTTAGTTGGAAAAGAGCCGTAAAAATAGAATACAGAGAATTAACAAACGGAAGTTTAAGAAATGTAATATTCTCTGTTTTGTATGATTTTTAAGGATTCTTTAATAAATAAATTTGAACAAATGTCAGGCTTTGGTCTGACATTTGTTTATTAGATACATCTATAAATTCTTTAATAAAAATTAAACCTTAGAAAAGATGATAAATTATGAAGCCTTAGTAATTGAACTATCAAACTTAGCCAATCTTCAATTAAAGTTAAATAAGCTAGGTGGACCAGATTTTGATGGAGAAATATTTGATGAAATTTTAGAAATTCAAGATAACGTTTTGAGTTTATTTGGACTATCATCAACTACTGAGAATGAAAAACTCTTACAATTTAACGAAATACCCTCTCAAGAAGAAATTTTAGAAAGAATAACGTCACTTCATAACAGAGCGACTATTTATTTTCAAAGTAATACAAAATCTGATATACAAATCTTAAATGAAGCACAAGAATTTTCACATGAATTTAGTGCAGTTTTACCAGAATTAAATATTAGAACTCATGTATATACTATTTTTGTATATAATGAAATACTTCTTAAAAAGGATGATTCAATTGAAAATGTCTTAAATGAATTAAAAATTGCAAATAATCCTGAAAACCTTGACGCTTTGGGTCGTTTATTATTTGAGGAAGATGAGCAGGTATTTGGCGAACTCTTTGAGATGTTAGAAAATAATGGCTTGATTTATCTTGATAAATTTATCATAGCCAATTTTTTGGATGATGATGAAGATTAATCATAAACGACAAACGCTAATATGGAAAAGACCTTCGATATAACTTTAATTGTAAATTATCTTGAGAAATTTAAATTTGATTTGCATAAATTATACAGTTGGAATGCAAAAATTGATAAGCTAATCGACTTGGGTATTTTTACCAAGGAAAAAGTTTTAGAATTAAATAGCCTAACACCGTATGAGAAAGAGATAGAGTTAAAGAAAGTTGTTGGAGGAAAATTAAGAGAGTATTTAGAAACAGACAAATCTTCGTTTGAAAAGCTTTGTTTATGGATAATTAAAGATTGGGGTGGTATTACATCCGCAAATGATAGAGAAACGATAAATTTGGTTTACAGTTTTCTAAATGATGAAAAAAAGAGTTTTAAGAGGATTGCAAGCAAATCTAAAGTAGGAGCATATTTGTATCCAGAACAAAATGTAATTTATGATTCTCGGGTAGCTTACTCAATTAATTGGATTATTTTAAAAGAAAATGCAGGTGAAGTTTTTTTCCCTATACCTGAAGGACGAAACTCTAAAATGTCTGCGTTTGACTTAGATGTTCTTATTCGGTTAAAAAATATTCATCATTTTCAACCCAAATCAAGAATACAGACAGAAGAACGATTCTTTATTAAAAATGCTGATAAAAAAATATTTATTAAAGAATCGGAGGCATATATAGAGCTAACTACTTTGATAAAAAGGATAAGTGATGAGTTATGGAAAGGTGATGATGAAAAAAAACGAAATTTGTACTACACTGAAATGTTATTGTTTTCAATTGCTGACAGAGAAATCTTTATGGACATAACTAATACTGTAAAATTTGAAATGAATATTTAAACTATAACCTTATGAATATTATAGAAGAAAAATATTGTGGTATATTAGCAACTATTGATTGGAACTCAAATAAATGGCAAAATGTACCAACTATTGAAGACTTAGAAAGTACAAAATTTGGTTATGTAGAAGAAAATAACAAAACTTACACAGCTATAAATTTTGGACATGAAATGTACCCAAGCGATGAAGATGAATATTATTCAGGGCTACTTCCACAATTATGGACTAAAACACCAGATAAAGAAAAATCTAAAACAGTAAAGATTGTAATTTTAAAGTCAAAAAATTGGAAAGATGGTTTAACTTATATTGTCGGTTTTTATGCTTTTCCTATTTTTGAAAAAGGTAGAAAAAAATCCCCAATAGATACTTTTAAAGAATATTTTGAAACGAATATAAAGTCACTACCTAAAGATATTTATCTACTTGAAAATTATGTATTATTTAATGAGGATGATGAGAAACAATTTCTTCCTAAAGGAAAAAAAGTAGGAAAACGAGGTTATAATTATTTAACCAAAGATAATGTATGTAAATTTTTAGATGTAATGACAAACAAAAATCCAGATTCAAAATTGATGGGAATAAAATTCAGAATAATAAAATCTCTGAATTAATCATTAACTATACTAATTACAAAGAATTTTAATTCCTAATATATATTTGAATGTCAGGCTTTGGTCTGACATTCTTCGTTTTAAGCAAAATCAATTAAACAGACAGAAGTAATAGACTTCATCAAGTAATGAATAGAATCTATTTAGATAATGCTGCTACTACTCCGATGGATAGAGCGGTAATTGACGCAATGCTTCCGATGATGGAAGAAAACTTTGGCAATCCTTCATCTATCCATACTCACGGGCGTCAGGTGCGTAATACCATCGAGCGTTCGAGAAAAACAATTGCTAATCTTTTAAATACTTCGCCTGCCGAAATTTTCTTTACTTCGGGTGGTACAGAAGCAGACAATACGGCGATTGTTCGCTCTATTGAAGACTTTGGCATTACGCACGCCATTACTTCGCCTTTAGAACACCATGCGGTTTTGCATACGATGGAGTACTTGGCAAAAAAAGGAAAAATCAAATTGAGTTATGTGGCTTTAGATGCCAAAGGACATATTGATTTAGGGCATTTAGAAGAACTTCTAAGGGATAATCCTAAAACTTTGGTTTCGTTGATGCATGGTAATAATGAAATCGGAAATCTTTTAGATTTGAATATCGTCGGACAATTGTGTGAAGATTATGGAGCGATTTTCCATTCGGATACTGTACAAACGATGGGCCATTATCGCCACGACTTACAACAATTGAAAATTGATTTCTTGGTAGGTGCGGCTCATAAATTTCATGGGCCTAAAGGTGTAGGCTTTTTGTATATCAATGCTAAAAGTAAAATTTCTCCATTCATTCACGGTGGTTCGCAAGAAAGAAATATGCGTGGAGGTACTGAAAATGTATATGGAATTGTAGGTTTGGCTAAAGCCTTGGAAATTGCTTACGCTGGCATGGATGAACACCGCAAACATGTAGAAGGCTTGAAAAGTAGAATGATTGAGAAGTTGCAACAAAATATTGAAGGAGTAGAATTCAATGGAGATTCAGCAAATCTTGAGAATAGCCTTTATACAGTATTGAATGTAAGCTTCCCGCCGTCTGACGAAGGCGATATGTTTTTGTTTAATTTAGACATTAATAAAATTTCAGCCTCAGGTGGAAGTGCTTGTACGAGTGGTTCGGATATTGGTTCACACGTTTTGACGGCTCTGAATGTAGCTCCAGACCGTCCTTCGGTACGTTTCTCGTTTTCGAAATATAATACTGTTGAAGAAATAGATTACGTAGTAGAAAAACTTATCAGCATTGTGAAAACTCCTGTATAAGCAAAGGCTAAATAGATTTAATACAAAAGGCTCAGAGATTATCTGAGCCTTTTGTATATTTGTTTAATTGCCAAATTAAAAATGGCTTTCAGCCGTCGGCTTTCGGTCGTCAATTTTCGGAGATTGACATTCTTTTATTGGATTTTATTACTCTCGAAAACCTTTAATTATTGCATCTTGAAGCATATTTTTAAATATAAAAAGCATTACTGATTCATCAATTTTTAAATCCTTACTAATATTATAAACTTATGCCGACAACAGATAGCCACCATCCGATTGCCGAAAATCATCAGCCAACCTTAAAAAAAGTAATAAATACCACACAATTATGGGCCATTGCGGTTGGCTTGGTTATTTCAGGAGAGTACTTTGGCTGGAATTATGGTTGGGCTTCCTCTGGAACAATTGGCTTTTTAATCGCTACTTTATTGGTGACGGTAATGTACATTACTTTCATTTTTTCTTATACCGAACTCACTACTTCTATTCCGCACGCAGGCGGTGCATTCGATTACGCCAATCGAGCTTTTGGTCATGTTGGCGGTTTTATTGCAGGCTTTGCTACTTTGGTAGATTTTCTTTTAGCTCCACCAGCCATTGCGTATGCTTTAGGAAGTTATGTACATTTTTTACATCCACTGATTCCTGTGATTCCAACGGCAGTAGCGATGTATGTGATTTTTATCGGAATTAATATTTTTGGTATCAAAGAATCAGCTCGTTTTTCACTTTTTGTAACTATTTTATCTGTTGCAGAGTTACTTATTTATATAGCGGTGATTGTTCCTTACTTCAAAACCGAAAATTTTGTTGCCAACAATCCGCCCATCAGTACAAACAGTATTTTTGCTGGAATCCCTTTTGCGATATGGTTTTTTGTTGCCATCGAAGGCGTAGCAATGGTAGCCGAAGAAGTAAAAGAACCACGAACAACGATTCCGAAAGCCTATATTTCAAGTATTATTACTTTAGTGGTGTTAGCTTTGGGCGTAATGGTTCTGAGCGGAGGCGTTGGCGATTGGCGGACACTAAGTACCATAGATTATCCTTTACCCGAAACTTTGTCGATGGCATTGGGCAAAAACAATAGTTTATCAAAGATTTTTGCCAGTCTCGGTCTTTTCGGTTTAATTGCTTCTTTTCACTGTAATACCATTAGTTATTCTCGACAATTGTTTGCTTTAGCTCGTGCAGGATACTTGCCTGCTTTTTTAGCGAGTGTTAATAAAAAGTATCAAACGCCTCATTGGGCTTTGATTGTTGGTGGATTGGTTGGAACTTTAGCAATCCTTACAGGAACTACGGATAAAATTATCATCATGTCGGTACTGGGTGCGGTGGTGATGTACGGTACAAGTATGGTAAGTTTGCTGGTTTTAAGGAAAAAAGAGCCTTTACTTGATAGACCTTATCTTGCTCCATTTTATCCTTATTTTCCAATCATTGCTTTGCTTTTGTCTTTCGTTTGTATGTGTGCGATTGTGTATTATAATGTAGGATTGAGTTTACTTTTTTTCGGTAGTATGTTGGTGTGTTTGGTAGGCTTTCTATTAATATTTGGAGTAAAAGCTCCACAAAAAATCTAATATTCATTTCGCTCCAAACAGGTAGCGAATGTAAATAAAAACATGAAAAAGGCAGTAGTATTATTACATGGTTTTGGCGAAGACTCCACCATTTGGAGTGGTTATGTGCCTTTCTTACAAAAAGACTTTTTTATCATTACGCCAGAATATGCACGTTTGAGTCACTTAAAGACGATAGAACAATATGCAGATTTTGTGAATGACATTGTAGTAGCAAGTGGTTTCGAGAAATGTATTCTTATCGGACACTCGATGGGTGGCTATATTGCTTTGGCTTTTGCTGAAAAATATGCTGAAAAAGTATTGGGGCTTTCATTGTTTCATTCAACTGCTTTTGCGGATTCGGATGAGAAAAAGGTAGCAAGAAGTAAAAATGTAGAATTTCTGAAAACTCACGGAACAGAAGCATTTATCAAAGCCACAACTCCCAACTTGTATGCAGAAACTTTTGCTAAAAAATACCCAGAAATCATCCAAAAGCATATTTTAGCTTCTTCTACTTTGCCAGTGGAGGCACTGATTGCAGGCATGGAAGCCATGCGTGAACGTCCTGACAGAAAGCACGTGCTGAAATCTTTGCGTTGTCCGGTAATGTTTATTATTGGAGAAAAAGACAAAAGTGTAGCTCCTGCCGATGCGAAAGCTCAGATTATGATTCCTAAATTTTTCTCTTCGTTGATACTCGACGAAGTAGCTCACATGGGAATGATTGAAGAACCAGAAGATTGCTTGAAATTTGTAGGGAAATTTTTGTTGAAGTGTTAAATAAAAAGAAAAATGTTTGAGAATAATAGTGCGGTTTTTCAATACCTTTTTGCGGAAGAACATCTTTTTGTGATTCCCGAAAATGCTACAATTGCTGTACCCGAAAAAGTACTTGAACCAGAAAATGTTCAAGTAGTAAAAGAAGTACCCCAGCCGATTGTAGAAGAAGAAAAATCACAAGAATTATTGCATTTTGTGCCAAGTCACAGAGTAGTGATTTTGGTAAATAATATCAGTGAAGCCGACAAAGTACTTTTATCAAAAATCTTAGTAGCGGTAAAATTAGATTTAAGCAAAGTAGATTTAGTGGAATTATCGCTACTAAAAACGATGAATGTAAAAACAGCATTATCACAAAATCTGATAAGTCATTTTATCACCTTTGGCATACCAATGCCTAATATTAAGCTTGAGATTCCTTTAATGGCATATCAAATAAAAGAAATCAAAAGTATTCGTTTTTTATTTTCTGATGCTTTGAGTGAATTGCAAAATGATGTAGAAAAGAAAAAAGCCCTTTGGAAGGCTTTGCAGGAAATGTTTTTGTAGAAATTTACTTGGTAGGTTCTCTAAGAATCTACCAAGTAAATATAGAATCTAAGCCTTCTCCTCCACCGTATTCGTCAATGTTCCAATGCCTTCAATCGTAATTTTAATTACATCACCAACGGCTAAAGTAAATTCATTTGGAGGAACAACGCCCGTTCCTGTCATCAAATATACTCCTTGTGGGAAAGTGGTTTCTCTGAATAAAAATGAAATCAGTTCCGTATGCTTTCGCTTCATGCGATTAATCGCAATACTTCCCTCAAATAGTGAAACATTATTCCTAATAATCTCAAGCGAAATCAAAGTATCTTGACTAATTTCTCCTTCAGTTACATACAAACAAGGGCCGATGGCAGCGGCTTTGTCATAACTTTTGGCTTGAGGTAAGTACAGCGGATTTTCGCCTTCAATATCTCTCGAACTCATGTCGTTGCCAACCGTGTAGCCAACAATTTTTCCACTTGAAGTAGCAAAAAGTGTCAGTTCTGGCTCAGGAATATTCCAAGCGGAATCTTTACGAATACGCACAAAATCGTTTGTACCTACGCAGCGACTTGCAGGAGACTTAAAGAAAATCTCAGGGCGTTCGGCTTCATAAACACGAGCATAAAAATCGCCACCACCAGCATCTTTAGATTCTTCAATGCGTGCTTCACGGCTACGCATATAGGTTACGCCAGATGCCCAAATTTCTTGTTGCCCGATGGGAGGTAGTATTTCATCGCCAGCCCATGCTATACTTGTAAGTGTTGCTATTTCTTTACTTACTTGTTCGTATAAATCATCACGATTTACATAAGCGTCCCAATTACTTTCGGTAGATAAATAAAATTTATCAGCCGATTCTACAATAATTCCCTGTTTGGTTTTGTAAATTTTCATTATTAAAGGTTTGATTTGAAAGGTCTAAATTGATAAAGCAGACAGAAATGCTATTTTTACCAAATATATTGCCATAAATTTATCAAAATAAATCAAATTGTTTTACGAATCAAACCATCTGATTTGCTAAAGATGTCGATTTAAAATTTATATATTATTGAAAGACAAATTAACAATGAAAAAAATGATTCAAGACAGGAGAGATTTTTTAAAGAAAAGTACTTATTCTACCTTGTTGGGATTACTCATTCCAAAGGTTACTTTTTCGCAAAATACTGCTCAAAATTTAAAGCTGGCAGAAGGTGCTTTGCCTGAATGGAAAAATAAGGAGCTGATTATTCTTTCGGATAAACCTTGGAATGTAGAAACGCCACCGCATTTATTAGATGACAAAGTAACGCCAGTTGAAAAAATGTTTATTCGGAATAATGGCTTGATTCCAGAAGAAAAAATAGACATTGATACTTGGACTTTGACCATCGGCGGAGAATCAGTAAAAACCTCTAAAGTGTATAAAATCAAGGATTTAAAATCGAAATTTAAGCAATATACTTATCAGCTTACTTTGGAATGTGGCGGAAATGGGCGTTCGGGCTATTTCCCACAAACCTCTGGAAACCAATGGGAGCAAGGAGCAGTAAGTTGTGCAGAATGGACGGGCGTTCGTCTAAAAGATATTTTAGCAGACGTTGGTTTGAAAGACGATGCCGTTTATATCGGTTATTATGGGAAAGACATTCACTTGAGTAGAACGCCCAATAAGTCGGTAATTTCAAGAGGCGTACCTATCAAAAAAGCCTTAGAAGATGAAACACTTATTGCTTGGGCGGTGAATGGCAAAGATATTCCTTTGGAACATGGTTTTCCATTACGTTTGGTTGTGGGTGGCTGGCCTGCTTCGGTTTCGGGAAAATGGTTGGATAAAATCGTGGTCAGAAACAAAGAGCATGATGGCGAAAAAATGAGCGGTCATAGTTATAGAGTACCCATTAATCCGATTGAACCCGGCGAGAAGTTAGCAGAAACGCCCGAAAACTTCAAAATTATCGAAGCAATGCCTGTAAAATCTTTGATTACTTATCCTAAAACAGGTGCAGTAATTGATGCAGGCAAAAAAGTGACTTTGCGTGGACACGCTTGGGCGGGCGATTTGGAAGTAAAAGAAGTATCGCTTTCGCTTGATTATGGTGTAACTTGGAAGAAATGTAATTTGGAAGCACCCAAAAATCGTTTGGCATGGCAACATTGGTCTTTAGCCTTAGATTTTTCGCAAAAAGGGTATTTTGAAGTATGGGTAAGAGCAATCGACAGTAAAGGAATTACGCAACCAATGGTAATTCCACAGTGGAATCCGGGAGGATATTTGAATAATGCTTGTCATAGAATTGCAGTGAAAATCGTGTAAATCAAATCAAGATGAAAATTATTAATGTATATATATTAGTCGGAACGGTATTGATTACTTTTCTTGCTTTCAAGCAACCAGAAGAAATTAAAATTAATACTCCGCATTCCGCACTCCGCACTCCAAACTTAAATGTTTCTGATTCTTTGACCATTGACGAAGAAACAGGCTTAATCAATGATACAAATTTGATGATGGTAAAGGCACAGTGTACGGCTTGTCATAATACCAAATTGATTCAGCAACACCGTTTTACTCGTGAAGGCTGGAAGGATAAAATCAGGTGGATGCAGAAAAACCATAAACTATGGGATTTGGGAGAATCTGAAAAAGTAGTATTAGACTATTTAGAAAAGTATTATTCTCCTAAAATGGCTTCACAGAAAATTCTGAACAGACGAGAATTATTGAAAAAGATAGAGTGGTACAAGTTGGAAGAGCGATAAGGATTTTAGAATTATGAAATTTATTCAAGCGAAATACTGATATATTTGTAAAGTATCTAAATCAATATGCCATGCTAACAGTAGAAATAAATGATGCTCACTTAGAGCAACTGATAGAGAAAAAAGCTTTTGAAAATGGAATGACTACTCAGGCATTTGTACAAAATGTTTTGAGTTTGAATCTTCATGAACAAGATATTACTTCGCAAACACTTCCTTTTGTTATTCCTTCATTAGATTATAAAGAACATATTTCAACAATTAATTATGGAATAACTGATGAAAGTATTAGCAAAGAGGCAGTTTCTCTTTTTTCATCAATAAATGATGCTTTAATATGATTTTCGAAATTGTATTGTAGTATTTCCCCAAGTCATCGAAGCCCCATCAGAGCGAAATGTTTCGCTCTGATGGGGCTTCGATGTAAATAATATTTACAGAAAACTACCAATATTTCGCCTCTTCGAGGCTAATTACAGCGAATTTCCTCCTATTTCCCAGAATCCAAATTCCTAAAGTCTTTTATCCTAAAGTCTTACAATCTTATTACAACCTATACCCTCTCAAAAACTCTTCAATTCCCATGCGTTTTTTGCCTTCTAATTGTAATTCTTCAATGGCTAAGTAGCCGTCGGCACATTTGAAGTGAAGGTGTTTTTTGCCATCACTTTTAAAGGCTTCTTCAAACTGAATACTTTCGTCGCTTACTTTAGCGGTACGATAGATTTTACAAGTTTTTCCATTGAGAGTAGTCCAAGCGGCAGGGTAGGGTGAAAGTCCACGAATAAAATCATAAACAGCTTTTACAGATTTTGTCCAGTCGATTTCACAAGTTTCTTTAAAAATCTTTGGAGCGTGTTTTATCTCATCAGATTCTACTTGTGGCTCTTGTGGATAATCGCCTGCTTCTATGGCTCTCACGGTTTTTAAAACCAATTTTGCTCCAATGTGCATCAAACGAACATACACATCTCCTACATTATCAGTTTCAGCGATGGGTTCATGTTCTTGAAAAATAATTGAACCTGTATCTATCTCATGTTTCAAGAAAAAAGTAGTTACGCCTGTTTCTTTTTCGCCATTGATAATCGCCCAATTGATAGGAGCAGCCCCACGATATTGTGGTAAAAGCGAACCATGTAAATTGAAAGTACCGAGCGGAGGCATATTCCAAACTACTTCTGGAAGCATTCTGAAAGCCACTACAATCTGTAAATCTGCTTCATAGCTTTTTAATTCTTCTAAAAACTCAGGATTTTTTAATTTCTCTGGTTGTAAAATTGGAATATGCGGAGCGTTCGCTAAAACGTACTCTTTCACAGCAGACATTCCCATTTTCAAACCACGACCAATCGGTTTGTCGGGGGCTGTGATTACGGCTACGACGTTACAATTATTTTCAACTAAAATTCTTAAACTCTCAACAGCAAAGTCGGGAGTACCCATAAAAATGATTTTCATACGATGAATATTTTTGTTGTCATTATTGGTATGACTTTTAAGATGCAATAGGCTGTAAGCGGTAGGCAATAGGCGATTTTTTGCTTTTTGTCAAAAAAAGGTATTTTGTACTTATTACATACAGCTTACCGCCTAAAGCATTCCAATTAAGTTTAATGCTGACAAGATAGTTTTCAAAATAAATTCAAATCTCACAGCTTACTGCTAAATGCTTTAAGCTTGATGTAATTTTTTCTAAAAAAAACACAATTTTAAATTTCTCTTTGAAATCCTTTTGGCTTTTTGTAACTTTGTTTACTCAATTCGGTTAAATATGATACGAACGACTCAAATAAGCATCATTACATAGCTTCGATATTTCTGCAAAGGTCTTAAAAAATCTTGTAGAACGGTCGAAAGCCGTTCTTTTTGTTTGTAAAGAGTTTGAGTAAAGTATTTATCCTTGATTTTCACTTGCTGGCAGCGATGTCAGTAATTTTTTTTGTATCAACTCAAAGCGTAATGAATTCAAAAGCGATTTGACGATGAAGCTCAGAGTATGCTACTCGGTGTATTTATCACAATTTCGGTCTTTACGCTCTAAAAAAATAACCCAATGGCAAAAGTACAGTATTACACGCAAGAAAAATTAGACGAATTAAAAGCTGAATTGCAATATTTAAAATTGCAAGGTCGCTCGGATATGGCAAAACAAATTGCTGAAGCACGTGACAAAGGAGACCTAAGTGAAAATGCGGAATACGATGCCGCAAAAGATGCACAAGGTTTGTTGGAATTGAAGATTTCTAAAATGGAAGAAATCGTAGCCAATGCTCGTGTTTTAGATGAGACGAACATTGATACTTCAAAAGTGTCGATTTTATCGAAAGTAAAAATTAAAAATAAGAAAAATGGTATGGAAGTAGTTTATACCATCGTTTCTGAAGAGGAAGCAGACTTGAAAGCTGGAAAAATTTCTAATTCTTCTCCATTTGGAAAAGGTCTTTTCGGAAAATCAGTTGGAGATATTGCTGAAATTCAAGCTCCTGCTGGAAGATTAGAATTTGAAATCTTAGAAATTTCTCGCTAAGCAAGAATTTTAAAATATTCTATGGCTTTGTACGTATTTAAACTAAAGCAATAGACAAATCTAAAAGAAGCCATTGTTGATGTCGGTCAATGATGGCTTTTTTTTGTAGATTTATACCATAATAAAAGTTCAAGTTTTGTACATCAACATTTTAAACCTGAATTCAAACGAAGCGATAATTTCATGCAATTTCTATATCCATCTTTTCTTTGGGGACTTTTGGCTGTGTCGATTCCTCTGATTATTCATCTTTTTAATTTCCGAAGAACCCGCAAGGTACTTTTTACAAACGTTGCTTTTTTGAAGTCTGTCAATACACAAACTTCTTCGTTTCGTCGTTTGAAACACTTGCTGATTATGGCTGCACGAATGGCTTTTATTGCAGCTTTGGTCATGGCTTTTGCTCAACCATTTTTGCCTTCGAGCAACGGCGTTGGGCTAAAAGTAGGCGGAATTAGTAGTTTATACATTGATAATTCTTTGTCGATGCAAAACGAATTGGATAAAAAATCGTACCTCGATAAAGCAATTAGCAAAGTAGAGGAATTATTAACAGCTTTTCCTCAAGACGCTCGTTTGCAACTAATTACCAATGACTTCTCCTCTGAAGAACATAGTTTAGGAAATCCTCAGCAGCTAAAAGATCGAACCACTTCTATCAAATTTACGCATACAGCACGTTCGTTCGATCATATTCTGAAACGCCAAAGCAGTTTGGCAGCCAAGCACAATTCGCAAGGGGGGAATCAATACTTATGGTTTTCTGATTTTCAGAAATCAACAGCAGGGGATTTAACCAAACTGAAAATTGATACCAGTTCACGTCTTTTTCTTGTACCCGTTCAAGCCAAAGCTTTGCAAAATGTTTTTGTTGATTCAGTATGGTTGAGTACACCATTTGTGCGTGAAATGCAAGTGAACCAACTGAGCGTTAAACTCTTCAATACTGGCGAAAGAGCCGTTGATAATTTACAAGTAAAACTGTTTATGGATGAAGTACAAGTGTCTTCGTCGATTGTAAATATTGGAGCGAAATCGTCGGCAAACGCACAATTTTCTTTTAATGTTCAAGGAAAAGGTTTCAAAAAAGCACGTATTTCCTTTGATGATTCTCCAATTACTTTTGACAACGACTACTATTTTGTCCTCAATGCTGCTCCTACCATAAAGGTTTTACATTTGTTTGGTCAACAGGCTACTGCTGCCAAGTATATTCCTGCGGTTTTCAATAACGATAGCGTCTTCGTTTTCAATAGTTATTCGGCTTCAAATGTTGATGTAGGCTTGTTTAAAAGTGCCAATTTAGTAATTCTGGAAGGCGTACAAAGTATTGAAGGAAGTATGAAAACGGCTTTACAAGATTTTGTTCGTGCAGGCGGAAGTTTGTTGCTTATACCACATTCTTCGCCTAATACAGGTAGTTATAATAGTTTCTTGGGTACTTATAATATTCGGAATGTACAGACAAAAGAATTGGCAGTGGACGAAAAATTGCCACTTGCCGAACCACTTAAATCTTCCTCTTTTTTTATAGATATTTTTGACCATTCTACGCAACAAGAGTTAATACAAATGCCTGTGCAAGGAGCAACCATCGCTTGGCAAGGAGTGGCTGAAAAACTTTTATCTTTCAGAAATAACCAACCTTTTTTGAGTGTAGCCCTTGGTGGTGCTGGTAAAGTTTACTTAGTGGCTTCACCTTTGGATACGCAGTTTGGCGACTTTGCCCGCAATGCTCTTTTTGTGCCAATTATGTATAAAATAGCCGCTTTGAGTGTAACGCAAGAGCCAGTAGCCTATTCCTTTGAGCAAAATACCATTAAGTTGATTTTGAATAATCTACCTCAGCTTAATTCCAATAAGCAAGTAATGTTCAAATTACGAAACAAGGCTTTGGAAATGATTCCCGTGCAGAATTTAGTTGGTAAAGAGCTAACGATTGAACTTCCTAAAGCTAACCAATTGAATGAAAACCAATCGATACTTTCGGGATATTATGAATTATTATTGGATGGAAAAGTAGAGCGAATTTTAGCCTTGAATCACGACGATAACGAATCTCAAATGGATTTTTACAGTGCTGATGAATTGAAAAGTATTTTCAAAGCCAATAAAAATGTAGCTGTTTTTGATAAAATTGACGATACCGATTTTGTGAGTACCTTCAAAGAACAAAACTTTGGCACTTCGCTTTGGAAGTACTTTATTGTACTTGCCTTACTGTTTTTGGCAATTGAAATTTTATTAGTTAAGCTATTAAAATAAAAACCCTTCGGTAGCTTTTGTGTTAAATCGTATCGACATCTTCATATTTTTAATAAAATCTACCTGTATTAATATAAAATGTTAATATTTTAATTTTTTTTATGGCATTTTTGATTTTTTAGATGTTTTTTACATAAAAAAATTATACATTTGGCACGTAATCATTAGAAAAACAATCTCATTTATAGCCTTTAAATTTATCGCTCAATCGTGTAAACAAGTACTTTTAAAGGCTCTTTAAATATGATTTTTGTTAGTTTTTTCTATGTTACATATCCTATTAAAATTATGATTATCATTTTAGTTTTAAATGATAATTAATGCAATCATATAACATTGAAAGATTAACACTGTATTGAAATGATGAATAATTTTATGACCTTAATCGTTGATGATGAACATCTGAATCGACTATTGATGAAGAAATTCTTAGCAACTGGTGGCATTCCTTATGCTGAAGCAACGGATGGTCAGGAAGCAATTGATTGGATTAAGGGAAGCACCGAAAAACAGATTATTGTTTTACTTGATTTGAACATGCCCGTAATGGATGGCTATGAGTTTCTGGAGTATCTTTCATATCACCAAGATGAGTTTAGTGACAAAAAAATATTGATAGTAATTGTTTCGGCATCTGAATATACTGTTTTTAGGCAAAACGCTCCGAATGCAGAAATTGTCCAATATATTTCAAAACCAGTTAGTAAAGATGTACTAATAGACGTAGTTTGGCAAGCTGCCGAAAACTTGCAAACCGTTTTTTAACATTTGTTAAACTTTTTTAATAAAAGCCCATCATAATCCTATGATTTGATGGGCTTTTGTTGTAAATTTAATAGCCTTTTCTCCACAAATGTAACCTATTTGTTCATTTTTAAATTTTAAGAATAACTTTATAGTGATACTTTTTCAAAGATTTATTATCTTTAATAATTGTCATTTTTATGTCTGTTTTAAAGAGTCAATATTAGAAAATGTCAATTTTTAAATATTTCGATAGAGTGTTATCTTTTTGTTTTGAGGGGCTTATTTTGAAGGGAAAACTTTAAGAATTGGGAAAATAGTTACTAAGATGCCAAAAATTGTACTGATAGAAGATGATTTACTTCTTGCCGAAAATACCAGTTTAATCCTTAGTTTAAATGGATATGAGTGTTTTGTGGCTAATAGTAGTCAAGAGGGAGTTAGCTTAATAGAACAAATTGTTCCCGATGTGGTTGTATGCGACATTATGCTTGATTCAATGGATGGTTTTGAAGTACTCAAAATTATTCGTCAGGAAAAAGGCTTTATCAATTTGCCATTTATATTTTTATCTGGACTGGCTGATTTTACCGACAAGCGTCGTGGAATGAATTTAGGAGCAGATGATTTCCTCACAAAACCTTATACTTCTAAAGATTTGATAGAAACGATTCAGGCAAGAATCGAGATAAGTTCGGCAAAAAAAGTAAATGCTGAAATCGAAACTCGAAAGAATGCCATTGATATTTTCTATAAAATCTCCAATCACGAATATCTTACTCCACTGAACGGAATCATAAACTTCGGCAATCTTCTTGAAGAAATGATCGTTCAGAACGACTTGGCAGACGCCATCAGTATCATCAAAGGCATACAACTTTCTGGACAAAGGATGTTGAGGGTAACTCGCAAACTTTTGTGGTACAATCAGCTTTCAAATGGCATCAATCCTTGGGAAAATTCCAGCAAATCAAAAGTGAACGTTTTAGAAATGCAAAAGTCTATTTTTGAGTTTTTGAAAAATAGTACTTCTACGCATTTCAATGTATCGGTAAAAAGTGACGTGTCGTATCTGTATGGTTGTGATAGTGAAGTATTAGAGCAAATGATTACGGAATTATTCCAGAACGTTATACAATACGCCGACCCTAAATATGAAGTAGAATCTATCGCATATACTGAAAATAATATGTTTGTCCTCACTATTAGGAATCATTATAAGGATTCTTATCGAATGAAAACCAGTCATGTAAAGCCTTTTTATCAGGCTCATTATTCAAAAGATATGAATGGTTCGGGACTGGGGCTATATATTGTAAAAGAATGGGCGAGCCGACAGGGCGGCTCTTTTTCTGTGAATGGAATGTCGAATATTTTTGAAGTAATGCTTAAAATCCCTGTTCCTAAAGTCAACTAAATGCGGTAAGGGAATTGAATAACAAAAATACTTCCTTTATCTTGTTGGCTTGTGAAGGAGATATTTCCTCCTAATTTTTCGGTGAATTCTTTGGTAATTGCCAATCCCAAGCCTGTTCCTTCGATATTCATTACATTGTTGGCCCTAAAAAAGGTTTCAAAGAGATGCTCTTGGTCAGCAAGGGGAATGCCAATACCATAATCTTTGATACTAATACTAAAAGTATCAGGTTGATAGCTAAGTGTAAGTTCAGGTTCGGCAGCACCCAACGAGTACTTGAAGGCATTATTGACCAAATTACTCACAATATGAATGAGTAATGAAGGGTCAGTAATAATTTCACGATACTCATTTCCCAAGTACATTTTTAGTTTTCTTTTATCTCTTCTGTCAGTGTAATACTGATTATTCAAATCAATCAAAAACTTATTGATATTTACGGGCTGTGGAGTAACTTTTAATTTACCTTCCACATTTTTTTCCAACATCAAAATATCTTCCAACATACCTGTCAGTCGGTCTGTTTGAACGATAATTTTGTTGATATGGTCATTTGTTTTTTGTTGTAAAACGGGGTCAGGAATATGTTCAGCGTAAATACCCAGTAAATCGGTACTACTTACGATAGCCGTTATTGGTGTTCTGAATTCATGCGAAGTCAAAGAAATAAAACGAGATTTCAGAATGTTGATTTCCTTTTCTTTTGCCAAAGAAAGTTCTAATTTTCTTAAATTTTTTCGGTCTTCTTCTGCAATTTTTCTTTCGGTAATATCTAAAGCTATACCGTTGTAAATGAGTTTGTTAGATTTAACAATTGGACTCGCTAAACCTTGGAACCACATTCTTGTGCCATTGGGAAGTATGATTTCTCCTTCATAATTCCAATCGCTTTTGGTTGAAAAAGCTTTTGAAATAGAATGATTAAATGTCGCAATGTCTTTTGGCGGTATTCTATTATTTAACTGCCAGTTTTTGTCATTGATAGGAATATCCAAAATACCTTTTCCCTTATCACTGATATAAGAAAAATAAGAAGAACCGTCGGGTTCGGCACAAAGTTGGAAAACTACTCCGGGAGCATTTTTAGCTAAATCACTAAACATTTTTTCGCTTTGGCGGAGTTTTTCTTCTGCCAATTTTCGCTGAGTAATGTCTGTTAATGAACCTGCCATGCGTACAGGTTTTTGGTTACTGTCCCAAGTAGCTTGACCTCTGATTAAAAACCACGGATAATCACCTTTTTTGGTTTTGAATCTACATTCGTGTTGAAAAGGTTTTTTATATTCAAAATGTTCGTTGATTGCAAAAATGAGCGACTCTAAGTCGTCTTCGTGCGTTGAATCAAAAATATAATTGAAGCCCGACGAATTGATATAAGTTTCTTCATTGAATACTTCTGGACTAAAACCAAGCATTTCTCTGAATCTTGGCGAGAAATAAATGGCATTACGAGCAATATCCCAGTCCCAAATGCCATCACTTGAGCCTCGAACAGCCAACGTAAATCTTTCTTTACTGGCTTCTAATTCTTTTTCAGATAATTTTTGACGGCTAATGTCCGAAAGTGTCATTACCAAGCCATACTTGATTTTACTTTCAGGTTGAATGGGGTACAATCTTACAAAATACCAATTAGTTGTGCCATTGGGCTGTGGAAACGAGATTTCGTACTCTACTCGTCTGCCGTTAAGTACCTGAAGCATCGTATTTTTTAGAATTTCCCTTCTTTCTTCAGGGAAATAGTCTAAAATTGGTGTATCAATTTCTGGTATTTTATCGGCATTAAAGAAATTCTGACCAGAAATATCACTCGCTACTTTATTGAAAGCAACTACACGTAACTCGTTGTTGATGAGGATGTAACCTGTATCGGTAGTTTCAAAAATAGCTTTTAGATTGGCTTCCGACTCCAACAGTTTTAGTTCTGCGGCTCTTTTTTCGGTAATATTTCTTAGTGAAACAGCTACGCCAACTATTTTTCCTTTTTTGACAATGGGGTTTAAGTGAGCATCAAAAAGTAAGTTGTTGAAATTATCATTGACATTGAAAGATGGTAAATCCGTAGAAATTCCTTCACCCAATAATACTCTATCAAATAAATCTTTGAAGAAATTTTTTCTACAATCTGGCATTGGCATATCAAAGAATTGTTCCCCTTCTTTGATGTCTTTTTTGCCAAAAATTATTTCAGACTGTCGGGTTGTAGCTTGATTGAGCGTTAGAAAATTGTATTGGTCGTCGATACTCCAAACCATTTCATCGCTACTATTAATCAAGGCTTCATAATTACTTTTCTTACTTTCTAAATCTTTGGTAAGCGTAATGACCTCTGTGATATTTTCAACTAAAGAAAGAATTGAAATAATATCACCGCTTTCGTCAATCAAAATAGAATTATGCCAATTGCAATAGATAACTTCGCCAGATTTTGTATAATTTCTGTTTTTGGAAGTCAATCTACTGATTTTTCCACTGAGCATAAGCTCACTATTTTTCAAAACGGACTCAATGTCTTTCTCGAAAATCATATTCAACTTATTGATTGATTTTCCAACTACTTCATCCGCCGACCAACCAAAAATATTTTCTGCTTGTTCCGACCAACTGCATACCGTAAGCCCTTTGTCCCACTTAATTACAGCCAAAGGCGAATTAGTTTGGTGAAAACTTAATTCTCTATTGAGTGACTGTAATTGTTTTTCATACTCTTTTTGTTCGGTGATATTGGTAAGCGTAATAACAACCCCCGTGATTTCCTCATAAGAGTTTTTGATTGGAATCAAGAGTGTTTTATACCAATTCGGGAAATTGGGGAAGGGAATAAAAATTTCAAGTTTTACTTCTTGTCCCGAAAAAGCTTTTTGAATAGATTCGTCGATGATAGGGTGAATACTTAGCGGAGTATAATTATAAACTGTGTCTCCTTTGATGAGTTCTTTGTTTAAAATTTTACGAACTCTTTCTATAAAAACCTTATTGCAGTCGATAATATTTTTATCTAAATCAATCAGAATGATAGAATCTAAAGTATTATTCACATAAGTTGAAAGAATACTTTCAGATTTGATAAGGGCCGATTTTTTATTAATCAGCGATTCAGCCTGACGAGCTAAAATCTCTAAACTTTTGACTTGCTTTTCACTTAAAACGATAGGAGAAGGGTCTAATACACATACCGAACCCAATATAAGCCCATCAACCGAAGCAATAGGAACACCTGTGTAAAATCTTACATAAGGTGGGCCTACTACAAAAGGGTTGTTCGAGAAGCGTTCATCTTGTGTAGCATCTACAACATTGATGGTTTTTTCTTCTCTGACTAAATACTGACAAAAAGAATCATTTTTAGATACTTCGCAGAAATCAATGCCAATCTTAGCTTTAAACCATTGGCGGTCTGTGTCCATCAGACTCACTAAGGCAATGGAAGCACCAGTAATTTGAGAAGCCAGCGTAACGATATCGTCGAAATCTTGTTCAGGAGGAGTGTCAAGTATTCTCAATTCTTTTAAAACTGACAAACGAATAGATTCACTTGAAGGGTTTTTTCGAGATTCCATTAGTTTATTGATGGTTTAAACCTAAATTGAAGTGAGTTATTCAGTGTTTTGTGGAACTGAGGAGAAATATACAAACTTTACGGAAGTACGTTTTGGATAGCATTCACTAAGTCTTTACCACGAATGGGCTTTGTGAGATAGTCGTTTGCCCCACTTTTAATGCCATTTTCATAGTCCACATTTTCGGCATGAGCAGACAGTAAAATGAAAGGTAAATCCTCCCATTTTGACTCAGAACGGACAGTCTTTAAAAATGCCAAACCATTCATTCGGGGCATTCTGATATCCGAAACAATTACATCCACATTTTCGTGTTGAAGAATTTCATAAGCTTCCTGTCCGTCCTCAGCTGGGATAACAGTGAAATTGTAAAGTTCAAGAATTTCAACGTAATTGTTCCTGAGCACTATGTCGTCTTCTACAAAAAGTATTTTGGGCTTCATAATTAAATTTTATCGTCTAAACAAGATTAGGCATGGGTTGGGAAAAAGCTACAAAAGATAACATCTTTTTTTGATTTTACAAAAGATACTTGATTTAATTATTATATGGTAATTCTAACCTGAAAATGCTGCCTTTCCCTTCGGCACTTTCAAAGCTGATTTCGCCCCCTAATTTTAGGGTAAATTCTTTAGCGATACTTAACCCTAAACCAGTACCTTCTGTACTAATTACATTACTTGCTCTATAAAAAGTTTCAAACAACTGTTTTTGGTCTTTTGCTGGAATTCCCATACCATAATCTTTTACGGAAATGATAAAACTTTTTTCAAAATACTCCAATTGCAATTCTGGCCCATTTTCTACGCCTCTTGAGTACTTGAAGGCATTACTGATGAGGTTGTTCAGAATATGAAGTAATAAGGATTCATCTGAAAGGACTTCTTTTTCTTCGGCAGGTAAAATTAAAACTAATTTACGCTTGTCACGATGATGTAAGTCATACTCTTGGGCAAGTTTTTGCAGAAATGCCACAATTTTTACGGCTTTCAGCTCTAATGTTGTTTTACCTTCTGCTGTTTTTTCTAAAGTTAAAATATCAGAAACCATGCCTGTTAGCCTGTCCACTTTACTGATAATGTGGTTGAGGTGTTCTTGCATTTTGTTCTTGATTGCTGTATTTTCTATATTTTCGGCATACAATTCTAACAAATCTGTACTACCTAAGATGGATGCCAAAGGTGTACGGAATTCGTGTGATGCCAATGAAATAAAACGTGATTTTAGTAAATTCAATTGTCGTTCTTTTACCAGCAGTACTTCTAAAGCTTGTAAGTTCTTTTTGTTTTCTTCAGCAATTTTAGACTGATTGATGTCTTGGAAAATACCATATACTCTTTTCACTTTTCCATTTTCGTATTCAGCTTTCCCAATTACTTTTACCCAAATTTCTTCCTTTGTCTCAGTACTTACTACCTGTACTTCTACTTCAAAAGGTGTTCCATCTTCTACACATTTATTGACTGCTTCCGTAACAATATATCTGCTATAACCTTCTTTGTATAAAGACAAACCAAACTCAAGCGAAGGTTCAAAATCATTGGGTACTTCAATGATTTCTTTCACGATTTTTGACCAGTAAACTTTGTTGTTTGGAATATCAATCGACCATCCGCCTACTCTGGCTACACGGTTGGTTTCTTCTAATAAATCTCTTGTTCGGGTAAGTTGTACTTCTGCATTTTTGGCATCAGTTATATCACTAAAATAGCCATGCCAGATTACTCTGTTTTCAAGTCTTTCTGGGCTGGATTCATTCCCAATCCAACGGATTTCGCCCGATGGTAAAAAGATTCTAAAGTTTGAATGCCAAATCGTTAAATTATGATAAGACTCTATCAATGATTGATGATAAAGTGGTAAATCATCAGGATGAATTCTATCATAAATAATTCTTGGGTTTTCGATAATCTCTTCCTTTTGAATCTGAAAAAGATTTAAAAATCCTTCCGACATATATGGGAAATCAAAATGCCCATCATCATAGTATTGGTACTGACAAAGACCGCCAGGTACTTGTTTTGATAAATGTTTTAATAATTGATTGGCTTTTTCTGTTTCAATTTCCGCTCTTTTACGTTGGTCAATATCCTGAAAAGTACCATACACTCTTTTACGGTTGGGGTCGCTAAAATCTGCTTTACCGATAGCTCTAATCCACATTTCTTTTCCTTGAAGTGTGATAATTTGTAGTTCGAGGTCAAAAGGTGTTTCGTACTTTATGAGTTTTTCCAAAGCTTCACGCATCATTTCACGGCTTCTACCTTCTTTGTAGAAGTTAATGCCGTCGTCGATGCCATCCATGTACTCATTTTTATCAATGCCGTGCATTTCTTTGGTAAGCTCCGACAGATAAACCGTATTGGTATTAAGGTCAATTTCCCAACCGCCAATTCGGGCTACTTGTGTTGTTTCTTGAAGGTAATTTTTGGTTCTACGGAGTTCTTGTTCTACAATTTTTCGCTCGGTAATGTCACTCATGTAGCCGTGCCAAATTACGCTATCTTTCAACCTTTCTGGGGTAGAAATAGCTTTGAGCCATCTCACTTTACCAGAAAGGGTAAATATTCTAAATTCAATATCGGTTAGTGTAAGTGAATGAAAAGATTTTTTAATTTCTTGCATCACCATCGGTGCATCGTCTGGGTGAATTAACTTAAACAGACCTTTCGTAATTTCTTCGTTTTTGCTATTCGAATTATCGGCTGTTTTAATAATATCACGAGAGACAAAAGGGAAAAATGAACGCCCATCATCAAATAATTGAAATTGGTAGAGCATTCCCGGTACTTGTTTGGCAATTTGTTTCAACATCAAAGAACTGGCTTCACGGGCAAGTTCTGCTTTTTTGAGCTGGTCGATGTCTTGAAAAGTACCATAAATTCTATGGCAAACCTCATCCGTAGAATTATTTTTGATAATTACTCTCAGCCAAAGTTCTTGCTGTTGAGCCGTAATGATTTCCATTTCTAAGTCTGCTGCAAAATTTTTGGTTTTTACGGCTTTTTTGATGGCACTTAAAAATTTAGCCTTACTTTCTGGCTTGAAGAAAGGCAGAATTTTATTGAGATTTGGAACGAAATCTTGATTTAAACCAAAGATTTTTCTGGTAATTCCAGACCAGAAAAAAGATTTATCAGAAGGGAAATATTCCCAACCACCAACATTTGATACTTCGCTGACTTCCTCTAATAACTCTTTCGTTTGTTTTAATTCGTTCAAAGATTCAACTTTATCCGAAATGTCATTGATGACTAAAATGGTTTCATTATTGAGTGGATTGATGCTTGAATTTGTATTTGTCCAAACATAAGTACCATCTTTTCTTTTTAATCGAACTTCTACGTTTTTGAAAGGAATTTTGGTTGCAAGACTTTGCTTTACAGCATTAATTCCGATTTCTATATCGTCTGGATGTACAAAATCTAAGTAGGCTTTTCCAATAATTTCTTCTAAATCATAATAGTACAATGCCGTAATATTGGGCGAAGCATAAGAGATATTTCCGAAGTAATCAACCGAAATTAGTAGGTCGGTCATGTTGGCAACTAAAATTGATAAATCATTTTCAGTTTTTACTTTTTCCGAAACATTATAGCCAATACACAGGATTTCAAAGGTTTTTCCATCGGCATCTGGCAAGCCCGTAAATTCCCATTGATTTGTAATGATATGTCCTTTTTTATGACGTTTACTTAGTACGACTTTAAAAGGCGTTTTGGGGTACATAAAACATTTTACAACCGTTTCTCTACAAGCCGCATGGTCTTCGGGAATGATGGAATCTAAGGCATTTGTTCCCAGAATCTCGTGAGGAGCAAAACCAAAAACTTCATAAAAGTAGTCGTTGCTGTAAATGTAATTGCCTAATACATCTGTTTTTAAAATATAAATAGCACCGCTATTTTTTACACCGCTTCCAACTGCTTCAAGTACCGATAACTCGTGTGGTTTTACTTTAGACTCCGCCACTTTGTTTGTTCCTAAAAGTCTGTTGGCTTTTCCTTCACTGTCATTAAAAACCACACAGCTACAATTCATCAAACTTGTCGTTCCGTCTTTGTGGCGATAACTGATTTGAAGGCTAAAAGGGTCGTTAATAAAGTGAGTCGTCGGGATAGTATTGAGGATACTTTCATCTTCAAAAACATAGCTACATTTTTGCATCAAATTAGCATACTCCGTTGGCGAAGTATAGCCTAAAGTATTGGCAAATGTTGGGTTTATCCAGCCCAAAGCTGTTTTTTCTAAATCCCAAACCCAAAAACCGTCTAAAGCAGTGTTTTCAATAAAATCGAAAACCTGCTCATCCCTCTTCATATATTGGTAGAGGTCATTTTTTAAGTAGCTCGTCATAGTCCTCGATACAGCAAAGTAAAATAAGTGTTACTTACATTACATGAAAATCTAAACAAATCATTATTTGTAGTTTAAGCTTAGATTGTGTACTACTTTGGATGAACAGTCATCCGCATAAATTTAATGCAATTTATTAAAATCTTTAGATTGAACAATTTTAAATAAGATTTTTCATAAAACATTCTATTAAAATCCTTTTTTAATTTTATTTCGCCACGTTGCCTTGTGATATTTTTACTCAGAACGGGTTAATAGCTGTTAGGATTCCTATTGTTTTTCAGTAGTTTAATCTTTTATTTTTCTTTCTTGAAGTATAAAAACTGAATCCTTATGTCATTAATAAATATAGATAGTCAAAAGAAAAATACTTACGATGCCATAGTGATTGGGTCGGGCATTAGTGGAGGTTGGGCAGCAAAAGAACTCACAGAAAAAGGGCTAAAAACCTTAGTTTTGGAGCGTGGCAGAGATGTAAAGCATATCAGTGATTATCCAACGGCTATGATGAATCCTTGGGAATTTCCGCATCATGGTAAAATTCCTTTGGCACTTCATGATGAATATAAAATTCCGAGTAGTCATTATATTTTTGGTGAAAGTACTTTACACTTTTTAGTGAAAGATGCCGAACAAGAGTATGTTCAGGATGCTCCCTTTACTTGGATGCGTGGCTACCAAGTAGGAGGAAGGTCTTTGCTGTGGGCAAGACAAACCCAGCGTTGGAGTGATTTTGATTTTGAAGGCCCAGCCCGTGATGGTTTTGCCGTAGATTGGCCCATTCGTTATGCCGATATTGCTCCGTGGTACAGTTATGTAGAAAAATTTGCAGGTATTACCGGCAATAAAGACGCTTTGCCCGAATTGCCCGATGGCGAATTTTTACCTCCGCACGAAATGTCTTGTGTTGAAAAACATTTTAAACAACAAGTATCAAAAAACTATGGAAAAGCTCGTCATGTAATTATTGGTAGGGCAGCCCATCTTACTGAAACAAAAGCAATTCATCAAAAACAAGGAAGAAGTAAATGTCAGCACCGAACGATGTGCGAAAGAGGTTGCCCGCTTGGAGGATACTTTAGCAGTAATTCTTCTACTTTACCTTGGGCTGAAAAAACGGGAAATCTTACTTTACGTCCACACTCAGTAGTGCATTCTATTATTTATGATGAACAAAAAGGCAAAGCCACAGGCGTAAGAGTAATTGATGCTCTTTTGGGCGAGATGATTGAATTTTATGCAAAAATCATTTTCTTGAATGCTTCTGCTATCAATTCAAACCTGATATTATTAAATTCTACTTCAAATCGTTTTCCGAATGGTTTAGGAAACGACAATGGTTTGCTGGGAAAGTTCATCGCCTTCCATACTTATCAAGGTAGAATTTCAGCCGAGTATGATGGCTATTTAGATGCCACAACCGACGGACGAAGACCCAATGCCAGCTATGTACCACGATTTAGAAATGTTTTCAAACAAGAAACAGACTTTTTAAGAGGCTATGCCGCAGGTTTTTCGGCTTCCCGAAACCCAGTTCAATCTTCTGATGAAATGGGCGAAAACTTGAAAAGTAAATTATTGAGTAATGATTTAGGCTTGTGGCAAGTTGGCTCGCACATGATGGGCGAAACGATTCCGAAAGAAGAAAGTGCGGTAAGTTTAGATAAAAATTTGAAAGATAAGTACGGCATTCCACAATTAAGAATTTCAGTAAAGTTTGATGAAAACGACCGTAAAATGATGAAAGATTTTCACGAACAATTTGCTGAAATGTACACAAAAGCAGGTTTTACCAACATTCAGTTGCACGAAACTCACCGAATGCCCGGTTCTGAAAATCATGAAATGGGTGGCGTAAGAATGGGAAAAGACCCGAAAACGTCTTTATTGAATAAATGGAATCAGCTTCATACTTGTAAAAATGTATTTGTAACGGATGGTGCTTGTATGACTTCCACTGCCACACAAAATCCATCACTTACTTACATGGCACTGACCGCACGGGCGGTTGATTATGCGGTAAAACAGATGAAGGCGTTGAAGCTGTGAGCTGTCAGCTTTGAGCAGTGAGCTTTGAGTATTCTTGCTTATTGGAGCAAGGACAATAATTAACTTAAAACTCATGGCTCACAGCTCAATGCTCTCAGCTATTAGCGACGAGCTTTTTATATTAGCCGTGAGCAATGAGCTATCAGCTTTGAGTATTCTTGATTATTATTAACTTAAAACTTATCGCTTACGGCTCACAGCTCACGGCTCATAGCTCAAAGCTCAAAAAAAATGACTCCAAATACTCGTCGTACTTTTCTTAAAAATACTTTAGCTTTTGCCAGTTTGGCGATGCTTGAAACTTCTTTGGATTTCAAAAAAGTAAAACCATTATTGTCGTTTTCGACTTTAGGTTGTCCGAATTGGTCTTTTGATACCATTCTAAAATATGCAGTAGATAATGCTTATGACGGCATTGAAATCAGAGGTATTCAAAAGCAATTGGATTTAACTAAATGCCCTGAATTTTCTTCGCTGAATATTGCTGAAACCAAGAGGAAAATCGCCGATAATAAGCTGAAAATTGTTGATTTGGGTTCTTCTGCTGAATTGCATCATGCAGATTCAAGTAAAAGAAAAACTCAAATGGATGAAGCCAAACGCTTTATTGATTTAGCGGCAAAATTAGATTGTCCTTTTATCAGAGTATTCCCGAACGATTTGCCCAAAGACCAAGACGAATCCCAAACGATAGATTTAATCATCAAAGGTTTATTGGAACTTGGTGACTATGCCAAAGGTTCGTCTGTGTCGGTTTTGTTGGAATCACACGGAAAAGTAATTCAGACGGATTTACTCTTGAAAATTATGAAAGCCTCAGCCCATCCCAATGTCGGAATGGTTTGGGATATTTTTAATATGTGGTCGATTACTAAAGAAAGCCCAACTTTTGTCTATCAAAAACTTCATCCTTACATTCGCCATACGCATATCAAAGATGCCAATTTGCTAAATGGCAAAGAAGAGTACGTACTTTTGGGCAAAGGCGAAGCACCTATTGCGGAGGCTGTAAAAGTTTTAGCCAAAGGTGGCTACAAAGGTTTTTATAGTTTTGAATGGGAAAAACTCTGGCATCCAGAAATCCAAGAGCCAGAGATTGCCATACCAGATTTTCCAATCGCTATCAAAAAGTATTTTTAAAATGTAATTGCGGATTTTGGATGTGATAAAGCCTTAGAAAATGCTTTTTTGAAATCCTGTACCCAGGATTTTGTAAGGAATTGATGACGTAACTTAGTCCGATTAAACCAGTACTCACGATAATAATAGTCGGACTTGCTCCATTGGTTGGCTTCCCAACTCTGTTGAGATTATCAATTGAAAACAATAACAAGCCTGCACCGCCCAAAGCACCTACGCCCTTTGTGCCAAATACTTGTTTGTTTCCGCCAATGTAAATTTTCTTAATGTCTCTGAACTTCACTTCTTGGAGGTCGAAAATGGAATATTGGTTTTTATCTGGAAAATAAAACAAAGAAGAATCAGATAATTCAACGATTTCAATGCTTTGTTTTTGTCGTCTTGAAAATAATTTCAAGGAAATTTCATCGCCTTCATGGAAGTGCAAATTGTGTTTATTACCTGTCATTTGTAAGGTAAGACAACGAATAAATGGCTTGTGAAACACTTCGTCTTGAGCCAACATTGGGCTGAAATTAATCAGTATCAAAACCAGTAAAAGTATTATTTTCATTTGTTGCAATTAGTTTGATAACTCAAGAACGTAACAGTAAATAACTCTATTTCCAAAATCCTTCTTATTAAGATTTTTTAACATTCTCTCTTCCCCAAAAATATTAATTCTCTTCAAAATCAATTTAGACTACTGTATAAAAGCCTTTTTTATTCAATTTTTAAATCTTCAAAAAATACAATTTTCAACAATCCTTCTGGTACTTCCAAAAGTATCAAACAAAATCTTATAATCGGCTTTCTCTGATGTATTTAATGGCTGTAATACTTTGAAAATCAAAATGAATGTTGAACGGAAATTTTGCCTTTTTGTAACATTCAGGAGATAATTATTGCCCGAAAATTTTTTAATCAAAAAACTTCTTGGATAAATAATATTTTATATATCTTTGCACGACTTTAAAGTAGTATAGCATAGTATAGTATAATATAGGATAGTGTAGGTCACTTTAGAATGATTAGCGACCGAAATGAAAACCCTTTAAAGCATTGCCGAGAGTATAATTAATCTTTTTTATCTAAAAACAATTATTCTATGAATGCAAAAATTACCCAGAAATTGCTGCTAATACTTCTGGTATTTGGAGTAATGAAAATGACCAGTTATGACATTGCTGCGAAGACGCATTGGGCAGTTGACCAAAAGGTGTCGGGAAAAGTAACGGATGATTCTGGAGCGGAATTACCCGGTGTATCTGTACTCATTAAAGGAACAAAAAAAGGCGTGAGTACCAACGCTTCAGGGGTTTATTCCCTAACTGTTCCCAATGGCGATGCTGTGTTGGTATTTAGTTTTACAGGTTTCCAAACCAAAGAAGTAAGGGTTGGAAGTTTGTCAGAAATTAATGTGCAATTGGTTTCTGAAACCAAAGCATTAGACGAAGTAGTAGTAGTAGGTTACGGTACTCAGCGAAAAGTAGATTTGACAGGTGCGGTTGGTTCAGTAATTAGTAAAGACATTACGAGCCGTCCTTATACAAACCCTGACCAAATTTTAGCAGGACGAGTATCAGGAGTTCACATCTCAAACAGAAGTGGTGACCCGGGTGCACCAATCGACGTGCGTATCCGTGGTGTTGGTACTACTGGAAACAACCAACCTTTATGGGTAATCGACGGTGTGCCGATTGTTCAAACCAGTAATATTTCTGTAAACACAGCATCTTATACAGAATCGAACCCATTGGCAGGTATCAACCCAAGTGATATTGAATCAATGGACATTTTGAAAGATGCTTCGGCGGCAGCAATTTATGGTGCAAGAGCGGCAAACGGTGTCATTATCGTAACGACCAAAAGAGGTAAAGAAGGAAGAACTTCGGCTACTTACGATGGCTATGTGGGTGTGCAGTATGTGCCTCAAGGCAAAAGAATTAAGGTATTAGACGTAAATCAGTACATCGGTTTGCAGAAAGAATTAGGAAGAGATTTTTCTTCTTTCAGTAGTAGCCCAGCTTACAATTGGCAAGATGCAATGTTCCAAACAGGAGCAGTACGCAACCATAACATTACAATAAACGGTGGTTCAAAAAATGTAAACTTCAACATTGCTGGCGGTTATCACAAACAAGATGGTGTTGAGCGTTCGCAGAGTTTTGAAAGATTTTCGTTCAAAGCAAATGTTGATGCGAAAGTAGGGAAGTATTTCAAATTTGGTGAATCTGCTTTGATTACTTCAACCGACAGATTGGTACAGTCGGAAGGTGGAAACTTTGCGGCTTTCAACTCGATGTTGAACGCTCCTTATTATCAACCTTATGATGCAGCTGGAAATTACAACCAGTCAACTGCGGCTACTCGTGGAAATGGTGCAACGGGTTCAAACTATATGTGGGCAACTGATACCAAATACAACGAAACCAGAGTAAACAACAAGAAAATTTTAGGCAACCTTTATGGTGAATTTGAACCAATCGAAGGCTTGAAATACAGACTTGCTGTCGGGCTTGACTATAACGTAGCTGACGGATTTTTCTTCCAAGAAGCTGAAGCTAATAACTACGGAACTGCTGGAACACCGGGCAGAACGTCTTTATTAGTACAAGAAAGACCAATCGAATTAACAACAAACATTGCTAATACGCTTACGTATCACAAGAAATTTGGAAAACATGATTTGACCATTTTGGCGGGTTATGAAGAAACTAATTTCCGTTATGACAAAGTACGTATTCAAGGACGTAATTTGTTCAACTCGGCGATTCGTTTTGCTTCGGTAGCAGACAACGTAGCGGCAGCCAACGAAGCTGACCACTGGGCTTTGAGAGGTATGTTGGGTCGTTTGAATTACTCTTTCGATAATAAATACTTATTGACGTTCAACGTTCGTCGTGACGAAAGTTCAAGATTTGCTCCAGAACACAGAGCAGGTATTTTCCCATCGTTCTCTGCTGGCTGGCGTTTGAGCGAAGAGCCATTCTTGAAAGGTTCTTCTATCATTAGCGATTTGAAATTAAGAGCAAGTTTAGGGCAATCGGGTAATCAGTTCACGGGTCAAAACTTTGCTTACTTGCCTTCATTAAATACTACTATTTTTTATGTAGCAGGCGATGGACAAACCGTAGTAAGAGGGCCAGCACCAACGGTTTTTGCGAACAAAGACTTGAAATGGGAAACCAGTACACAGTTTGACTTAGGGACAGATTTCAGTTTCTATAACGGAAAAATCAGCGGTACAATTGATTATTATAGCAAAACTACTGATGACGTATTGTTGAGTTTACCAATTCCATACACTTCTGGCTATTTCTTGCCTGCTGATGCCAACTTAGGGCAAATCAAAAACAAAGGGATTGAATTATCATTAAATTACAGAGGAAGTATCGGCGATTTGAAATACAATATTGGCGGTAACATCACTACTGTTTCAAACAAAATTACTTCATTAGGTTCTGTTCCAGAAATCATAGCAGGTACTGGCGGTGGACAAACACACCGTACTTCGGTAGGCGAGCCTTTAGGATATTTCTATGGCTACAAAACCAATGGTATTTACCAAAGTCAAGCAGAAATTGATGCCGACAAAACCAAAGACGTAAACTCAAGCAAGCGTCAGCCGGGTGATATTCGCTTCGTAGATGTAAACGGCGACGGAACAATTGATGCCAACGACCGTACCAACATTGGTTCTTCAATTCCAAGTTATTATTACGGAGCAAATATTTCAGCTTCTTACAAAAACTTCGATTTCTCGGTATTATTCCAAGGTGTTGGTAATGTTCAAGTGTACAACCAAGCAAGAGCTTCTTTGGAAGCGATGAGAAGTGGTGCAAACCAATCAGCAACAGTTTTAGAGCGTTGGACTACTTCTAATCCAAGTACTACAATGCCAAGAGCAGATGCTGATGACCCTAACCAAAACAACCGTTACTCTGACAGATGGATTGAAAGCGGAGCATATTTGAGAATTAAAAACATCCAAATCGGTTACAACATTCCAGCTTCAGTATTGAGTAAAATTAGCAAAGGAGCATTATCGACTTCTCGTATTTATGTCGGTATGCAAAACTTAGCCACTTTCACGAAGTATAAAGGTTACGACCCAGAAGTAACTCGTGGGGCAAGTTTCCAAAAAGGTGAGTTTGCTTTAGCAAATGGTCAGGATTCAGGAGGTTCACCACAACCATCTATTGTTCAATTGGGCTGGCAATTATCATTCTAACATTTAAAATTTTACGAGAAATGAAGAAAAACACATATATCAAAGGCATAGTATTGGCCACTTTTTCCACTTTTTTTATCGTTCAGGCTTGTAATAATCTTGATTTACAACCTTTAGATAGAGTTACAACGAGTACTTTTTACAAAACACCCACTGATTTTGACGGAGCGATTTTCGCAGGATATTCTTCTATTCAAGACATCTGGGGAACAAGTACCGAAACTTTGAACGAAAGAGGTGAATACTGGAGTTTGTCATTGACAACTACCGACGACGTAGAAGTAAACGCCAAAGCAGGGAATAGCGGAGGAGATTATAACAATGCGAGGTCATTGGATAATTTGTTTATCAGAGCATCTGATACGCCTTATGCTGCACTTTATACACAAGTTTACGAAGGTATTTTGCGTGCTAATTTAGTGATTGAAGCAGCTCAAAGCGGACAAAATTCATTGACTGCCGAACAAAAAACAAAGTACATTGCTGAGGCAAAATTCTTGAGAGCTTTCTTTCATTTCCTTGCTTTAGAAGTATGGGGAACGCCTCCTTTAGTTATGGAAGTGAAAAAAGATTTAGCTTCTTTATCAGTGCCAAATGCTACAAAAGAAGCTCTTTTTGCAGCGATTTTAAAAGATTTCCAAGATGCTTACGCTGGTCTTCCTGAGAAATGGGATTCTGGCAATACTGGTCGTGCTACAAAATATGCGGCTCGTGCATTTGAAGGAAAAGTAAATGTTTGGAAAAAAGACTGGAATGCAGCCATTGCTGCTTTTGAAGACGTAAGAAAAAATGGTGGCTATAAATTGATGGCTAACTACGAAGACGCTTTCGCTTTCGACAAAGAAAACAGTACAGAATCAATCTTTGAAATTCAATACGGCGGCCCACACTCAGACGATAACCTTTGGGTTTTTGATGATACACACTCAGAAGCTTTCAAAGCGTCTCAGGGTACTGGTAGAGTTTGGTACTGGAATCCAAGTGGCGATGCTGGTGCTCCAGGCGGAGGTTTAGGTTGGTTTATTCCTACCAAAAATTTAGTAGATGAATTTGAAGCTGGCGACCCACGTTTGGCGGCAAGTATCTACAAAGCTGGCGATACTTATTACGACAAAGCAAGCGGAACAGCACCTTATGACCCTGCTTGGTCTTCAAGTGGATATTCTGTGAAAAAATACTTTGGAGCAAAAAATGCAGTAGCAGCGGCTTATGCACCAAACGGACAAGCAGGATTTAACAACGAACGTTATTACCGTTATGCCGAAATGCTTTTATTGTATTCAGAAGCATTGATTGAAGCTGGTCGTACTGCTGAAGGTTTAGCTGTAATCAACAATGAAATCAGAGCAAGAGTAGGCTTAAAAGCGACGACTATTGCTGACCCACGCAAAGCATTACGCCACGAAAAACGTGTTGAAATGGCATTCGAGCCACACCGTTGGTTTGATATTACTCGCTGGGGAATTGGTAAAGAAGTATTTGGCAGTAAATGGGATGATAAATTCAACGTGTTTCCATTCCCTCAGTCTGAAATCAACAGAACTGGTGGAGTATTGAAACAAAATCCGAATTATTAATCATCTTCGGATTTGGGATGTATGATTTCGGATGTATGATGTATGATTTATGATGTTGGATAAAAGGTTAATGACACGTTTTATTTTATCAAATTTCTGAAATCCGACATCCGAAATCTGAAACCCGAAATCATACATCATACATCCGACATCCCAAATCCAATAAATAGTGTTCAATAATAAAATGGTTAATGAATTAAAGGGCGAGGTTTTGCCTTGCCCTTTCTTAATAAAACAATCTTGAAAAATCATGTTAAAATTGGTGAAAAAATTACTGTTCGTTTTAGTAATTTTCGGTCTGACGGATTGCCGTTTCGGGAAATCAAAGCCTCTTTTTAAAACATTAAGTTCAGAAGAAACAGGCATTGATTTCGTCAATCAACTTACTTATAACGATTCCCTAACTGTACTCGAATTTGAGTATATGTTCAATGGGGCTGGCGTAGCTTTGGCAGATATTAACAATGATAATTTATTGGATATTTTCTTTGCAGGCAATATGGTTTCAAGCCGTTTGTACCTCAACAAAGGAAATATGCACTTTGAAGACATTACTAAAAAAGCTGGCGTACAAACTGATGGTTGGGCTTATGGCGTTTCGGTAGTGGACATCAATCAAGATGGTTTCAAAGATTTTTATGTCTGTAAAGCAGGTAGCCGAAAAACACCTGTGGACAAAATGAGAAACCTTTTCTACATCAATAATGGCGATAATACTTTTAAAGAAGTAGCCGCAGATTTAAAACTCAACGACGAAGGTTATGATATTCAAACCGCATTTTTTGATTATGACAAAGATGGTGACTTGGATATGTATTTACTCAGAAATGCCTTTGTGAATTATAATCGTAATAACTCAAGACCTAAACAAACGGACGGACAATCGCCTACAACGGGCAAATTATTCAGAAACGATAGTCCAAAAAATCTTCAAGGAAAAGCTTTAGCCCTAAGCGAAATTAAATTTACCGATGTGTCCTACCAAGAAGGCATCCGAATTGAAGGCTTCGGTTTGGGCATTTCTATTTGCGACCTCAACAACGACGATTTTCCAGATATTTATATTTCAAACGATTTTCTTACCAACGACCTCATTTATATTAATCAACACGACAAAACAGGAAAACACACAGGTTTTGTAAATAATGCAGGCAAAATGTTGCGTCACCAAACCTACAACGGCATGGGCAACGACGTAGCCGATATTAACAACGATGGCAATCAAGATATTGTCGTTGTAGATATGCTTCCGCCCGATAACAAGCGTTGGAAACTGACCATGATGGGCAATATCTATGAAGAATTTCAGCAAAATATTGGTTTGGGTTATGAGCCACAATACGTTCGGAATACTTTGCAAATCAATAATGGTGTAGCCGAAAATGGCGAAGGAGAAGTAAGTTTTAGTGAAATCGGGCAATTGGCGGGTGTGCATGCCACAGAGTGGAGTTGGTCGCCATTATTAGCCGATTACGACAATGACGGTTGGAAAGATTTGATGATTGCCAACGGTTACAGAGAAGACGTTACCAATCTGGATTTTATCATGTACGGCAAACAAGCCCTTTTTATGGGAACGCCCGAAGCCAATCGCCATGATAGATTGGAAGAACTAAAAAAATATCCCGGCATTCATATTCATAATTATTTATACAAAAATCAACGCAATCTTACTTTTCAAGATGTTTCAAAAGATTGGGGTTTTGATACGCCTACTTTTTCAAACGGTGCCGCTTATGGCGATTTAGACAATGACGGCGATTTAGATTTGGTTTTCAATAATTTAGATGAAGTATCGAACATTTGCGAAAATCAATTGAATCAAATTTCGCCAGAAAACAATTGGCTAAGAATTGGCTTTGAAGGCGGAGAAGGCAACCGTGAAGGACTCGGAGCAAAAGTTTGGCTTTATCAACAAGGAAAAATGCAGTATCAGTATTTTTCGCCTTATCGTGGTTACTTATCTACGGTTGAGCCTTTTTTGCATTTTGGTTTAGAAAATCCCAAAATTGATAGTTTGAAAGTTCGTTGGACAGACGGAAACGAACAAGTAATTCTTCATCCAAAAGCGAAACAAGTACTACATTTAACCCATAAAAATGCAAAAGAAGTACAGGGAAAAAGTGAAGAAATTCAGCCTAAAAATAATCTTTTTGTAGAAAGCAGTACTTCAAAAAACATTGATTATCAGCACCAAGAAGACATTTTTGTAGATTTTCATACACAGGCTTTGTTACCGCATTTGCATTCAAAAAATGGGCCGGGTATTGCCGTTGCAGATGTTAATGCTGATGGCTTGGACGATTTTTATGTAGGAGCAGGCAAAGGAGCAAAAGGGAATTTATACATTCAGCAAAAAGATGGAAAGTTTATTCCAAAAACCATTGATTCTGAAAATTTAAGTGATGAAATGGGCGTACTTTTCTTTGATGCCGACCAAGACGGCGACCAAGATTTGTACATTGCCAGTGGAGGAGTAGTTGAGCAAAGTGATGATAAATCCGTGTATCAGCATCGTTTTTTTGTGAATGATGGCAAAGGAAATTTTAGTAAAAATCTCCGTGCTATTCCGACCATTACTAACAGTGCCGCAAGTGTAACGGCTGGAGATTTTGACAAAGATGGCGATTTGGATGTATTCGTGGGCGGAAGAGTAAGTCCGCAGGCGTATCCAACTGCTCCGCAGAGCTATTTATTGAGAAATGATTCTTCACCCAAAAATATAAAATTCACGAATGTTACCGCACAAATTGCTCCAACACTTGAACGAATTGGCATGGTCACGTCTGCACTTTGGACAGATTATGACAACGACGGTTGGCAAGATTTACTCTTGGTAGGCGAGTATATGCCCATTACTTTGTTTCATAACGAAGCAGGAAAATTTAGTCAATCACAGCAAATACCTGTTTCAAGAGGTTGGTGGAACAGTATTGTAGCGGCAGATTTTGACCAAGACGGCGACACAGATTATGTTTTGGGAAATCTCGGACTGAATACTCAGCACAAAGCCAGCGAAGACGAGCCTACTTGTGTATATGCCAAAGATTTTGATAAAAACGGCATTATCGACCCCATACTTTGCCATTATATTGATGGCGAAGAACAGATTTTTCATACACGAGACGACCTCAATAAGCAAATGACAGCCATGCGTGCAAGGTTTAAAGACTTCACGACTTATGCTGAAACGCCTTTTAAAAAATCATTTTTAAAAGAAGAATTAAAAGATGCCCTTATCCTCAAAGCCGAACGCTTTGAGACCTCTTACCTCCAAAACCTTGGCAATGGTAATTTTACTTTCGTTTCGCTTCCTTTGGAAATGCAACTTTCACCCGTGTTTGGCATGCTGGTAGAAGACATCGACGGCGATGGAAATTTAGACATTCTATCAGTCGGAAATTCTTTTGCCACAGAAGTAAACCTCGGGCGATACGATGCACAAGGAAGTTTATTTTTGAAAGGAAACGGCAAAGGAAATTTCATTGCCAAGCGAAATACTTTTGCCATTTCGGGCGATAATAAATCTATCACACAATTGTACGGCAAAGGAAATCAGCCCATTATTTTAATTGGGGCAAATTCGGCAAAGCTAAAAGTATATGATGAAGTAGCGAGTAGAAACCAGCTCGTAAAATTATTGCCTACCGATACTTTCGCTTGGATTACGCTCCGCAACGGGAAAAAATACAAAGAAGAATTTTATTGGGGAAGTACTTATTTATCACAAAGAAGTAGAACGGTGAATGTGCCAAGCCAAGCTACCAAAATGGAAATTGTCAGCAGCAAAGGACTTCGTAGAATCATTGAATTTGGGAAACGTTAAGATGCAAAACATTTATCAACATAAAATATACAAATACTTTTGCTTTGTGCTTTTCATCTCGGTCTTCACGGCTTGTAAGCGTAGCGATACTTTGTTCAAAGAATTATCTTCTTCTGAAACAGGCATTACTTTCGTCAACCAAGTAGAAGAAAACGACAAGTACAATGTGTTGGAATACATGAACATCTACACAGGGGCAGGCGTAGCGGCAGGCGATGTGAATAACGATGGTTTTACAGATTTATATTTTAGTGGCAATCAGGTTTCTGGAAAATTGTATTTGAATAAAGGCAATCAAGCGGAGGGAATTTCATTTTTAGACATTACCGAAGAAGCAGGTATCAAAACCGACCGTTGGTGTACGGGCGTTTCGATGGTGGACATCAATCAGGATGGTTGGTTAGATATCTACATCAACGTTTCGGGAAGTGCCAAATTTGGTAAAATGGCAAACTTACTTTATATCAACAATGGTCCTTCTGCCAAAGATAAAAACTTGGTGACATTCACAGAAAGTGCTGAAGCTTATGGGATTGCTGAAAAAAGGCAAACCATGAACGCCTCTTTTTTTGATTATGATGTAGATGGCGATTTAGACCTTTTTTTGATTACCAATCCAGCCGATGAAATGATTACGGGCGTAAATACCGTAAAAGACAGATTGGTAAAGGGCGAGTCGGAGGGAACGGATATTTTGTATCGAAACAATGGCAATCATACTTTTACGGATGTTTCAAAAGAAGCAGGGATTTTAATGGATGGTTATAGTTTGGGGGCAGCCATTAGCGACATTAATCAAGATGGATTTCCTGATATTTATGTATCGAATGATTTTTTGACGAATGATATTCTGTACATCAATAATGGCGATGGTACTTTTACGGATAAAATTACGGAGTACTTAAAACACACCAGTTTTGCCTCTATGGGCAATGATATTGCCGACATTAACAACGACGGACTGACCGATATTTTCGTGTTGGATATGTTGCCCGAAGACAATTATCGCAAGAAAATGCTGATTCCTGCAACGGGTTATGATAAATTTCAACTGACACTCAAGAAAGGTTATTCAGCACAATATACTCGCAATACTTTACAACTCAACAATGGAGTCGTTCGCACGCCCAAAGGCAATAAAGTATCTTTTTCAGAAATTGCTTTTTTGGCAGGAATCAGTAGTACAGACTGGAGTTGGAGTTCGCTTTTTGCAGATTATGACAATGATGGCGATAAAGATTTGATGGTAACAAATGGTTTTTACAGAGATTTAGGCGATTTAGATTACATCAATTATCAGTTTAAATCTGCTTCGCCGATGGGTTCGGAAGCGGTAAAACGTGCTGAGAAATTGAAAGCCATTCATTCACTCGTAAAAGTACCTTTGAATAATTATCTCTATGAAAATAATGGTGATTTAACGTTTAGCAATCGCATTGAAGATTGGGGTTTCGATTCACCCAGTTTTTCAAACGGTGCTTGTTATGCCGATTTAGACAACGACGGAGACCTTGAATTAGTCATCAACGAATTTAATGCCGAAGCAAAAGTATATGAAAACAGGGCTAACGAATTGCGTCAGCATCATTTTATTACTTTAAAAATGAAGGGAGCATCGCCCAATATTCAGGGCATTGGTACTAAAGTTTGGCTTTATGCAGATGGAAAAACACAGTTTCAAGAACTCAATCCCTATCGAGGTTATGAATCTACCGTAGAAAGTACTTTACATTTTGGCATTGGTAAATCTACGGCAATCGATAGCCTTGTGGTAATGTGGCCCAACCAACAACGCCAAGTAATTCTTCACCCAAAAATCAACCAAATACTTCAAGTAAAATACGCCCCAAATAGCCAATTAAGAACAATTGACGATAATAAAAATTGGCTTTTTCAAGCCGTAGAAAGTAGTCGTTTTGGCAATTTTGTTCATCAAGAAAATGATTTTGTTGATTTCAAACAAAATCCATTATTGCCACATCAGCATTCACAAAATGGGCCTTGTATCGCCGTGGGCGATGTGAATGGCGACGGTCTCGAAGATTTTTATGTAGGCGGTTCGTCTGGTTTTAGTGGCGTGTTTTTCTGGCAAAATGCTTCGGGTACTTTTTCGCAACATCCATTAAATCAACATCTTCAAGAAGAAGACACAGGAGCTTTACTTTTCGATGCTGATAACGATAAAGATTTAGATTTGTACGTAGTAAGTGGCGGAACGGAATTTGGCATTGATACAGAATTGTACCAAGATAGACTGTACTTCAACGACGGCAAAGGCAATTTTACTTTTCAGCCCAAAGCTTTGCCCAATACCAAAAGTAGCGGTTCGTGTGTGCAAGCCAACGACTACGACCACGATGGCGATTTAGATATTTTTGTAGGAGGAAGAATCTCTGTACAAAATTATCCGATGCCTGCCACTAATTATTTATTACGCAACGACAAAGGCGTTTTCACCGACGTTACGCCACCAGTACTTGCCAAAATCGGAATGGTAAGTAGTGCTTTATGGCAAGATTATGATGCCGATGGCTGGGACGATTTGGTAATTGTGGGAGAATTTATGCCCATTACTTTCTTGAAAAACCTCAAAGGTAATTTTAGTGTACGAGAGAAAATAGAAATCCCCAATTCAAATGGTTGGTGGAATGTAATTGCGTCGGGTGATTTTGACCACGATGGCGACAGCGATTTTGTAGCAGGAAACTTAGGATTAAATACTCGTTACAAAGCAAATGTTGATGAACCACTTCAAATCCATGCAAAAGACTTTGATAAAAATGGTACTTTAGACCCCATAATGAGTTATTACATTCAAGGAAAAAATTATATCAGCCATACTCGTGACGAATTGGCGATACAGATTCCTTCGATGAAACTCAGGTTTGATTCCTATAAAAAATACGCTGAAACTACTTTTGAAAACTCTTTTATGAAGCAGGAATTAGAAGACGCTTTTGTGTTAAAGAGTACCCATTTTGCAAGTAGTTATATCGAAAATGTAGGAAACGGAAATTTTAAAATACATACTTTGCCGATTGAAGCACAGTTTGCACCTGTTTGCGGGCTTGTCATCAACGATTTCAATCACGATAAACATTTGGATATTCTTTTGGCAGGCAATTCATACAGTACAGAATCGTCCACGGGGCGTTATGATGCTCTTACGGGCTTACTTTTGGTAGGTAATGGCAAAGGAAATTTTGGAGTTAAAAAATCAGTGAAAACAGGTTTTTTAACGGATAAAAATGCCAAAAGTTTAGTGAAAGTACGAGACAAAGACCAAAACTTTATCGTAGTAGGAAATAATTCAGACCAATTACAAATTTTTAAATACAAGTAACAACCTTAGTAAAATCAAAATCTATGTTGAAAGTAGCTCAAAAAACTTTGATACTCTTGTGTGCTGTAAGCCTCAGTTTTCTTGCACAAGCTCAAACAATCGTTACCATTCCAATCGAAACAGAGCAGAATGCTTTGGTTTTACAAACGGATAAAGACAACCGTTTAGGAATTACTTATTTTGGAAAAAAGCTCGCAAAAAGTAGCGAAAATGCTTTGATTTCGAAAGAGTACCGCCTAAACGACTCAAATGCAGGTATTTATAATTCAGCTTATACCCCAAGCGGTACTTGGAGTTTGGTTGAACCAGCCTTGCAAATTACGCATGCCGACGGTAATACTTCATTAGAATTGAAGTACGTGAGTCACGAAACCAAACGCACAGATGCCAACGTGAGCCAAACCAATATCGTACTCAAAGACCCTGTATATGGCGTAGAAGTAACACTTTGCTACAAAGTGTATGCAAAAGAAAATACCATAGAGCAATGGACGCTCATTAAACACCAAGAAAAGAAGAACATTTTACTACAAAAATACGCTTCTGCCAACTTGTACTTTATGGCAGACAATTATTATTTACGCCATTATCACGGAGGATGGGGACGTGAAATGAAGCCCGAAGAAACTTTATTGACGGCTGGTATCAAAACCTTGGATTCTAAATTAGGAACAAGAGCCAATCTTTTCCAACCGCCAACTTTTATGATTTCATTCGACCGCCCAGCCACTGAAAACGAAGGAAATGTAATGTTAGGAACTTTGGCTTGGTCAGGAAATTTCAAGATTGATTTTGAAATGGATTTATATCACAACCTTCGTGTGTTGGCTGGTATCAATCCGCACGCTTCGGAGTACTCGCTTGCGGCAAATCAGGAATTCAAAACGCCTTCGTTTATTTATACTTTTTCAAGTCATGGAAAAGGCGAAGCCAGTAGAAATATGCACGATTGGGCAAAAAAATACAGAATCTTGGATGGCGAAGGCAGTAGATTGACTTTATTGAACAACTGGGAAGCAACTTATTTTGATTTTGATGAGACAAAATTAACAGGCTTGTTCAAAGACGCTAAAAAACTGGGCGTTGATATGTTTTTGTTGGATGATGGCTGGTTTGCGAATAAATATCCAAGAAATGGCGATGTAGCTGGTCTGGGCGATTGGCAAGAAAACCGTAAAAAATTACCCAATGGCATCGGTTATTTGGTAAAAGAAGCCACCAAAGCAGGTGTAAAATTCGGGATTTGGGTTGAACCAGAAATGGTAAATCCAAAATCAGAATTGTATGAAAAACATAAAGATTGGGTAATTCGTGAACCTGAAAGACCAGAACATTATTTCAGAAATCAATTGCCATTAGACCTCAGTAATCCAGAAGTACAAGATTTTGTATTTGGTGTTTTGGATAATTTATTCACCAAAAATCCAGAATTAGCCTTTATCAAATGGGATTGTAACGCCGTTACTTATAATGCACATTCGGCTTATTTACAAAAACAAGGCTTGCCACAAACACATCTGTATGTAGAATATGTACAAGGTTTGTACAAAGTATTAGAACGCATCAGGGCAAAATATCCTAAAGTACCAATGATGCTGTGTTCGGGCGGTGGCGGACGTGTGGACTACGAAGCATTGAAATACTTCACCGAATTTTGGTTGAGTGATAATACTGACCCATTAGAAAGAATTTTTATTCAATGGGAATACTCATATTTCTATCCAGCCGTAGCACATTGTAATCACATTACCGATTGGAGTAAAGTAGGTTTGAAATTCCGTACAGACGTAGCCATGATGGGCAAAATGGGTTATGATATTGTAGTAAGTAATCTTACTGATAAAGAATTATTGTTCAGTCAGCAAGCACTTGAAAATTACAAAAGAATCAATCCTACCATTTGGAAAGGCGATTTATATCGTTTGCAAAGTCCGTGGGAAAAACCTTTTGCTTCTTTGTTGTACAGCAATAAAGATAAAAGCCATGCAGTAATGTTTACTTATCTAACCACAAATCGTTTTGATATTATTTATAATCCGACGCCAATCAAGTTGAACGGATTAGACCCGAACAAAAAATATTCGGTAAAAGAAATCAACCTTTTCCCCGGAACAAGCTCAAGCTTAAAAACAGATTTAGTCTATTCTGGCGACTATTTAATGAATGTTGGTATCAATCCAGAATTATCAGGCAATAGAACAAGTATTGTATTAGAATTAACAGAACTGAAGTAATGATGTAAAATATTATGTATTCTTAGTAGATTGCAAAAATATCCAATGAACGAGCATTAGTACTGTGCGAAGAATTGTGAAAGTTGTTGATTTCGGGTATCGGATTTCGGCTTTATAAAACACATTATTTAGAAGTGTTTTTTATGAAGTCATTTTATCCGAAATCAGAAACCCCAAATCCCAAATCTTCCATAATACTCAAGCTTTTCGTGCAGTACAAACTAAGAATACATAATATATCACTTACTCATTCTGACACAAATGAGAGACCTTTTCGAGAAAATACAAGAATTAGAAGATATTCCAACCTACTCAAAACATGAACAGTTGGTTCAAGGAGTTATCAATGCTATTCAAGAAAAATTATTGACCAAAGGGCAAGCTTTGCCTTCTGTCAATAATATGATAAAAGAATTTGGCTTTGCCCGTGAAACCATCACGAAAGCGTACAAAGAGCTAAAAGACAGAGGAATTATCGAATCTAAAAATAGATTGGGCTATTTTGTTGCCAATGAATCTATCGACCAAACCTTGAAAGTAGCACTATTGATGTTTGGTTTCGATACTTTTCAAGAGATTTTTTATAGAAATTTCAGAGAAACTTTGGGCGAAAATGTTCATTTAGATGTTTTTTTTCATCACAACAACATAGAAGTATTTGAAACCATTCTTGGGCATATCAAAGGAAAGTACGGAATGTATGTAGTAGCACCGATTCCGCATCCCAAAACGGCCGCTTTGTTGCAAGCGATTCCTACAAATAAGTTTTTGATGTTTGATAGATACGAGCCAATGGAAGGCGACTTTAGTTATCTCTCTCAAGAATTTGGAGAAGCTACTTATAATGCTTTCGTAGAATTAGCCGATGCCATCAAGAAATTCGACGAAGTAATCTTTTTTTACGAGCCAGTTTCAGCCATTCCGATTGAAATTCTAAAATCATTCAAGAAGTTTTGTAAAAATTACCAAGTAAAAGGTACTATAAAAGTAAATTATACAGCAGGTTCATTAGAAAAAGGGAAAGTATATTTTACTTTAGACAACGCCTGTATTGTATCAATTCTCAAAGATTGTAAAACCAAAAATTACAAATTAGGTGAAGACTTTGGCATACTTTCACATAATGACGAACCAGTAAAAGAAATACTTTGGGACGGCATAACGACCTATTCAGTTGATTTTGGAGAAATGGGACGCAAAGCAGCTACTTACGTTTTAACTCGAAAAAAAGTACAAGAAATATTACCAACCGTATTAATTAGAAGAAATTCATTGTGAATATTTCTGCTTTACTCTTTTTTTTACTTTTCAATGGAATCATCGCTCTGGTTTCTTGGAAAAAGCTATTCAGAGAAAAAAGTAAAACTTCTGAAGAGTACTTTTTAGGAAAAAGAAATCTTGGTTTTGTATTAGTAGGAAGTTTACTTTTTTTGACGAATATCAACGGCGTACAATTTATCGGAGAAAACGAATCCGTTTATACCAATAACATGACGGTAATGGCTTGGGGGCTTACTTCGGTTTTTGCTATGATTATCGTTTCGGAGTTTTTTATGCCTATTTATTTACGTGGAGGCTTCATTACTACGCCCGATTTTTTAGAAGAACGCTTTGACTCAAGTACCAAAACCATTGTTAGTATTATTTTTCTCATCAGTTATTTAGTGAATATGCTTCCAACCGTACTTTATGGTGGGGCGGTAGTTTTCAACGGAATCTTTGATTTTTCAGAAATAATCGGGATAAGTAACTGGTCGATGCTCTGTATATTGACTTGTGTATTTGGGCTTATTGGAGCTACTTATACACTTTTAGGAGGCATCAGAGTAGTGGCAGTTTCAGACTCACTTTTAGGCATTGGCTTATTGATTGGCGGATTGAGTCTCCCTTACTTTGGTTTAAAAGTATTAGGTAGCGGTAGTCTTCAAGAAGGTTTGCGTATCATTTTATCTTCTAATACTTCTCATCTCAACGCCATAGGCAAATCTACCGACGCTATTCCTTTCAGCACACTTTTTACAGGCATGATACTGGTAAACCTCAATTATTGGGGCATGGAACAGTTCATCGTACAAAGAACATTGTCTTCGAGAAATTTAGCAGAAAGCCAGAAAGGAATTGCTTTGGCAGCATTAGGGAAACTATTTGCTCCTTTGATTATCAATCTTCCCGGCATTATTGCTGTGCATTTATATCCACGAATTGCCAATACTGCTGAAGTTTTCCCCAAACTTGCAGGCGATGTATTGCCGCCTATTTTAGTTGGATTAGTGGCATCGGTCATTTTCGGAGCTACTATCACAGCTTTCAATGCAGGGCTGAATAGTAGCAGTACTCTTTTTGTAATGAATATTTACAAACCTTATTTACAGAAAAAGAGCCAAACAAGTACCATAAACGACTATCAACTTGTAAGAATTGGAAAGCGATTTCAGCTCTTTGCTACCCTGATAGCCTTGTGTATTGCACCATTTATTTACTTTGCCAAAGGCGGTTTTTATACTTATTTACAAATGGTAGGAGGGGCTTTTAGCGTACCTATTTTTATGGTAATTTTTATTGGATTTATTACCAAAAAATTACCAGCGATTGCGGTAAAAATTGGCTTATTTTTCTTCGTGATTTGTTACGTTGCCTCACAATTATTGTTTGATACAGGAATCCACTACTTACACGTTTTAGCCATTTTATTTGTGCTTACTTCTTGTATCATGTTGATAATAGGGCGTTTATTTCCCCAAGCCGAAGCCTATCGTCCTAAAGAAAATAGTGGAATAGATATACAACCGTGGAAAGAACGACATTACTTTCATCTCATACTTTTGGTGTTGATGGTACTGGTATTTATTTTATTTTCAACTTTAGGGATTGCAAGCTAACCAAAGGACTGAGATACTTTGTATATTTGTACATTAATAAAAGTAATTTTTTGTATAATATTTGGCAAAAAGATGATTTGCCGAAGAATCTTCTGTAAATCTTAATAAAACCAATTAAAATAATTATTTTTGGTTTCTTTTATCCAAGAAATTAGTTGAAATAAGTTTTTAACAAGAAAAAATTAAACTATGTCAAGTTTATCTTCTCAAAAAGGCGTATTGCACGGAGATGCAGTGCAAGAGCTCTTCGAAATCGCTAAAAAGCATCAATTTGCTTTACCAGCCGTAAATGTTACGGGTACAGATACAGTAAATGGCGTTTTGGAAGCGGCTAAAGCGGTTAATTCACCAGTAATTATCCAGTTCTCAAATGGTGGAGCTCAGTTCTATGCTGGAAAATCTTTACCAAATGGCAAACAAGAAGCTTCAATTGCAGGTGCTATTTCGGGTGCTCATCACGTACACCAATTAGCAGAAGTTTATGGTGTTCAAGTAATTTTACATACTGACCACTGTGCTAAAAAATTGTTACCTTGGTTAGACGGTTTGTTGGATGCTGGCGAGAAGTTTTATGCTGAACATGGTAAGCCATTGTTCTCTTCACACATGATTGACCTTTCTGAAGAGCCAATCGAAGAAAACATCGAAATCTGTAAAACATATCTTGAGAGAATGGCTAAATTAGGCATGACTCTTGAAATCGAATTAGGTGTTACAGGTGGTGAAGAAGATGGCGTTGATAACTCTGATGTTGATTCGTCTAAATTATATACTCAGCCTTCAGAAGTAGCTTATGCTTATGAAGAATTGAGCAAAGTATCTCACCGTTTTACGATTGCTGCTGCTTTCGGAAACGTACACGGTGTTTATAAGCCAGGTAACGTGAAACTGTCTCCAGTAATTCTTCATAATTCTCAAGAATATGTGAAAGAGAAATTCGGTTTAACTGCTGAGAAACCAATCAACTTTGTATTCCATGGTGGTTCTGGTTCTTCTCGTGAAGAAATCCGTGAAGCTCTTTCTTATGGTGCTATCAAAATGAACATTGATACTGACTTACAATGGGCATTCTGGGAAGGTATTTTGGGATACTACAAAGCAAACGAAGGATATTTACAAGGACAAATCGGAAACCCTAAAGGTGAAGATGCTCCGAATAAAAAATACTATGACCCACGTGTTTGGTTGCGTAAAGGTGAAGACACTTTCGTTAGCCGTTTGAAATTAGCATTTGAAGATTTGAATGCTGCTAACGCAAATCAGTACTTATAATTAAGCATTGTATAAAAACAGTATCGAAGGCTTCATCTCATGGTGAAGCCTTCTTTGTTGATAAAGCTATATTTTTCTTAAAATCAGATTGTATTCTTGAAAAATATGCTTAACTTTGCACCCCAATTGAAGAGCAATTACGTGGCTGGGCAATCTGCATGAAGCAATTATTTGTTTATCAGACCTTTAAAGTTACCGCTGGTTGTCTTTTAGATAAATTAATAAAGAATCTAACAGCAAAATAATCAAAAAATGAGCGAGTTAATTAAATTCGTAGAAGCTGAAAATGCTGCACGCCGTGCAGAATTGCCCGAGTTTTCAGCAGGTGATACCATCAATGTTTACATCAAAATCCGTGAAGGAGCTAAAGAACGTATTCAGGTATTCCAAGGAACTGTAATCCAACGTCGTAACAGCGGTGCTGGTGAAATGTTTACAGTACGTAAAATTTCTAACGGTATCGGTGTAGAAAAAATCTTCCCTTTATTGTCACCAAACATCGAGAAAATCGAAGTATTGCGTAAAGGTAAAGTACGTCGTGCAAGATTATTCTACTTACGTGGCAAACAAGGTAGAGCTGCGAAAGTTAGAGAGCAAATCAAGAAGAAATAGTCTTTCTATATTTTCATTAAAAAAGGTCGTTCAAATTGAACGACCTTTTTGTTTTTCTACCAATCTATCTGTTTATTAAAAAATATAAGCATTTTTCTCAATACTTGCCTCTGCCAAGCGGCGACGAGCGTTTTTCAAATTGAATGGTTCAATTTTAGTGAAACGTTTCAAGCCCATTAGCATTACTCTTAGTTCGTCACCTTCTGCGAAACTTGTAATAGCGGTTTTTCCAGCATAATTAGCTTTCTCTACGGCTTCGTGTAAATACACCATGGCGGCATCTTTTTGTAAAGCACAAGCTTCTTCGCCACGGGTTGCGATGAGTTTTTCTACTCTTAAAAGCGTTGATTCTGCTACATACAATTCTATCATCATATCAGCCAAATTCATAATGATTTCTTGTTCGTGTTCAAACTTCATCATGAATTTCTGTAATGCCGAACCTGCCACCATCAAAATTGCTTTTTTCAAGTTTTTGATAACTTTTTTCTCTGCTACAAAAATGCCTTCTTCATCACTAATGCTGAAATCTGGAATAGACATAATCTCTTGTCCAACTGCCATTGCCGCAGGCATTAGATTGATTTCGCCTTTCATGGCTCTTTTCACTACCGTTCCCACAGCAAGCAATCGGTTGATTTCGTTCGTTCCTTCAAAAATTCTATTAATTCTTGAATCACGATAAGCTCTATCCATCGGAGCTTCTGCCGAAAAGCCCATGCCTCCATAAATCTGAACGCCTTCATCTACTACATAATCCAATACTTCTGAACCATGTACTTTTAGCATTGCACATTCAATCGCAAACTGCTCTACACCTTTTAGTTTTGCTTGTGAAGCATCCATTCCACCTGCCAGAAGGCTGTCGATGGCATCATCAATATTTTGTCCAGCACGATAACAAGCCGATTCAGAAGCAAATACTTTTACCGTCATTTCGGCAATTTTATGTTTAATTGCACCAAAACTACTGATAGAAGTACCAAATTGCTTGCGTTCATTGGCATAGTTTACCGATTTTACAATGATTCCTTTTGATGCTCCTACTACGGCTGAAGCCAATTTGATTCTGCCGATATTTAAGATATTTACTGCTATTTTAAAACCACCTTCACGAGTATAAAGTTGGTTTTCAACAGGTACTTTGCAGTCGTTGAAGAAAATTTGTCGAGTAGAAGAACCTTTGATACCCATTTTTCGCTCTTCTTCGTTCATCGTGATGCCGCCGAAACTTTTCTCAACAATAAAAGCCGTAAGGTTTTTGTCGTTATCAATTTTGGCAAAAACAATAAACAAATCTGCAAAACCACCATTGGTAATCCACATTTTTTGACCATTGATGATATAATGCTTACCGTCTTCTGATAAAGTAGCCTTTGTTTTACCCGAATTGGCATCCGAACCTGAATCTGGTTCAGTCAAACAGTAAGCTGCTTTCCATTCGCCCGTAGCGAGTAGGGGCAAGTACTTCGCTTTTTGCTCTTCATTACCATAATACAAAATCGGCAAAGTACCAATACCTGTATGAGCCGAAAGTGCTACCGAGAAGGAATGTCCGCCACCGCAAGCCTCAGCTACCAGCATTGAAGTATTGAAATTCATTCCAAAACCGCCGTACTCTTCGGGAATGGCTGTTCCTAATAAGCCTAATTCACCAGCTTTGTTCATCAACTCTACCATCAAATCTGTGTTTTTGGCATAGTCGATTTCATCTAAGCGAGGATGTACTTCGGTACGAAGAAAGTCCAAGCAAGATTGGGCAATCATTTGTTGTTCTTCAGAAAATTCTTCAGGAATAAAAATTTGTGAAGCGTCAATATCTTTGATTAAAAACTCTCCACCTTTGATAGAGGTTGTGCTGTCTGTCGTAGTCATTTTTTTATTTGTTTATTGAATAAGTCCAAAATTGTTCTGCTTACATACTATTTTGGTATAAAGATACACAAATAAAAAAATGTTATGCAAGCATAACATTTAAAATAATTTTCGAGAAGTATTTGTCCTTTGATTTTAGACAATCAGTACGTTTTCGTCTAAGTTATCCGACTTATAATTGGCGGTATCAATATCTACCACTTCGCTAATTTTTTGCATTACTTCAAAGAAGATTTCGAGTTTTTCAGCCCCAATTTTTTCATAAATGGCATTATTGAAAGTAAGTACACCTTCACGGGCAATGTCTCTTTTTCTTTTTCCTTCTTCGGTAAGATACACTTTCACGATACGGCGGTCTTCTTCGTCGGTTTCTCTACGAATCCATTTTTTATCTTCTAATGATTTCAACATACGAGTTAGGCTTCTTGGTTCTAAGCCCAAAGCAGGAGCAATTTTAGTAGCGGGTGTTCCTTTTTTGTCGATGTTCAAGAGTACATAGCCGATAGCCATTGTCATATCGAACGGAGCAGCGAAAGAATTATACATTCGGCTAATGGCGTGCCAGCCTGATTTTATATGATAATCTACGGTTTTGTCTGCTTTCATGTTATTTACTAATTCATTTCACGACCCAACTGGGGTAATGATGAAATATTATGGGATTTTTATATTGGGTGATGTTGTAAAAATGAGAAAGAAAAAATTATTCTGCAAGCATACGACTAAAAACATTTATTCAATAAAAAAGAGTAAGCTTTTGGCAAGCCTACTCTTTTTTAATTTAGATTTAGTATTTTTTTAATATTAGTCTCGATACTGAGTCTTAATTTTGTTTCCTTTCATTCGCCTTACTTTTACTCTCAAGTTAGAAAAAACACTTCTTGCCAGCATGATTCTTACTCTTGGTTTTTTATAAATGACTAAATATTTACTTCCTTCGTAGTCAATCCTTGAAAAGTTGGCATTGCCTTGGGTATCTACTAATTGATAAAAGTACTCGCCTCTTTCGCCAGCAACTGGGCCAAATCGTAATGAACTTTCTTCACTACTTTTTTCAAAGGCTATCAACAATTGTCCATTTTCTTCTTTCTGAACCAAGCCGGGCGTATTTTTTTCTAAGCCGATACGGTTGATATATCTACCGTTTTTGAAAACTACCTTTCCTGATTTAATGGTAGCATCCGAAGACGGAACTTCTCTTTCGAGGTAAAGTGGATTATCGTTATAAAATTGTATTCTGGTAAGGTCAAGCTCATTTTCTTGTAGTTGGTGCATCAACGACCCTGTCAAATATACATTTTTCTGGCAACTTGCCAGTGTTAAAGTGCTGATGATAAGCAGAATCTTTCTCATTGCTTTAAAGTAATTAGTTGAAGGCGGGGTCATAAAAATAAACAAAAAGTTTGTTAAAAACCAAATTTAGGGTATGTTCGTTGCCTTTTATTACTGATGAGTATATAAAATGCAATTTTAACAGAAGAAAATTTATATTTATACAAAGATAAATTAAATAATCATCAATTTATGAAAGATTCAAGTTGTGGTTATATGGGAGTTGATAAATATAGGATTTTATCAAGGTCTCGAATCGTTAGATATAACGAATGAGTCCTACTAAATTACAAATTCTGAGGAGAAATTTTTACAAATTGCTTATTTATTTGGTTTTATCTGTCAGTATTAAAGATACAATATTAAGCTACCAAAACATTTTCGATAATATACACCTGTGTCCCCAACAAGCGTGCCGTTTCGCCAATATCAGAAATATGAATCAGTAATTCGCTTTTAAAATCGGCAAGGCAGTACTTATTGATGGCCTGTTCGATAGGATTGCTGATGAATTTTCCTGCTTTTGCCAAAATACCATTGATAATAATAGCTTCTGGATTGAACAAATGCACAGCAACAGACAAGCCTTTTCCCATTTCTTTCCCGATGTCGTGAAGCAAATCTATTGCCAAAGCATCACCGCCATTTGCTACTTGAATCACTAATTCAATATCAATATTTTCTACGTCGGTTTGAGTCAGTTTTGAAACCTTGCCATTGTTTAAAGATTCTTTTACTCTTCGGATGAGCGATGCCGCCGAAGTGAGTGTATCTAAACAACCCACTTTGCCACAGTGGCACAGTACGCCATTTTCTTTTACTTGGATATGACCCAATTCACCAGCAAATCCATTTGAGCCTTGAAAAACCTTTCCGTTTAGTACAATGCCCAAACCAATACCAGCCCAATCCATATTTACAGCCAAAGCATTTTGCATACCACGAGCTAAACCAAACTGATTTTCACCGATAATCATGGCTTGGGTATCGTTGATGATATAAAAAGGCAAGGAAAAATGTTGTGTAAGCCAACTGCCAAAAGACTGATTATAAGGATTGATATTTCGGTAAGTATAATTAAAGCCATTTTTGGGGTTTACCAAGCCCGGCATTGAAATCCCAGCACCAATGATTTCATCCAAAGGAATAGGTACTTCTGCCATAAATTGATGTATAGCAGCCGTTACTTTTTCTAAAGCATCATTTTTATCAGATAATTGTAAATGAAGGTCTTGTTCAATGATAATCTGATTTTGGAGGTTTATGATGGCAGCTTTTGAACCATGAATAGCAAGGTCGATAATTAAAACATATCGCTGCTGTGGGTTCATCGAATACAGAATGGGCTTTCTCCCAAATTGTGCTTCTGCAAGGCCAATTTCAACAATCCATTTCTCTTCTACTAATTCTTCTAACAAGGTAGTAACAGAAGGGACACTTGTATGTAATTCTTTGGTAAGTTGAGCAATGGTACGGTTTCCTCTAAAGTACAAATCTTGAAGTATTTTTTTCTTTAAGCGGCTTTTTTTCTTGTCAACGATTGATTCTTTATCAAGTACTTCAATGTCAGAAGAGTCTATTGGATTAATTGGCATAATAGTTAAATGTGAGTTTATTCAAAAAAAGTAAATCTCTTGGAAAAATGCAAGAATTAAGCTGAAAACTTAAATTTAAGGATAAATAAAAATATTTTCAATGAAAATCCACAATCAAAAGGAGTAAATAAATAAAGTTGTACTCAAAGCTGAGATTTTTTTTAAAGTTATGGATATATTTTAATAAATTTTATAATATACTGTATGGTGTTCGATTCTCATTTGGTAATATAATTTATTGATTACTGCGTAATATATTTCCGATTTTAAAAATAAATTAGCTATTTTTTTAGATTTTTTGCATATTTTTTCTTGTGCATACAGTATTTTATTATATTTATTTACTTTTTCAGTTAAGTAATTAATAAAACTATTTTAAATTATTTTATTAATTAAGCTCTTTAGGTTGATATTTTTTATTTTGAGTGCTTTGATTTTAGTGAAAGTATCATGACAGAACGATACAGAAACTAAGCTAAGAATACAAAAATCAAAGAATTTTGAGAAAGAGAGTAATAACCTACCAGAGACACTAAATTAATTATTCAACAAAAGAAATGTTAGCTAAAACCCAAAACCCACCCTAAAATTAGCCTGCCATTTGGCTTTGATCATGAGTAATTTTAAGTCTATTTTTCACTGTAATCTAAAAAAAAATGAAAGCATGCAAAAGTAATTTTACGATGTTAATTACTGCATTACTACTTTTTACAAGCTCGCAGCTTTTTGCTCAAGCAATAAAAGGTAAAGTAACAGACAGTAATAAAGTTGGCTTATCTGGAGTAAGCATCCAAGTTAAAGGTACTACAAGAGGTACTACTACGGACGCTTCAGGTAGCTTCACCATTAATGCTGCAAAAGGCACTACATTGGTGTTTAGTTCAGTGGGTTTTGTACCCAAACAAGTAGTAGTTGATGGCTCTTCACTTGATGTAGTATTAGATGCCGACAACCAATCGCTTGACGAAGTAGTTGTAACGGCTTTGGGGGTTTCAAAAGAAGCCAGAAAAATTGGTTATGCCGTAACAAAGGTAGATGGTGGTTTGATGACGAAAGCTCGTGAAACTAACGTAGCTTATTCATTGGCTGGTCGTGTGGCTGGTTTAAATATCTCGGGTACAAGTGGTGGACCAGGTTCATCTGCTCGTATTTTGTTAAGAGGTATGGCGAGCTTCACAGCGTCTTCTCCTTTGATTGTAATCAATGGTGTTCCGATGGACAATACTCAAAGAGGTAGTGCTGGTGAGTGGGGTGGTGCTGACCAAGGTGATGGTATTTCGAACATCAACCCTGATGATATTGAAGACATGACTGTATTGAAAGGTGCTTCTGCATCTGCTCTTTATGGTGCAAGAGCTGCTAACGGGGTTATTCAGATTACTACTAAGTCTGGTAAAAAAGGTAAAATGGCTGTTGAGTATAACTTGAACATGGTTGCTGATAAGGCTGTTAATAATACTGACTACCAATATGTATATGGTCAGGGTATCAACGGTTCACGTCCAACAAACGTAACAAGTGCATTAAACAGTGGTATGTTGAGCTGGGGTGAAAAATTAGATGGTGCTTCTACTATCCAATTTGATGGAAAATCATATCCATATTCAGCTGTAAAAGATAATATTGAAAACTTCTATAGAACTGGTGCTTCTGTTACAAACTCAGTTTCAGTTTCTAATGCAAGTGATTTAGGTTCTTTCCGTTTGTCAATCGCTAACTTAGATAACAAATCTATTTTAAGAAACAGTGGTTTAGACCGTAAGACAATCAACTTTACAGGTTCTCAGAAAATGGGAGATAAATTAACTGTAAACTTGATGGTGAACTATATTGATGAAAAAGCTACAAACAAACCTCAATTAAGTGATGGTCCTTTGAATGCTAACAACATCCAATATTTAGCTACAAGCGTAAACCAATCAGCTTTACAACCAGGTTATGATGTGAATTCAGCTGTGGGTGCTGAAATTCAATACAACGATGATATCTACGTTACTAACCCTTGGTTTGTAGTAAACAGATACAAAAACGATGTTACAAGAAAGCGTTTGATTTCTGCTATCTCTGCGAAATATGACTTCACAAAATGGTTGTATGGTCAAGTACGTGTAGGTTATGACTACATGAATGACGGTGTATTCAAAATTACTCCAACTGGTACTGCTTATTCAAACGGTAACAAAGGTTCATTCGATGAATTGTCAAAAGCTACTACTTCTGAATTGAATGCTGATGCTTTCTTATCTGCTTCAAAAGACATTACAGAAGATTTCAGTATTGATGCTATGGTGGGTGCGGCTCTTAGAAAAAATAAATATGATAGAATTGCTATTGGTGGTGGTCCATTCGTGATTCCTTTCTTCTATAGCCCTAACAACGTACTTTCTTATAACAGAAGCTATGGCTATAACGAGAAAGAAACACACTCTGCATATTACTCATTAGACTTTGCTTACAAGAAATTGCTTACATTATCGACTACTGGTCGTTATGATGCTTTCTCTACTTTGCCAGTTAATAACTACGGAATTTTCACTCCTTCAGTTTCTTTGAGCTTAGATTTAACAGACATTCTTAAATCTGACAAACTTAGCTACGGTAAATTGCGTACTTCTTATGCAGTTGTTTCTGGTGAGCCAGCAAACCCATACAGTACTTCACAATATTATAGCGTAGGTTCAGCGATTCAAGGGGTAACTACTGGTTCATTCAGCTCTACTTTACCAAACTTGTTCTTGAAACCATATACTTTGACAGAATATGAAGTTGGTACTGAATTGAAATTCTTCAAAAACAGATTAGGTGTTGACCTTGCTTATTTTACTCGTAAAACTAAAAACGAGATTATCAACGGTTCACTTTCTGATGCAACAGGTTACACTGGACAGTATGTAGGTACAGGTTCAACGCAAAACTCTGGTATCGAGTTAATGTTGAGCGGAACGCCAATCGAAACTACTGACTTTAGCTGGAAAACTTCATTCAACATCACAACAGTTGCCAACAAAATCATAGATATTTCTGGTACTGGTACTGATAATGAGCAATTGGGTCTTGGTACTTACCGTCCATTAAACGCAAACACTGCTTTAGTAAAAGGTATGGCTGGTCCACAAATCATGGCTTATGACTACGTAAGAGATTCTAAAGGAAATATTGTAGTTGATGCAGCGGGTATTCCAAAACAAGCGGCTTCAAGAACAGCAATGGGTTCTGTATTACCAAAAGTATATGGTGGTTTCAACAACGAATTCTCTTACAAAGGTTTCAACTTTGCTTTCTTGATTGATTACAGATTCGGAAATAAAGTATTGTCTGCTACGAACTATTACGCAATTTTCAGAGGCTTACACCAAATGACTTTAGAAGGTCGTGAAGGTGGTGTTGTGGCAGAAGGTGTTACAGAAAATGGTTCTCCAAATACTGTAAGTGTTCCTGCTCAAACTTATTACCAAGCTTTGGCAAGACGTATCTCTGGCTTAAACGTATTAGATGGTAGCTTCATCAAACTTCGTCAAGTTACTTTTGGCTATACGCTTAACAAAAAACAGTTAGGTTTCTTACCGTTCCAATCAGTAGGTGTTTCATTTGTTGCTCGTAACCTTTTCACATTGTTGAAACATACTGACAACATTGACCCAGAAGCAGGATTCTCTTCGCTTATCAACTACGCAGGAATCGAAGGAAACAGTTTGCCAATAACTCGTACTTATGGATTTAACTTAAACATTAAATTCTAAACAAACTTTACAAAGAATATGAAAAAGTTATTTATATATATTGGACTAACGGCCTTACTTTTTCCAATAGGATGTACTTCTGATTTTGAAAAAATCAATACAGACCCTAATGCTACAAGTGCAGAGGTCTTCAATCCTAACTATCTTTTGTCTCAGTCTCAATTCGACTACGGCAATACTGGATACTCGCAATTACTTTACCAAAGTATGTGGACGCAATCTTTAGCTTCTACTTTCTCTTACTACGGAAACGGAGATAAGTACGTAGCTTCTGGTAGTGCATTGGCATATCAAGGAAGAATTTTTGGAGAAAACTATCGTTCGGCTTCTTTGGCAGTAGAGATGCAAAATCTTACTAAAGATAAACCTGCATTTTCTAACTTATACAATGTAGGTACTATCATGAAAGTACTTAACATTGCTCATATCACTGACTGCTATGGCGACGTACCTTATACTGAAGCTCTTAGAGCGAAAGATGCAATTACGCTTCCAAAGTATGATACGCAACAAACAATTTACCCAGGAATGTTAGCTGAATTAGAAACGGCTATCAAAAACTTGGATGTAAACAAAGCAGGACCAACTGCTGATTTGATGTATGCTGGTGATGTAGCTAAATGGAAGAAATTTGGTTATTCGTTAATGTTGCGTTTAGCAATGCGTATGACTAAAGTAGATGAAGCTGCTGCTAAGTCTTGGGCTGAGAAAGCCGTAGCTGGTGGCGTTTTCACTTCTATCGCTGATAATGCTAAAGTTTTAACTGACAATAGTACTCAAGGAAACAATACAACAGGTGCATTAAGAGTAGGTGATGATTACCGTGAAGTACGTTGGAGCAAAACTTTCATTGATTATTTGAAAGCAACTAATGACCCAAGAATTGCTGCTATTGCAGAGGTTTCTCAACCAGGTTTAGCTAATAACTCAAACCAAGACTTAGCAGGTGACAATACTGTTTCTGTTCAAATTGGTTTACCAAATGGTTATGACTTAAACGGTGGAGCTACTGATATTAGCAAGCATCCACAATATCCGGGTGCTTCTGGTACTGGTAATGATGTTGCTAAAGTTGGTAAATACTCTCGTCCAAGAACTGCTATTTTCTTAGACCGTAGCGGTGTAAACTTCGTTTTAACTTATGCTGAAACTGAATTGTTATTAGCAGAAGCTAAAGTAAGAGGTTGGAATGTTGGAGCTACTTCTGCTTCAGAACACTACAACAATGGTGTGGCAGCAGCTATCGCTTCTTTAGCTCAGTTCAATTCTACGGCGGCTTCTGATGCAGCTATTAAAGCAGCAGTTGCAGCTACTCCAGCTTTCTTGGCAGCTAACCCGTTGAATACAAGCTCAACTACTGCTTCATTGAAACAAATCAACGAGCAAATTTGGGTAACTACTTCAACTACTTTCAACTTTATCGAAACTTGGTCTAACTGGAGACGTTCTGGTTATCCAGTATTGACACCAGTTGTGTTTGCGAATAACTTCTCGAATGGTACAATTCCAAGAAGAATTCCTTACAAAGTTGAAGAAGCTTCAACCAACCCTGTAAATTACGCTGCTGCTGTGGCTCGTTTGTCAGGCGGTGACACATTCACAGGAAGAGTATGGTGGGATAAATAAACCGAACCACTATTCATAAATTAATGCGTGGGAGTTGGAATGATTTGTTCCAACTCCTTAATGCTTTCTTTTGTTAAGTAACAATGCAGAATTGCGAATTGTCAATGAATGTATTGATTTTCAAAAACTTACTTTTTTTTAATTATTTGAAATTCAATATTGTAAAATTCAAAACTCACAATTCAGCACTCAAACTTATCGCTCATTGAATTATACTTCATCAATTTTTAAAATTCAGATTAGCAAAATATCGTATTTTTTCTCAACTTCGACTAAACCCTTTTTAGTCGAAGTTTTTTATAAGATTTTATATGAAGATTCCAGTGATGAGCCATTCCCCTTCTAAAATACTTTCCTTTATTTTCTTGAGTTTATTATGCTTTGAGGCTACTGCTCAACAAACTTTGTTTCAAAAGCTTGATGCTAAAAAAACAGGTATTGATTTTATCAATCAAATTGATGAAACAGAGGAGTTGAACGTAATGGCTTATGAGTATTTTTTCAATGGTGCTGGTGTAGCCGTTGGCGATGTAAATAATGATGGCTTGGAAGATGTGTTTTTTACTGCCAACATGAAAGCCAACAAACTGTACTTGAACTTGGGAAAATTACAATTCAAAGACATCACCAAAACGGCTTCAAAAGATTTGGAAGGTAGAAAAGGAGCTTGGAAAACTGGAGTAACCATGGCGGACGTAAATGGCGATGGATACTTGGATATTTATATTTGTTATTCAGGAAAAGTAGAGGAGGAAAATCGCCGAAATCAGTTGTTTATCAATCTTGGCAAACAAAAAGATGGTTCAGTAAAATTCATCGAAAAGGCAAAAGAGTATGGTTTAGATAGTCCTTGTTACAGTACGCAAGCGGCTTTTTTAGATTATGATTCAGACGGAGATTTAGATATGTTCTTGCTCAATCATAATGTAAAGAAGTATGATAACATGGAGTTGGCTCGCCTCAGAAATGAAATTGACCCTCTGGCTGGAAATCGTTTATTTGAAAATAAAAACGGACATTTTGAAGACGTTTCTGCCAAAGCGGGTATTCATCAATATCCATTAACTTTTGGTTTGGGTGTTGCCATTGCCGACATCAATAAAGATGGATTGCCAGATATTTACGTTACCAACGATTATAACGAACCCGATTATTTGTACATCAACAAAGGCAATGGTACTTTTCTGGAAGACACCAAAAAGTCATTACAACATCTGGCTCAATTCTCGATGGGCGTGGACATCGCCGATATAAATAATGATGCTTTGCCTGATATTCTTTCGCTGGATATGTTGCCAGAAGATAATCGCAGACAAAAGCTATTACAATTACAAGAAAACTATGAGTCGTTTGAACTCATGCAAAATCAAGGTCTTCAGAAACAATATATGCACAATATGTTGCAACTGAATCAAGGAAATGACCGAAACAAAATTCCATTTTTTAGTGAAATTGCTCGCCTTTCGGGGCTATCAAGTACCGATTGGAGTTGGTGTCCGCTCATTGTTGATTTTGACAATGATGGATTGAAAGACGTTTTTATCAGTAATGGTTATTTAAGAGATTATACCAATAAAGATTTTTTAAGATACTGGGGCGACTACAAAATCCGCAAAGCAATGGACAGAGAACCCATTCAATTGATGGATTTGGTGCGTGCAATGCCTTCAACAAAATTGCCCAATTATATCTTTAAAAATAATGGTGATTTAACTTTTAGTAACCAACAAGAGGCTTGGGGAATGTCTGCTCCAAGTATTTCAAGCGGAGCAGCGTATGCAGATTTAGACAACGATGGCGACTTAGATTTGTTGATTAATAATATCAACGAAGAAGTTTCTGTTTATCAAAATACGAGTAGAGAAAATGCTCAAGGGCATTATTTTCAAGTAAATCTTATTGCTGACAAAACCACGAAAACAGTACTTGGCTCTAAAGTATATTTATATGCTGGCGGTCAAGTACAATACCAAGAAGTAAATCCTTATCGTGGTTATTTGTCTTGTGAACCTATGCGTTTACATTTTGGTTTGGGTAAAAATACAAAAGTCGATTCGCTCAAAATCGTTTGGCCCGACCACACCGAACAGTGGCTCAAAGCATTGTCGGCAGACAAATTACTTTCTATTAAAAAGAATAGCGAACCGATTTCCTCTTTTGAACTTATCGAAGACCCAATTTTTCAGAAAGTATCTTCAAAAATTCCCTATTTACACGAGCCTTTTATCGAAAATGATTTCAAGCGTCAGCCTTTAATGTTGTTTATGTATTCGGCTACTGGGCCAGTACTTGCCAAAGGCGATGTGAACAAGGACGGTTTGGAAGATGTTTTTGTGAGTGGCGATAAAAATCGTAATGGAAAAGTACTGATTCAGCAAAGTAATGGTACTTTTTTGCCGATTGAAAATTTAGAAATTGGCGATGAAAATAATTCATCTATCGTTGCGGCGGTTTTCTTTGATGCCAATGGTGATGGCTTTCAAGATTTGTATATTGCCAAAGGTGGGTATTCACTGTTTGAAGTAAATACACCTTCGTTTCAAGATGAAATCTTCTTGAACAATGGCAAAGGAAAATTATTTCCTTCTACTTACTCTTTGCCGAATTTGAGTGCCAGTAGCAAAGCATTTGTGCGTCCTTGCGACTTTGATAAAGATGGAGACACAGATTTGTTTGTGGGCGGAAGAGTACTGCCCGGTCGTTATCCTATCGCACCCGAATCGTTTTTATTAGAAAATAATGGTCAGGCGAAATTTACGATAAAGAACATTCCTTTTGCCAAATTGGGAATGCTGACAGATGCACAATGGACAGATATTGATGCCGACGGCAGACAAGACTTAGTGATTTGTGGGGAATTTATGCCTATCAAAATTTACTTGAACAAGCCAGAAGGTTTTGTTGATAAAACAAGTACTTACTTCTCGGAAACAGATAATGGTTTGTGGTTTTCGCTGGCTTTGGAAGATGTGAATGGTGACGGTCAAAAAGATATTATTGCTGGAAATTATGGCGAAAATTCTGTCATAAAAGTGTCAAAGCAACAGCCTGCCGAATTGTACTTTGCTGATTTTGACGATAATGGTTCAATTGACCCCTTCTTGAATTTTTACGTACAAGGCAAATCGTATCCTTTTGTAAGTCGTGATGAATTGAACGACCAAATTTTCCCGATGCGAAGACGATTCTCTTCTTATAAAAATTACGCTGACGCTACCATCAACGAAGTATTGACGAAAGAAGAAATTGCCAAAGCAACAATTTTAACATTGAATGAAAACCGAACCGTTTGTTTCCTGAGCAGTATCGGAGCAGATAAAAGTATTCAATACCAAAAGAAAGTACTGCCTTTACAAGCTCAATTTGCCCCAGTTTCACAGATTTTAGTAAAAGATTTTGACAAAGACGGAAAAAGCGACCTTTTGTTGTTGGGAAATAAAACCGACAATCGTTTGAAATTAGGCAGTATGGATGCCAATTATGGCTGTCTTCTGAAAGGAAACGGCAAAGGAGATTTTACTTACCTCAACCAGATTACTTCTGGACTTTCGGTGAAAGGTGACGTAAAATCTTTTGTAGAAATGAACATTGGGGCTGAAAAATATTTAATCATTGCTGCTTTTAACCAAGCACTTCAATTTTATAAAGAATGATTTATCTAAGAAAATTTTCCCTGCTGATAGCTTTACTTTGTACTTTTTCGGTACAGGCTTTCAAGGCAAAAAAAGAACCAACAGCCTATTTACAACCTGCTGTTTTCTCTTTGACTATGGTGATGCTCCACGATGTAGTAAATCCGCCAGCGGCGAGTAGATTCTACTCATACAGTTTGTTGGGAGCTCACGAAATACTGGCACAGCACGACCAAACGATTCCTTCGCCGAGTACTTATATCAAAGGTTTCCCCAAATTCAGTATTCAACATTCGGGCGAGTACGACTACCATTTGGCGGCTTTGTACGCAATTTTGGAGACAGGAAAAAGGATGTTGCCTTCGGGTTTTCAGTTGGAAGAAGACCAAAAGAAAATTCTTGAAAGTTGGAAAAATGATGGCTATTCAGAGCAAGTCATTACAAATTCTATCAATGTCGCTCAAGAAGTATCACAAAAAATGGTGGCTTGGGCAAAAAATGATGGCTACTTGAAACTAAGTACTTTAAGAAGGTACAAGCCTATAAAAGGAGAGGGGAATTGGTATCCAACTCCGCCTGCCTATATGGAAGCCGTTGAACCTAATTGGCGAACGATTAGACCAATGTTGATAGATACTTGTAACCAATTTAAGCCGATTCCGCCAGTAGCGTACAGTGCCGAAGAGGGAAGTGAATTTTATAAATTGGCGAAAGCGGTATATGACATTAGTAAAAATTCAACTTTAGAGCAAAGAACCATCGCTGCTTTTTGGGATTGTAACCCTTTTGCCATCAATACTTCTGGACACATGTCGATTGGTTTCAAAAAAATGAGTCCGGGCGGACACTGGATGAATATCACAAGTATCGCCTCGAACAAAGCAAAACTTCCGTTTGGACAGTCGTTGATGCTTCATTCATTGGTTGCCACTACTTTGATGGATGCTTTTATTAGTTGTTGGGATGAAAAGTACAGGAGTAACCGAATCAGACCTGAAACGGTAATTAATAAATTGATAGATATTCGTTGGCAACCACTTTTACAAACGCCACCGTTTCCAGAATATACCAGCGGACACAGCGTAATTTCAACCGCTTCGGCAGAAGTATTGACTTACTTTTTGGGAGACAGCTTTGAATACATAGATGATTCTGAAATCTATTTTGATTTACAGCCACGCAAATTTACTTCTTTCCGACAAGCCGCTAACGAAGCTGCCGTGTCACGTTTTTATGGTGGCATTCATTATATGGACGCCATCGAAAACGGACAAACACAAGGTGGAAATTTAGGGAAATTTGTAGTGAATAAAATCAAAACCTTAGGGATTCAGCCTTTTGTGAAGTAGCATGGTTTGAGATTTAGTACTTAATGCCTAATTTTAAGCTTTATTTTCTTTATCAACATCAATCATTATGGCAGAGAGTTTATATATTCCTACAACCGAAAATCGTCAAGAAATTTATGAGGCAATTTTGCCACAAGTAAAGGCTTTAATTACGGATGAGGCTGATTTAATTGCCAATCTTGCGAATATTTCGGCGGTTTTACGTGAGGCTTTTGGCTTTTTTTGGGTAGGATTTTATCTGAAAAAAGAGAATCAATTGGTTTTAGGCCCATTCCAAGGCCCAATTGCTTGTACTCGTATTCCGTTTACAAAAGGCGTTTGTGGACATTGTTATAGCACTCAGCAAACCGTAATTGTACCAGACGTAGAGGAATTTCCCGGACATATTGCTTGTGCCTCTGCTTCAAAATCTGAAATTGTATTGCCTGTTTTTGATAAGTCTGGAGAGGTATGTATGGTACTGGATGTTGACTCTGATAAGTTGAATGATTTTTCAGAAACAGATGCCGAAGGTTTAGGCAATATTTTAAAAGTATTGGAAGGAACTTTATAAGTTCTTCCATTAATGATGTTAGATAATTGTTTAAATCTACTCTAAAGTTAACCAGCTTGTTACTAAGGATGAGTATTCTCCAAAAGTTAATTCGTTAGGTAGCCAATTATTTTCTTCACAAAGAGATGGCAATGACTCTTGAAAGAGCTTATATTCATAGATTATCTTAGAGGCACTTGGGAGTTTATCAGGTGTTTTTGTAGAAAGCCAATTTCGAATAATTTTAATTGCTTCTTCCACAGAATCTTTATGTTCCTTAATGTCTTGCCCTGATAAGTCCGAAATAAATTGCTTAAACCTGAATTTTTGACTTTCTATTATTAAGTATTGATTTAATCTTTGTCTTTTCGTCCCAAATTCAATTGCCCCAATACAAATTCCTAATTCCAATGGCATATTGAATCTTGGTAAATTTTCTGTTTCGCTCAAGGCTACTCTTGATAAATCATGGATAGAGTATTTACTTTCACGAATTAATTGAACAATATTTTGGATTCTTATACTTGAAGAGTCTTCATATTCTTTGGCACAACGTAAAATGAAACCACACTTATGAACCACGAATAGTATAGCATTAAAGATTTCTTCATATTTTTCGTCGAAAGGACAATTGATAAAAACGTTACGTTCGTAGTTGGCAATAGGCTGTTTCATTAGACACTCTTTTTACTATTTTTTACTTTAATTACAGCATTTTCTGCTTTTAAGGCGATTTCTTTTTTCACATTAGGGTTAGGCTTTATCGTAATGCTTTCTTTTTTAACACCCTTAAAAGGTTTTCCATCAGATTTTACATCAATGAATTTACCAGTTTGGGTATCTCTTTTTACATAATTTCCTGTTGATGGGTTAAAGATTTGACTTCTACCTTTTACTTGCCCTTTTCTTGAATTATTACCTGTATTGGTTGCCATATCTTATTGATGTTTTTAAGATGTAATGTGTGCTGTAATCAATTTATAGAAATGATTCTTTCTGAATGATTTGAGCTTATTCAAATTTACAAATTTTGTGTATTTATAAACACTTTACTTTAAAAAGTATTTTTGTAAGTTGCTGTGTATTTAATAGATAGAATAAAATATACTTTTAGTAAATAAAAAGCCTTTCTTTTTTCGGAAGACCGAGAAAAGAAAGGCTAAATTATATTTTACTCAGATGATTTTAAAAATTTCAGAAATATAATTCATATCTCATAATTCATACCTCATCCTTAATACCTAATCGACCAATAAGGGTTCATTTCTTCTTTGATTTTCTCTTTAATGAATTTATCCGTCATTTCCTGATAGGCTTTCTCATTGAGTTTTTTGCCTTTCAGTTTTTTGGGTAATGCCATTTCTTGGTTTAATTTCTTGAACTCAATCTTACTGGCTTCTATCATCACTGTGCCGTCGTTGATGTCTAATTCCAGAATCAATCCGGGTAAGCCCCAAAGTCTTTCTGGCCCTGCATTCGACATAATATCTTGGGCAAACCATGCTATAATTTTTTGCTTTTTGATAGTGTCTTCAACCATCGCTTTCATACAAATATGTCCAGCTACTTCTTTGATGTCATTTAGGATTTTCCAGTTAGGTACTTGCAATGAATCTTCAATAATGTAGGTTTTTCCTAAGATTTCAAACACATCTGTCATAGTGTTTTTAGCAAAATTTCTGTTCACAATGTACTCTTCTTTTCGCCAAGCATAGCCTTCTGATTCATCCGTTTTTTCGTCTGAGTTGACATACTTACTTTCGTTTTCATTGAAATACAAAAGTGTATAGACTTTCCAATCATCTTTTCCCGCAAACATATAAGTAAGTTTTTCCTTTTCTTGTTTACTTAAATAAGTAAGCTGATTGTTCATTTTTGTCCAATAGGTTGTACGAGTAAAGTACACAACCCCTTCGGTATTTTGTGCTTGAAGCGACAAAGTGAATAAAATAAATGCGAGTGTGAGTATTTTTTTCATAATTCAAAATTTAGCTATAAGCTTTGAGCTACGAGCTATGAGTTTTAAGTTTTTAGCTATAAGCTTTGAGCTGTAAGTTATGAGCTTTGAGCCTTGAGCTACGAGTTTTAGTTTTTAGCTATAAGTTTTAAGCTTTGAGTTGTGAGCTTTGAGATTTAAGCTACGAGCTATGAGTTTCAAGCTTTGAGCTGTAAGTTAGTTATGAGCTTTGAGCCTTGAGCTACAAGTTTTAGTTTTAAGCTCATAGCTCAAAGCTCACAGCTACCTAAAACCAACCTTCGTTTTTCTTTAATTTATCAACATGACCTTTTACGTTATAAGTAAGACTCAACATAAAGTATCTTGCCAAAGTAAGTGCCGTTTGGTTGGTAACATAGTTTTGATAACCTCGTTGAGTAATAGATTGACGCTTGTTGAAAACATCGAATGCTGCCAAACGAATTTCTAATTTATTGTCTTTCATTACTAAACGTCTTACCGAACAGTTAAGAATTGGAATTTCTTGATTAAAATTAAAGCGGTCGTTGCGATAGCTGTTATAGTCAAGATTAGTCTCAAAAAAGGTTTTCTTAGCAAAATTCCACTTGATAGACGCATCCAATCCTTTTGTTTTAATATCCTGATTTTGTCCTTCTTCAATAGAGTACTTAATGGTATTGAAGCCTAATCTACTGCTGAAATTCATCAAGAGTTTATCGCTTGGCGTAAGGCTAAAGCCTAAATTGACCGAATAGCCTTGATTATTAGTTTCATTTTTTACTCCGTTAATAAAGGTTGGATTTGAAGTATTATTAACGCTTCCGTTCATATTCACCGTTAGTTTAGTCTTGATAATCGGGAAACTTGTATAAATACCTACATTGATTCTTTTTCCACCTTCGATGTTCACGGGCTGAGTACGAGTTACAAAATTGGCATCAATCGTTTGGTTATAAACAATTTGGCTCAAGTAATAATTGTAGCTCGTCCACAAACTGATGTTGGCAAAAGTAGCTGGGTCGAATTTGTAGAAATCAAGACCAATTTCATGGCTTTTGGTAGGTAACAAATTCTGATTACCCGAAGTGATATAAAATGGGTTGTTGTTGTTGACAACGGGTTGTAAATCGCTAATACTTGGTGCTTCTACGTTTAGGTTATAATTGAAACCTAAGTAAGCATTGTTTTTAAATTCAATACTGGTAGAAAGATTAGGCGTGATTGCCTCGAATGTTTTCGTGATTTCAGAATTGAGGGCAGCGTCTTTTTTAGGATACAGTTTTCCGTTTAAGTCATAACGCAAAGCCGCCAAACCAGCAGAAATATTAATTCCCGAATGCGAGTAACGAACGCTACTTCCAATTCTGTTATAAGTAATGGTGTTTTTGTAGAAGGTACTCAAACTGTCCATTCGCTTATTTTCTAACAATGAATTGAATGCGTCTCTGCCTACGTCTTGTTTACTGCTGTTGAAATTATAGAAAGATTCCCAATAGATTTTTTTAGAAAGTGGTTCTAAGAAATACAAACCGCCTTTTATAAAACTATTAGTATTGGCATTTTGGTTGAGCTGACCAATGGCTTTAATTTGGTCGTTTACATTTTGGGCTGCAAAGAATTTTGTGAGTGATTTTAGATTATCAGTTCCATCTGTTGAAGCTCTACTGAATGCCAAACTCGAAGCAAAACTACGTCCTTTCTTTTTGAATTTATGTCTAAAAATAGCTGTACCCGATAAATTAAAGGCATTCAGGTCTGAACCATTACCAATATTTGATGCGTTTTGAAGTGCATTATTTTCATTAAAAAATCGCTGACTTTGAGCAAGCGTAGTATTTGAATTACTAAAACTCAAATTTGCTTTTGTAATCAAAGTATTGCTTGAATCTAACATTTGTTCAAATCGTGCCGCAACGCTGTGGTTTCCTCTGAAACTACTCGTATTACTGGTATCACTGGTATTGAAAGAACTGTTTTCCAAGAAAGTTTTTCTACTTTCATATTGGTCGAGATTCAGTTTGGTCTGATTGTAAAAGTAGCTTGTACTTAGTTTTGTTTTCTTGAAAGTATAATTGTAATTCACCCCGCTTCCAAAGTTTTTGGTAAAACCCTTTCCATCGAAATTATCTAAAATTCCACCCCCATCCATAAAATAGTATCTGCCACCACCACCAAAACCAAAGTCGCCATTGTCATTTTGGTTGAAAGAGTTATTTCCTTTAAACTCACCGTAATCACTCCAGTTTACACCCGTTTCGTTGATGTTGTTGGTATAGCCAAGAATTGAAAACTGTTCTTTTTTATTGAAACGGTTATAATTACCACGAAAAGCGTTTCTTGATTCAGTACCCACAGCTCCCGTAATTTTTCCGAAAGAGCCTTTTTTGAATTCATCTTTTAGCTCCAAATTGATGGTTTTTTCTTTTTTACCATCGTCCACACCTGTCAAGGTCGCTTGTTCAGACTTTCCATTAAATACTTGTACTTTAGAAATCGTTTCAGCACCTAAGTTTTTGGTAGCCGCTTTGGGGTCGTCGCCGAAAAAGGTTTTGCCGTCCACCAATACTTTTTTTACGTCCTTGCCTTGTGCTTTGATATTACCACTGGCATCTACTTCAATACCGGGCAAACGTCGGAGTAAATCTTCTACCGATGAGCCAGGTGGCACTTTGAAAGAAGCCGCATTGTACTCAATGGTATCGCCTTTGATACTCAGCGGAGCTTTAGCCGTTTTTACGACTACCTCTAAAAGTTCTTGTGAAATGGGTTTGATTTTGATTGCTCCTAAGTCCGTTATTTCGTTGTTGGCAACACTGATTTTTAATTGATACGGAAGGAAACCTACGAAAGAAATTTTTAGGAGATAATTGGCATTTTTTACATTCTTAAATTCAAAAGCTCCTTTGTCGTTGGCTCTGGCAAAATTGACTAATGCCGAATCTTTAGGTTGTAGAAGCATAACTGTGGCCCCAGACATGGTGGTCGAGTTGGTGTCTTGTACAATACCCTTAATGGTTACTCTTGTCGGAGCTTGGGCAAAGATGAGCGTAGAAACAGAAAGTAGGTAAAAGAGGCACGTGAGTATAGTAGATTTTTTCATGATGTAATTATTGATTTTTGATGAGGTTTAAAATGAAGATGTAAGGTAACTATTTTTTTAGTTATAAAAAACATCTTAACACATTTTAACAATATAATATCAAGGATGTAGCTTTTGGGCAATTGTTGCAATTCGCTGAAGAATTATTTAAAAAAAATGGCTGATAGTTGTTGTGAAACCATCAGCCGTTTTATAAAGTACCAAAATCTATGAATTCAAAAATTTAATCATTACACCGTTTGTCCAACCAAAGCCGTCTTGATTGGGGTACTCGCCACCACTGGCATTGATGTTTGGTGTTTCTACGTTGTATTTTTCAGTCATTTTCCCAGTTTTTTGGTAAACTGTTTCGTTGGTTTTCATCCAACGAGTTTTGATTTTCTCTGCCAAATTATCAATTCCGTAGCGTTTAAGTCCTTCATAAGCAATGTATTGTAAAGGTGCCCAGCCGTTTGGTGCGTCCCATTGTTGCCCAGAAGTATGTGTGGTTGTGATTAAACCACCTTCTTTCAAGAAATTATCTTTCAGTATTTTGGCTACATTACTTGCTTGGAATTTGTTGGCAATTTCAAAAAATAGGGGAAAAACGGCGGCTAAAGAGTATGATTTTGTCGGTTTTTGTTCGATAAAATCATAGTCGAAGTAAAAGCCAATTTCTACGCTATAACAATATTTTTTAATGGCTTTTTCTCTGTTTTTTGCCGCATTATAAAACTTCTTGGCAGAGTAATTATCTTCAAGAAGTAAAAAGGCACGGAACAAGGTTTTTTCAAGATTAAGCATTAAACAATTCAAATCCACAGGAATAATATCAGTAGTGTGAATGGTCGTCATGTTTTGTCCATCCTTAAACCAACGACTGCTAAAATCCCAACCCGATTCTGCGGCGGCTCTGATGTGTCGATAGATTTTCTCAGCACTTTCAGTAGCGTGTTCTGCAATTTCTAAATCTTCTTTATAAGCCTCTGGGCGTGGCGTTTCGTTGGCATCCCAATAACGATTCAGTAAACTTCCGTTAGGCATTTTTACCACTCGTCGCTCTGCTTGATTTGTACTTGACAATAACTCTTTGCCTTTCATCCAAAAGTCATACTCTTTTTCTAAAGCAGGCAAATATTTCAAAAGTACTTCATCGCCTTTTTCTTGACGGAGTAATTCTACCATCATAGCAAAAAATGGCGGTTGTGAACGTCCGAGAAAGTAAGTTCTATTTCCGTTGGGAATGTAACCCAAAGTATCAATCAAGAAAGCAAAATTGTCAATGATGTTTTCAATCAAATCTATTTTGCCATGCACTTGCAAGCCCAACATCGTGAAGTAACTATCCCAATAATAAATTTCTTGGAATCTTCCTCCTGGAACTACATAGCGAGAAGGAAGACGAATCAAAGATCCGTTTTCTTCTTGTTGTTCGGGTTCACGGGTGAGTATCGGCCATAAATCTTCCAAGTGTTGAGCAATCGGTTTTGAAGTATCGCTTTTGTACTCGTTGGTAGATTGGCTGTTGGCCTGATAGTTTTCCTCAATGAATCGTGATAAATCAAAACCAGCTACCTGACGAGCTTGATTGTATTTTTCGGTAATCAAAGCTTCGTCGTACTTGGGTATGAAGTCGTTGAAGGTTTTTGAATCTGGAAAAATGTCACTCAATTGAACATCAATGAACAATTGAGTAAATGTTTGTTTATCAGGAGAATTAGTAAAGTTGGACATAACTCAACATCGCATTCGAGTTTGTTGTTAGACAAACAAATCTTGAATATTAATTTATAGATTGTTTATAAAAAGAAAAAGCAATTGCAAGGTATTATTTTTTGGAATTAATGCCCAACTGTACTATTGAATTCTACACTTTTTTTGTTTGATAATTTATTGAAAATAATCAAACAAATGATAAGTAGAGTCATCGGAATTAATGAAAAGTAAAAAGCACTTTCTCCACCAAAAGCCTCAAAGATGTGTCCAGTAATCAATGAACCCGTTGTACCGCCTAAAGCTGAAAAAATTACGATTAAACCCGACATTACTCCATGCTGACGAGTAGGCAATGAACTCAAAATGACCGAATTAATTGCTGGATAAATAGGAGCAATAACTAAGCCAATCATTGGAAAAATAAACGCAACAAGCGGAGCATTTCCCCAACCAGTGATTACTTCGTTGCCCAAACCTTTGGCTAAAGGCAAAGCAATAATTACCAAAGTACCTGCTAATACTACACAAGTAAGCAATACATAAAGCCATTGAATTTTGCGAAGTAAAATACCCGCCAAAAAACGCCCAACCGCTGTGGACGCCGCCAAGATAGCTGCCATCTGGATACTTAGAGTAGCCGGTAAATGCAGTACTTTGCTGTTGAAGGTAGGTAGCCAGCTCATGATACTTTGTTCAATCAGTACATAAATAAAAGCACTCGCCACGAATACCAATACAACGGGGACAATCACCAACTGAAGCATTTCGGCAAAACCTCCTGTTGTATTTTCAGTAGGAGTAACTTTAATACTTGATTCATCCAAAGGCGAGCTTAATAGCAGTAAAAAAGCCAAAGCCGCCAAACCTGCCAATAAATAATATACATGAACCCAGTCTTTAGATTGTGGGTTTTGGTCGTCGATAAAAGCACTAAAAACAAAACTACCCGTAAGTACGCCAATCATAAAAAACGATTCTATGAAGTTCATCATACTGATATGCTCGCTTTGGTCTTTGGTGATAAGCCCGATTGTACCGTAAACGGATACTTTAATCAAGGCAAATGAAGTACCGACCGAGGCAAACAATAATTTTGTCATCCAAAATTCATTGACTACTGGCATAAGTAAACAAGTACAAGTAACAATAGCCAAAGCCACCAGCATTGCTTTTTTGTAACCTATTTTTACAATAAACGAAGCTACCAAAAATGAAACACCCGCAATACTCAAATCTTTGAAGGCCTCTAAAATAGCCGCCGCCGATTCTGAAATATTGAAAGTAGCCTGTACTTGTAAAATGACAGCCCCAACGCTGTTTAACAAGATAGCAAAAAGGAAATAATTGATAAAAATTGAGATTTTAATCTTCCAATTGTTCATAGTATAAATTTTGATTTTGCTTGAATTAAAAAAAGAAGCGGAGGATGTCCGCTTCTTTTGGTTGGGTTCAGGGATAAAAGAGTATAAAATGGTTAATGATTTCTACAAATTTCCATAAATATACGTAAAAAAACTACTCTTTTTTTATTACAAAAGAAGACTATTTTAATATTTTTTGATAAAACGTAGTTTATTTTTTAGTAAATTAGCAATAAAAAATGAAAAATTAATAAATTTTATAAGAAAAGTATCAAATGAGGGCTGAGTTTGAAATCATTCAAGCTGATGAGGGGAGTTCTTTTCGGCTTTTGCATCAAAAAGTTTCTGTTGGAGCTTTCCGTTGGAGCTATCATTATCATCCAGAGTACGAGATTGTGGTGGTTTTTCAAGGCTCTGGTAGAAGGCACGTCGGGAATCATCTAAGTTATTATACCGATGGCGATTTAGTATTGATTGGTTCAAATGTACCGCACGCTGGTTTTGGCTACGGCACGATGGATTTGCACGAAGAAGTAGTAATTCAATTTAAAGAAAATTTTTTAGGCGATAATTTTTGGGAATGTCAGGAAATGGCAGCCATTAAGCAACTCTTTGAACGCTCAAAACAAGGAATAGCTTTTCATGGCGAAACTCGTACAATCTTGAACGAACGTTTTCGGAAATTACTGACATTACCTCATTTTGAAAGACTGATTGAACTCCTAAATATTCTTCAATATTTGGCGAATGCTACTGAATATACTCTGCTAAATCCTGTGGATATTCGCTACAATTTTAGCCTAAAAGACCAAGAACGCCTCAGTAAAATTTACAAGTTTGTCGAAGAAAATTTTACGCAAGAAATAGACATTCAAGTAGTTGCCGATTTAGCAAATCTTACAGTGCCTGCTTTTTGTAATTACTTTAAAAAGAACGTTAATCAAACTTTTACAGAGTTTGTTAATGAGTATCGAGTGAATCAGGCTTGTAAAATGCTTTTGCGTGGCGAAGAAATTTCGGATGTATGCTTTCACTGTGGCTTTAATAATGTCTCTTATTTCGGCAGAGTTTTCCGAGAATTGAAAGGAAAAAGTCCATCGCAATTCAGAAGAATTTTTGCCGAAACCAATACAAATCTCTCGCCAACATAAGAGTACAGTACGCTCAAAAGAGTATTTTACCTGTAATTTTGGGCTTTATAGTAAAGATTGAATTGAAGACTCAGAAAATGAAAGTAGCACTCTTTATTCCTTGTTATATCGACCAATTTTATCCTCAGGTGGCCATTGCTACTTTAGAGCTTTTAGAAAAATTTGGTTGCGAAGTACATTATCCATTAAACCAAACTTGTTGTGGACAACCCATGGCAAATTCTGGTTTCGAGCATCTCAGTAAAGGATGTGACAAAAACTTTCTTGAAAATTTTAAAGGCTACGAATACATTGTTTCGCCTTCGGGTAGTTGTACGCTACATGTGAAAGACCACGTTTTGGGTAAAGATGGTGGAAACGCCAAGATTTATGAACTCACAGAATTTTTGGTTGATGTACTAAAAGTAGAAAACCTTCAAGCTCATTTTCCGCATAAAGTTGGTTTGCACCAAAGTTGCCACGGACAGCGAGGTTTGAAATTGGCTCAAATGTCGGAATTGGTTGCTACGCCATTTTCAAAACCAGAGAAATTACTGAAAATGGTCGATGGTTTGTCGTTGATTGAGTTGGATAGAAAAGACGAATGCTGTGGTTTTGGTGGTACTTTTTGTGTGGCAGAGGAAGCCGTTTCTGCAAAAATGGGAAAAGACAGAGTAGCCGACCACCTTCGCCATGAAGCTGAATTTATTACTGGTGCAGACGTTTCTTGTCTGATGCACATGGAAGGCATTTTGAAAAGAAAAGGCTCAAGTGTAAAAGTAAAACACATCGCTGAAATTTTGAATAGTAAAATTTAGTGAGTTGTCAATTAGTGAATTGTGAATGAGTGATTTAGTAATTGTTATTTGTGTTAATAATCACTAAATCATTAAATCACTAATTCACAATTAAAAAATACCTGATGAATACTCCAATCAAAGACCACGCTACGGCGTCGGTTGAATTTAATAAAGACGAAGATTACGTAAACTGGCACGACGAAACCCTTTGGTTTGTGCGTTCAAAGCGTGATAAAGCCGTTTTTCAGATTCCAGAATGGGAACAGTTGCGTGAAGCGGGTTCGCAAATCAAAAATCATGGTTTGTCGAATATGCACGATTTGCTTATACAATTTGAAGAAAAAGCTACGCAAAACGGTATAAAAGTACACTGGGCTGCTGATGGCAAAGAACATAACGAAATTGTACTTTCGATTTTGCAAAAAGCGGGCGTCAATCGCATGGTAAAATCGAAATCTATGCTGACGGAGGAGTGTCATTTGAATGATTTCTTAAAAGAAAAAGGTATAGAAGTAATAGATTCAGATTTGGGCGAACGCATCGTTCAGATGAGAAATGAACCGCCTTCGCATATCGTTTTGCCTGCTATTCACTTGAAAAAAGCGGATGTTGGTGAAACGTTTCATATTCATTTAGGAACTGAAAAAGGAGCAACCGACCCACAATATTTAACCGAAGCCGCTCGCCAACATTTAAGAGATACTTTCTTGACAAGAAAAGTGGCTTTGACGGGTGTAAACTTTGCCATCGCCGAAACTGGCGGTTTTGTGGTTTGTACTAATGAAGGAAACGCTGATATGGGAACGCACTTGGCGGACGTTCATATCGCTTCGATGGGTTTTGAAAAGATTATTCCTAAAGCCGAACACCTCAGCGTTTTCTTGAGATTATTGGCAAGAAGTGCTACGGGTCAGCCGATTACTACTTTTTCGAGTCATTTTCACAAACCACGTGAAGGACAAGAAATGCACATTATTTTGGTGGACAATGGCAGAACAACGCAATTAGGTCGCCCAGATTTTAGAAATTCTTTGAAATGTATTCGTTGTGCGGCTTGTATGAATACTTGTCCAGTCTATCGTCGTTCGGGTGGATTTAGTTATCATTCGGCTGTGGCTGGACCAATCGGCTCAATCCTCGCACCGAATTTAGATATGGAAAAGAATGCAGATTTACCTTTTGCTTCAACGCTTTGTGGTTCGTGTTCAAATGTTTGTCCCGTAAAAATTGATATTCACGACCAATTGTATAAATGGCGACAAGTATTAGCACAAGGTGGTTATGTTTCTAAAGTAAAAACGGTGGGAATAAATTCAATGGCGACGGTTCTGAATTCGCCAAAATTCTTTAGAACAGCTGGTAAATTGGGAAGATTTTTTATGAAAAATGCTCCTTTCTTGGTGAATAATAGCATGAATCCGTGGTACAACCAAAGAGAAATGCCCGAGCCACCAAAAGAGAGTTTTAGAGATTGGTATATTCGTGAAAAGGGTTTGTAATTTGACTTTAAGACTTGAGGACTTTAAGACTGTATGACTGGAAGATTTAGGGACTTTTGGATTCAAGATACAAGAGTCAAGATGTTTTGGTAGAGTGTTCGCTTGCCGTGGTCTGTGTCTCACAGACCACCAGTCGGCTAAGTGTTCAGTGAGGACACTGAACACGACAAATAATTCCTCCAGTCTCAAACAATTCCTCCAATCCTAAAGTCCTCAAGTCATAAAATCCAAAAATCTAAAACAATGAAACAAAGCATCTCCCAAATGACTTTAGTCGTGCGTGATTATGATGAAGCGATTGAATTTTATACTCAAAAACTTCAATTTGAACTCGTGGAAGATACGCCATTGACCGAAACTAAAAGATGGGTTTTGGTACGACCACAAAATTCAAATGGTTTTTGTTTGTTACTGGCAAAAGCGGTGAACGAAGAACAAAAGAAAAGCGTCGGAAATCAATCGGGTGGGAGAGTATTCTTGTTTTTGAAAACAGACGATTTCTGGAGAGATTTCCACCAAATGAAAAGCGTAGGAATTGAATTCGTCAGAGAAGCTTCGGAAGAAGTTTATGGCACAGTAGCAGTATTTAAAGATTTATACGGAAATCTTTGGGATTTGATTGAAGATAGATTTTAAGTATTAGAGACTTTATGACTTTAAGATTGGAGGACTTTAAGACTGAACGATATTGAGATTTCAGTGCCGTGGTCTGTGTCTTCACAGACCATCAGCCGACGAAAGTGGTGTCCTCACTAACCACGGCACAAAAAATCCTAAAGTCCTTCAGTCTTCCAGTCCTCAAATCCACAATCCCATAGTCTCAAAAAAAAATAAAAAAATGTCAAGCAGAGAGAAAATATTATCCCTTATCAAACAAAATCAACCTGAATACCAAGAGCTAACGGTTCAGTTTAAATTTGATACGGTTTACGAAAATAACTTCGAGAAATTTGCTGAAATTCTCAGTTTTGTAGGTGGAAAAGCTATCGCCGTGAATTCTTATGAAGCGATAAAAGCGGATATTCAAGCTCATTATAAAGGAGTAACCAATATTGCCAGTACCGTAAAGGAATTGGCAGATTTGGCGGATTTTAGCTTAAATGTCAGCGACCCACATGAATTAGAAACCCTTAACTTAGCCATTATCGAAGGCGAGTTTGGCGTTGCCGAAAACGGAGCTATTTGGGTTTCTGAAAAGCAATTACCCCACAGAGTACTGCCGATGATTACACAATATTTAGTAATTATCATCAAAAACTCAGAAATCGTAAGTAATATGCACCGTGCCTATGAAAGAGTAAAAGTTGATGAAACGGGCTTTGGAACGTTTATTTCTGGGCCATCAAAAACGGCGGATATTGAGCAGAGTTTGGTGATTGGAGCTCACGGAGCAAGAGGTTTGACAGTTTATGTAATGCAGTAGAGTTTATCTTGATAAATATATTTTAAAGGCAAATGGACTATCCATTTGCCTTTTTTGTTTGATTAAGTCTCAGACAACCCCTTCTTAAAATAAGAAATTCCAAGTCTTTTTCTCAAAAAAATAACTTAGAATGATTTTCATGTTATTTGTATTTTATTGGTAAATATTTGATTGTTAGTGTCTTATAATTTTGATAAATTATTATTTAAAATTATTCTAAATAAGTGTTGATTTATATTTCTCTATTCTATAACTTTGTCTATTATTTATAATAAGTCTAAATAAAAATAAATAATTCAAATTAACCTCTTTGTCTGAACCTTCAAAGTGAATTAATTCAACAAACATGAAATATAGAATCGGATTGATAGCACTGTTCTTTTTAGGAACGGGATTACAGGCTATTGCCCAACAAATAGTACTGAAAGGAAAAATTACAGCGTCGGATGGAAAGCCCGTTGAAGGTGCATCGGTGATACTGCTTCAACAGCAAAAAGGAACGCTGAGTAATCAGCAAGGCGAGTATGTATTAAATGTGCAGAAAGTCCATTCGGCTACTTTGAAAGTGAGTTTTGTGGGTTTTAAAACCATCGAAAAAAAGCTAAGTTTTGACAAAAATCTTAGGCTTGATTTCACGTTAGAAGCTTCTACCCAAGCTTTGAACGAAGTAGTAGTTACGGGGCAGTACGAACCACAGTCTGTTAAAAACTCAGTATTTCAAGTAAGGGTAATTGACAAAGCCAGAATCGAGCAGCGTGCCGCAACCAATTTATTGGGAGTACTGAATAATGAATTGGGTTTTCGTTTTTCAAATGATATGGCTTTGGGTACTACAGATATTCAATTGATGGGAATGTCAGGGCGAAATGTAAAGATTTTATTAGATGGCGTGCCGATGTTGGATAGAGGTGATACTCGTGAAAGTTTGAACCAAATTGATATTAATAGCATCGAAAGAATTGAAATTGTAGAAGGACCAATGTCTGTTAATTATGGGACAGATGCTTTGGCGGGCGTGATAAATATTATCACTAAAAAGCCGATTTATCAGCAGTGGTCACTTTTTGCGAAAGCTCAAGAAGAAAGCGTAGGCAATGAATATCAATTAATAAAAAATGGGAGTGAAGTAAGGCAAGGTGTTCATAATCAGAGTATTGGTGCTACTTGGCAAAATGCTTTATTGAATGCTTCGGCTGGACTAAGTACCAATAATTTTGGTGGATGGCAGGGAAATTCTACCGAAAGAAGTAAAGAATGGTTGCCCAAAGAACAGCTTTTAGGACACATTAAATTGGGCCTGACCAAAAGAAATGGAAGTATTTATTACCGAAATGATTTTCTGCATGAAACCATTACAAGTTTCGGAAATGTAAATGTCAATACTCAGCAGGCTCGTGACCAAAAATTTATTACTGACAGAATGATGCACCAATTGCAAGGAGAAATGCGTATTTCTGAGCGTTTGACTATGAATGCTTTGGCTTCTTTTACAGATTATCAACGTAAAACGCAGACCTCAATCATAGATTTGAATACTGGGAAAAGAACTTTGTCGCTGGGGCAAGGCGAGCAGGATGTTGCCAAATTTGACAATAAAATGTTAAGAACCACTTTTCAGTATAGATTTTCTAAAAACCTTTCTTTCCAACCCGGTTTTGAGATAAATCTGGATAATGCAAGCGGAGCAAGAATTGCGGGTTCACCCAAAATTAATGATTATGCCTTATTTGTTTCTTCTGTGATTTCGCTTGATTCTGTTGTTCAGATACGTCCGGGTTTGCGATTTATTCAAAACTCGGTGTATGATGCTCCGCCGGTTATTCCGTCGATAAATGCGAAAGTAAAATTAGATTCCAATTGGGATTTGCGTTTGGCTTATGCCCGTGGTTTTCGTTCGCCAGCTTTGCGAGAATTGTACTTTAATTTTTTTGATGCAAGTCATTCAATCAAAGGAAATCCCAATTTAAAAGCCGAAGAGTCCGATAGTTTTAATGCTTCGATTACCTATTTTTCAAGTAAAGAAAATAGATTGAATGTAAAATCAGTACTTACAGGTTTTTATAACGATTTCCGTAATCTGATTAGTTATGGCACAGACCCAAGCGACCCGTCAGTATCGCAGACGATTAATATCGACCGTTTCAAAACAGTAGGAACAACGTTAGAAAATACAGCTGTTTGGCAAAATCTGAGAGCTACTTTAGGCTTTTCGTACATTGGTCGATATAATCAACTGTTGAGTGATGAAGCTTACCAAAACCAAGCAATGCCCGAATTTTTGTGGTCGCCAGAAGTAAACGCCAACATTATGTATGCTTTGCCAAAGACAAAAACCACGCTTGGTTTATTCTACAAATACACAGGAAAACGTACTGCTTATCAGGCAGAAACCGAAAGTAATGGCGATGTAAAAGTCAGCTTAACAGAAGTGGCCGCCTACCATTGGGCTGATTTTACCATTACCCAAAAAATTACTTCTGCTTTGCAAATGAGTACAGGCGTAAAAAATTTGTTGAATGTAACTCGTTTGAATAATTCGGGTACTTCGGGTACGAGCGGACACAGCGTTAGTGGCCCAGTGCCTATGAGTTACGGGCGTTCTTATTTTGTAGGATTGACCTACAATCTTATCAGTAAAAAATAAATCTTTTTCAGTGAATCAATTACGGTACAGCCTTACTGAATAGTGGAGGCATGGCTATTTTTTCTTCTTAAAAATCTAAACTTTTATAAAAAAAGATGAAACGTTTATTCAATGTGTGGCTGGTATTGTCCCTTATCAATACAATATTTTTACTTGGTTGTAAAGACGAAGAAATTGCTTTGCCAGATAATTTGGCTCAATTTGAAAGTACAGAACAAGGCATGGATGCCACTACGACCGAGGCAACTATTAAGGTGAAATTCTCAAGAGCGGTAGAAGTAGCCACTACTGTTTCTGTACAACTTACGCCAACAGGAATGACTTATGGTACAGAATTTACCACTACTCCAGCCGCAGCAGATAATACCTTATCGCTATCAGTACCCGCAGGAAGTAGCGAAGTAAGTTTTAAAATCAGCAAAGCATCAGGTGTTTTTTTGAGTGGAGCAGAAACCTTGAAATTCAAAATTTCCAGCGTAACAACGCCTGCTTTGGTAGGTACAAATGCTGAATTATTAGTGAAATTTACTGCCATTGTTTCAGAAGGAACAAGTTTGAAATTGAACGGAGGAACAGGTGGTTCATCGGCAATTAACTCAGTTTTTGTTGATTTTAGCAATAATAACCAAGTATCAGTGGCTCGTGCTTCTTGGGATTTAGGTTTTTATGCAGGTAGTAATTTTGTGGTAAAACTCAATCATACAACGGCTTCAACCGCTATTGTTACCACAAAAAGCGATATTACCCAAGTAAATTCGGCTGATACTGTGGGTAAAAATCTCACTTTAGGCTTCGACCCAAGTCATTTTGCTTTGGTGGATGACATTACGGGCGATATTACTAAAACAGTGATAGCACAAGTATCCGCAACCGATGCCGATAATAAAGTGTATATCATCAACAGAGGTACGGGTGGAGCTACTACCAAAAAAGATTTGATAAAAGTAAGAATTCTGAGAACTACCGATGGAAGTGGATATACGCTACAATATGCTACTTTGACAGAAACTACTTTTAAATCTGTTACCATTACAAAAGACGCCAGCTACAACTTTAATTATGTGTCTTTTGAAACAGGAACGCCTGTAAGCGTAGAGCCAGCCAAAGAACTTTGGGATATTGAATGGACGGGAGCATTGTATAAAACCAATCTTTCGGCAACGGTTGAAATCCCTTATTATTTCTCAGACCAAGTATTCATCAATCATTTAGCAGGTGTGCAAGCAGCGGAGGTACTTACTTCAACGGTGAGTTATGAAAACTTTGCAGAGAGTAATTTAAGTGCTATTACGTTTAGTAGTAATCGTTCGACTATTGGGGCAAATTGGCGTGCTACTACGGGTACAGTAGGAGTAAAAACAGACCGTTTTTATTTGGTAAAAGATGCTGCTGGGAATGTCTATAAATTGAAATTCTTGAATTTTACTTCGGCAGACGGTGGCGAGCGTGGTTACCCAAATATAGAATACAAATTGGTTAAAAAGGCTTCTAATTAGTATATCAATGAAAAATAGTAGAAAAAATTACGCTGTATTATTGCTTTTTTGGCTCATCAGCACACAAGTATTTGGTCAAACAAAACCACAGAGAATTGTTTCTATCAGCGGAGCTGTTACTGAAATTTTGGTAGAATTGGGTTTGCAAAATCAGATTGTAGGAACGGATGTTACATCAAATTATCCTGCGGCAATTGAAAAATTACCCAAAGTAGGACACAATAGAGGTATTGGAGCAGAAGCAACTTTGGCACTTCAACCTACGATTGTAGTTGGAACTCGTGATGAAAAAGGACAATCTTTCTTAAAACCAGAAGTAGAAGAACAGTTCAAGTCGGCAGGGGTGAAAGTGCAAATGTTTACGCAACAGTACAGTATTGAAGGCACAAAAAAGCTAATCAACGAAGTAGCCAACTATTTCGGAAAGAAAGCCCAAGCCGCTCGCTTGATTCAGAAAATTGAATCAAGTTTGGCAAAAGTAAAAAAGCCAGCCATAGCACCAAAAGTACTTTTTATTTATGCTCGTGGCGTAGGGGCAATGTCGGTAGCAGGTAATGGCACATCCGTAAAAAGTTTGATAGAACTGGCAGGCGGACAAAATGCTACCAATGATTTTGAGAATTTCAAACCACTTACGCCCGAAGGTCTCATTGCGGCTAATCCCGATTATATCTTGCTCTTCAACAGTGGCTTAGAAAGTATTGGTGGCATAGATGGCTTGTTGAAAGTACCGGGTGTAGCACAAACCAATGCGGGCAAAAAACGCAAAGTAATTGAAATGGATGGCGTAATGCTAACAGGCTTTACGCCAAGAGTTGGCAGTGCAGTATTGGAGTTGAGTGAAAAGCTTAAAAAATGATTTTTATCTAAACTAAAAATAATGAATACAATTGCATGGCAACAATCTCGTTCACTGGGCTTTAGCTATACAAAAGCTGGTATTATCCTTACTTCTTTGGTGCTGATACTTATGGCTGTGGGCATCTGGGCAGTGGGTGTCGGGGCGGTGAGTATTTCTTTCAAAGAAGTAGGATGTATCTTATTGAACGAATTAGGTTGGGTAAATACGCATTTTTCAGAACAACAAGCTCTTATTCTTACCGTCATCCGATTGCCAAGAGTATTGATGGGAATGTTGGTTGGGGCAGTACTGGGTATTACGGGGGCTTCTATGCAAGGACTTTTTCGTAATCCTTTGGCTGACCCCGGACTGATTGGCATTTCTTCGGGAGCATCCCTTTTTGCCGTTGGAATGATTGTCTTGGAACTGAAAGTAATTCAAGAATTAAACGGATTGGCAGGCTTGTATGGAATGTCCTTTGTTGCCTTCTTCGGGGCTTGTCTTACTACCATTTTAGTATATCAATTATCAAAAGTGGAAGGCAAAGCCGTAGTGACAACCATGTTATTGGCAGGTATTGCCGTCAATGCTTTGTCTGGAGCAATTACTGGCTTGATGACTTACATGGCGAATGATGCCCAGTTAAGAACAATTCAGTTTTGGGGTTTGGGAAGTTTGGGAGGTGCTTCTTGGGATGCCCTAAAAGTAGCCACACCGCTGTGTCTTGTTCCCCTTGTTTTTGTGCCACGGCTTGGGAAAGCACTCAATGCCTTTGCTTTAGGCGAAAGTCAGGCAGAGCATTTGGGCATCAATCCTGTTCGCCTAAAGAATCAAGTAATTGTATTGACCACCCTTGGCGTGGGTGTTTCGGTGGCTTTGTGCGGAGCGATTGGTTTTGTAGGCTTAATCATCCCCCATATTATTCGGCTCTTGACGGGTGCAGACCACCGTTTGGTTTTACCAGCATCGGCTCTTTTAGGGGCAATTGTACTTACTTTGGCGGATTTGGTTTCCAGAACAATTGTAGCTCCTGCCGAATTACCCATCGGTATCGTAACAGCCATGTTAGGAACACCAGTATTTATTTGGATTTTGATTAAAAACAGAAATCAATAAGCGATTTTAACCTACGCAAAAGGCATGATACAAGCACGAAATATTCATTACTCCATCAAAGGAAAAAAATTACTAAAAGGTGTTTCGCTCGAAGCACAAACGGGTGAACTTTTAGCCATTGTCGGAGCGAATGGTGCAGGAAAATCTACTTTATTGAAAGTTTTAAGTAAAGAGATTCTTCCTGAAAAAGGAGAAATTAACATTCGCCAAAGGTCATTAGATTATTGGAGTAGAGAAAGCTTGGCAAAGTTTAGGGCTGTGTTGGCACAGCAAAATGCTTTGGCTTTTAATTTCAAAGTGTATGATTTGGTGCTAATGGGTAGATACCCACACTTTAAAGGAAACCCAAACAAACAAGACCAAGAAATAGTACAGTACTGTCTTGAAAAAACAGGTATTACACACTTGGCTGAACGTATTTTTATAACACTCTCGGGTGGCGAACAACAGCGAGTGTATTTGGCAAAAGTAATGGCTCAGTTATTAGATTACGAAGCCATTTGGGATGAAAACCATATTTCCAAAACGCCAAAATACCTTTTGTTGGACGAGCCTATCACTGGTTTAGATTTATTTCATCAACATAATTTATTGCAAATAGCCAAAGAACTCACTCAAAAGGGTTTTTGTGTTATTGCTATTCTTCACGACCTCAATTTGGCTTTGCAGTACGCCGACCAAGTTTTGCTTTTAAAGCAAGGCGAAGTATTAGGCTACGGCAAGCCCGTTGAGGTACTGAATCCTCATAATGTTTTAGAAGCTTTTAATATTTCGGTAAACCTGATTCATCAATCTGATATGGCTTGCCCATTTATTGTTCATTGTCACGAACCAATTTTAACCCCAAAACCAGCAATATGTCAACCGCAACACTTTCTTTAAAAGAACGCTATCAAGACTTTAAAATCGAAAATCCTAAAGTAAGAATCCGTGATGCCGCCAAACAATTGGGTGTATCCGAAGCCGAACTGTTGGCAAGTTCAGTAGGTGAAAATGTGATTCGTCTAACGGGAGATTTCAGAGAATTGTTAAAAGAAGTACCTACATTGGGCTATGTAATGGCACTTACTCGTAACGAAAGCTGTGTACACGAACGCAAAGGCATTTACGAAAAAGTATCATTCAACAACCACGTTGGCTTGGTATTAGGCGAAGACATCGACCTCCGTTTGTTTATGACACACTGGAAATTTGGTTTTGCCGTAAACGAAAATAACCTAAGCTTACAGTTTTTTGATAAAGATGGAGAGGCAGTTCATAAAATATTTTTGCAAGAAAGTAGCAATGTGGAGGCTTATCATCAGATAGTGAGTCGCTATACCGACCCCATCCAGTCGTCATTTATTGAAACAGAAGCTTATCCAGCACCCGAACCAGAGAAAAAAAATGAAGAAATAGATATTGCAGGTTTTCAAGCCGATTGGTTAGCCTTGAAAGATACTCATGAGTTTTTCCCACTGTTACGCAAATACGGAGTAGCTCGTGAGCAAGCCTTACATTTAGCTCCAGAAGGCTACGCTCAGGCTATCTCGGTAGCACAAGTAAAAGCTATTTTAGGCGAAGCCTCTGCTACTTCACTTGAAATAATGATATTCGTAAGTAGTAATGGCTGTATTCAAATCCACACAGGATTGATTCAGAAATTGGTACTTATGGGGCCGTGGTTTAATGTATTAGACCCAAAATTCAACTTACATTTACGAGAAGACCAAATCGCTCAAGCTTGGATAGTGAAAAAGCCAACTAATGATGGCATCGTAACAAGCATAGAATTATTCGATGAAGCTAAAGCTCAAATAGCTTTGATTTTTGGAAAACGTAAACCCGGCAAACCAGAATTAGAAGCGTGGAGAAAAGTAATTGCTAATCATGTAGAGTAATTAGTTATGAATTATGAGATATGAATTATATTTTAAAGATTTGATAATAAGATAGTTGTAAGTAGATAATTGACTTTTTGTTACTTGTAAAACTATTTCTGGCATGAATTAATGCCAGAAATAGTTTTGAAACTAAGACATTTACTTCATCATCGCCAGATTGTAAATCTCGTACCAGTCTTCGTGTGAGAGTTTAATTTCCGTAGCACTTGCTCCGTTGCGGATTCTTTCTTCTGAAAGCGAACCAATAATTGGTAAAGTACCCAATTGAATCAACCAAGCTACTGCCATTTGTTCAATGTTTGCATTATATTTTTCGCCAATTTCACCCAATTTGGTTCTTAAAATTACCGATTTAGCATCCGTTCCATCCAAAATTTTACCGCCAGCCAACGGAGCCCAAGCCAAAGGCTTGCTGAAACGTTGCTTGATAAAATCCAATCTACCGTCTTCAATGGCAGAAGTATTCACAAGGTTCAACTCAATATGGTTCGTTACGATAGGTTTACGTAAATACGATTCTAACAATTGATGTTGGAAAACCGTAAGATTACTTACCCCTACGTGCTTAATTTTTCCACTGTTTACTAATTCTCTTAAAACCTGAGCCGTCTCTTCTGGATTACTAATCATGTCGATTTGATTCAACAAGAAAATATCCAAATAATCCGTTTTTAGATTTTTCAAAGAATTGTGAACACTGTCTAAAATATACTTTTCTGTGTTATCAAAATAAGTATAACCCTTACCAGATTTACGCACCCCACACTTACTGAAAAGCACAATTTCTTCTCTTTTTATAGCTTTTTGCTGAATGAGCTTTCCAAAATATTCTTCGATGGTATAATCGCCATAAATATCAGCGTGGTCGAAAGTATTAATACCCAATTCCAAGCATAAATTAACGATTTTCTCCATACTGGCAACAGTTTCCGAACCGTTGTCTGTCCATCTCCAAAATCCATAGATTGCCTCAGAAACCTTTGGACCAGAATCACTCAAATAGACTTTATTCATAAAAATTAATGTGTTTTAAAAAAACTCAAATACAAGATTGCTCAAAGATTGGAAAATTATACAAAACAGAAAAAGAATGAAGAGAAAAATTGTAAAATTTATGGTTTTTCTTTCTGGTATGCAGAATACTTGTCTTATTACTCTTGCCATTGTTCGTGTCTCCACGAACAATTTTTTCTGCTACTAATCTGGATTACTCTTGCCAATGGCTCAATATTCCAAATTCATCAATTCCATGTTCATAAAATTTAGCAGAAGAATATCTATAGTTTTCAGGTAAATCAGCTAAGTTCCATTTTTCGGCGGTAGGGTTATTATGGATATAATCTATCTTTTGCTGCCAAACAGTTGGCGAATATAAAGCAATTGGAAGACTATTCCTTTGCCAAAAATGATATTTACGATTGGTAGATTCTACTTCAAAATAAGATAAAACTTTCGGATGATTCAATGATAAATCTTCTAAAAACCTATGTCCAGTATATTTCATAAAACTCGCATTTGGCATCTCTTTCCCATTTTTAGCGAGCATTGTCCAAATTAGATGAATATGATTTGGCATAATAACAAATGCAAATACTTTAATTTTTTGCTGAGCTACTAAATATTGTAAGCTACTGATAATTATGTCCTTATACTTATCAGGCTTTAATAATTTTTGCCAATTTAAAATGGTGGCGGTATAAAAATATGGAACGCCTATTTGCATACTCGAATATTGCATAGCTAATTCAGTTTTGTAGGTTTTCGTTTATCATATATACTTGCCGTTGAGTTGTTCGTGGAGACACGAACAACGGCGAATGTTTGAAATATTTTATATTTTATTCCTTCCATTTTACCTCTTGGGCAAGTTAATTTTTCTTACGTTCGTTTCGTGCTTTATTAATATTATCCCAAGCCTCTTTAGTTAGTACAGCGAGTATATCTTTATGGCAATCCCAAATGTTTATATAGTTTTCAGACATAACGATATGCTGTTCCCAATTAGCAAATTTTTCATAGAGCATTAGCGTACAAATATCCGTTGCTGTAATAAAATCGCCTGTTTCTGGCAGATGAGTGTGCATCGTAACAACCTTTTCTTCTGGTGTTTTGGCATAATTGATTGGAATAATATTTTTATGAAGTCGCTTTTTACTCAACAATTGATTTTGTTTATTGAATGTCAGCAAATAGTCATTGCCAAGTATTACTACTCCTGTTTTTTCGGGGCCAGTTAAAACATATACTTTCTTTTCCGACCCACTGATGATTGGAATGAGATTAAGACTCGTGTTGGTATAAGATTTAAAAATGGTGTCAGAATTGATTTCAGCTAAAGCCTGTTTTCTTATCGAGTATAAATCAGCTTCGGAGTTTGAAAATGCTCTTTCAGTGCCATCAACGAGGGCTGTTTGAGTATTGTAAGTGCTATCAAAAGAAATGGTGGCAAGTACTTTTGGCGTGGCATCAGTTGAAAAAAATACACACTTTGAGATACTTTTTTCGGAATAGGAAAAATAGCCAGCAACTTTTGCTTTTTTGTCATTTAATTTTTCAAAAAACAAGTCAGTACCGTACCAAGAAGCCAATTCTGAACGATAAAGTTGTTTTCCTTCTGTAACAATTGCAGAGGTTTGGTCATCTATTTTATTTTGACTAAGTATAGGAGTACTCAAAGTGAAGTAGATGAAAAGGAGCGTCAATTTTTTCATAATTTAAGGATGTATAGCGTTTACTTATTCTTTAAAGCCTTAATCAATTTATCATTTCTACTTTCAGCCCTGTCGTTTTGTAGAGAAATTACTGCCCAAATAGCGGCTGGAATCCAACCTATTAAGGTGATTTGTAAAAGTAAACAGATGATACCTGTGAATATTCTTCCACGAAGAATAAACGAAAGAAATGGAAAGAAAATAGCAATTAATGTCATAGTGAAATATGGTTAAAGGGCTTATAATTAAATTTTTGGAAGGTTACTTCGTATGGCTGATAAAGCTAATTGTATAATTGTTTCACAACCTACTATTTTCTTGTAAAAGTCCCAAATCAAAGTATAAATCATTTCTGAAAAATTACTGAACAGTGTTGGTATAGCAAAAAAAACCTCGAAAGCTTTTCCTTTCGAGGTTAAAAATTTAATATGTTGTAAATCAATATTAATCAAAATGCTTAACAACCGGGCCAGTGTGAAATAATCCCAAAATCATCTATCCCATGTTCATAAAATTTTGCTGATGAGTATGGGTAGTTTTTGGGTAAATCTGCCAAAAGCCATTTTTTACTGGTTGGTGTTTCATGAATTTTATCAATGGTTTCTTGCCAGTCGAAAGGAGAGTAGAGTGGAGTCGATTGATGCTTTTTCTCCCAAAAATTGTAAAGATGTTTTTCTGCATCTACTTCAAAATGAGATAATACCGCTGGATTATGAAGCGATAGATTTTCTAAGAAAAGGTTACCGATTTTATTCATAAAGGCTGCGTTTACTTTCTCATTTTCGTTTTCTCTTTCCATTGACCATATAACATCGAAGTGATTTGGCATGATTACAAAAGCAAACACTTTGATTTTACGCTGTCTGACAAGGTTTTGTAGGCTATTTACAATGATATTTTTTAAAGAATCATCTTCTAATAAGTGATAATGTTTGGCAATTACAAAGCTTTGATAATAAGGGAAATAGGTATCTAAACTCGGATATTTTATGTTTTGAATTTGCCCGTTTACTTTTTGTGGTGTTTCATTACTGACGGAGGTCTGAGTTAAAGAAAGTACTGGAGGAATTAGATACTCTGTTTGATTGCTAAATTCTTCATCATTGGCGACTTGAATTCTTTTTACTGTTTTTCTTCCAAGAAAGAAAAAAACAGCCATAAATAAATTGATGGCTGCCATCATTACTGTTTGTCCTGTTTGAAGTCTCATTTTTGTTTTTTCTTTTGATGATAAATTTTAGAGTATAAGTTGATTAGGAGAATAATGATTAGTGGACTATATTTAAACGACAAGTGATGTGTTTTATTCTTTGAAATATAGTTTGTAGTAGTATATACGAGAAGGGGGAGGCTATGGATTTGCGGTATTTTATTTATCTTTCAAGATTTTTTATAACTAAATTTAGTTGGAAATTATTGAAACTTTTTAGATTATCCAAAAAAAAATTTACAAATTAGGTATTGCTTAAAATGTAATGAAACAACAAATTTATAAATCTGTCTCTTGTTGCAGGATTTTTTTGAAAGATACCCATTAATTTAGTGTAACCATTAACGCTTATATTTATTTGTCAATGTTCAATGAATGAAAGAGGAAGCCTTAGTAAATCAGCAATATCTATTAGAGAAATACCCCGGAAAAGGAGGCTGGACTTATGCCGTTATTCCAGAAGTATTGCAGGATAAATCTTCGTACTTTGGTTGGGTAAGGGTACGTGGCAGTATTGATGATTTTGAATTCAGTAATTTTCGTTTGATGCCTATGGGCAATGGCAAGCTCTTTTTACCAGTAAAAGCTGAAATCAGAAAAAAGATTAAGAAAAAAGAAGGAGATTGGGTAAAAATTATCCTTTATGCAGACCATACGCCAACAGCAATTCCTGAGGAATTATTACTTTGCTTAGACGATGAACCCAAAGCAAAACAAGCATTTTTAAAAATAACTGACGGTGAAAAGAAAGCCATTATTGATTGGATTTATTCAGCCAAAAAGGAAGAAACAAAAATCGAAAGGATAGTGAAGGCGATAAATGATTTGTTGAAAATAGATTGAAGTTTTCGACTCATTTATTAATCAGGATTAATAAATGAGCCGAAAGGGTTTATAGATTTTTGAGATATTCCAAGAAAGCCTCTTTGGTTGTTTTTTCTAATTTTATGTCAATTACTTGGTTTTCTTCAACATTAAATTCTTTGATGAATGAATATAGGTTGTTTTCATTCGTAACTGCAAAGCAAATGAGTTTAGCGTGTTCACCTACGGGTAAGTCGAGTGATTTTCCACCCCAGATTTGTATTATGGATTTAATTCTATCCAGATATAAAAAAGAGCTTATTAATTCAATCTCAGGTTTTGTAGAAGTTAATTTAATACTTGTTTTAGCACCTGTATAATTATAAAATTTATCACAGTTTATCCAACCAATTTGGCTTGGAAAAATCTCATAATTATTTTGCCCAAAGAAAATAGCAGATTGTAGAGAGTCTTTTTGACCTAAAAACTCTTCTTGCATTTGTGCCAATTTCCAATTTACATTACCATTACTTTGTTCTTGCCCATAAAATATTTTCATTTCACGGTCGTTCCCATTACTCGGAATACTAACCGAAAACTGGCTGGTCTCCCTTAATTTTAAATTTTTCCCATCTTTCGTTGCGGTTACATATACTTGTCCAGCCGTAACCAGAATTTTCCCATCTGAAACTGTTGGTTTTCCATTCAAAATCATATCCATCGGACTGTACAGCTCTTTAATTTGAATATCAATAGGATATTCTACCCATCTACCGTCCTCGAATGTAAAGTCATACGAATTTGCTTTAACCACCGTTCCTCTTGGTGTAGTAAAGGGAAAGTCTGCGGAACTACTCACTGTTTTTTTTACAGGTTCAACCGCTACAATTGGTTTTTTATTAGTTTCTGTAACAGGGACAAATGTTTCTGTATCAATAATCGGAACGATATTATCTTTTGTGATAACATCAAATCTTTCTTTTGAACAACTTGAAAATAGCGTAGCCATTAAGGTTAGGGCAATAAAGATGCGAAAGGTAGGATAGGTTTTCATATCTGAGCGTTTAGTAAATAACAGGACAATTAGCTTTTCGTTTAGATTTTATATAGGCAGGACAAAAGATTAAACCAACTTCGCCATAACTTTCTTGCCAGCGAATGTTGTACTTAATTTCAGCAAAAAGACGTACATTATAATTGCCAATAGCAGTCCCAATACCTACTTCTGGAAGAATATTATTTTGTTTAGAATTGGCTTGTTGGGTTTCTACATAGTTGATCCAACGATTATACTCCGCCCCAGCCGTTAAGTAAACCATTGGCTTTTCTTTTTCTACACTTCTTTTGAAACCTTTCAATCTTTCATTTCCCTTGATAATGACATAATGAACATTGATTCCACCATATAATTCATGGATTGTATTGAATGCAGGAGCGTACTTGAATTGAGGTACAACAAATACACGAGGAATAACAGGAATTTGAGCTCGAAGACCCATTCCTACACTTTGTAAGGGAAAATTGTACATTCCCGAAACGCCAAAAGCTATTTTATCTTGAGAATATAACGAGAGATTCGCAGATAGTAAGAAACAAAAGGCATAAAACAATTTGTACACTAAGGTAGAGTTTTTAAACATTGAGCAATTAGCTTATTATTAGAGTTTAGATAAACTTATTTTAAATCGGTGATAAAGATAGTAAATAAGTGATAAAAATAATGATGTACAGTAAATGAGAAATATAAATTTTCACTTTGAATGAACCATGTTTACCAAAGGCTCATCTGAGGACAATAAAAAAGCCTTAACATTTTGAAATGTTAAGGCTTTTGGTGGTCCCACTAGGATTCGAACCTAGGACCCCCTGCTTGTAAGGCAGGTGCTCTGAACCAGCTGAGCTATGAAACCGAGATTGTTGTTTGTAATTTGGTGGTCCCACTAGGATTCGAACCTAGGACCCCCTGCTTGTAAGGCAGGTGCTCTGAACCAGCTGAGCTATGAAACCAAATCCCTTTCTTTTAAGGTGGTGCAAAATTAGGCTTTATTTCCTTATTGTCCAAACTTCATCAAAGAAAAAATTTAATACTTTTTGTAAAAAAATGATAAGTGTTTTATTATCAGTAAGTTAAAATTTGATATTTTTTTGTTGTTTTTTAGATAATCTATCTTGATTAATCGAATCTATATGACTTCGATAATTGTCCTAATCGGTGAAGTACTTTTCAGAGAAACACTCATGCCATTTTTAATATAGGTTGTTGATGTTTTTAACCTTTCATAACAATTAAAGTTTTGATTATTCGTCTAACTGGATAAATTTGTGAATCAATTTATTTAAACCAAAATTAAAATGTCACAATTATTTACGGCTGATGCTATCATTAGTTTAATTACACTTACTTTTCTTGAAATCGTTCTTGGAATTGATAATATCATTTTCATTTCGATTGCGGCCAACAAATTAGCCAAGAAAGACCAAGCTAAAGCCCGCAATATTGGTTTATTGTTGGCAATGGTTTTCAGAGTTACCTTATTGTTTGGTATTTCATTTATCATTTCTCTGCAAGAACCATTTGCTCACATTGATTTGAGTTGGTTGAAGGCTGGTGTTTCTGGTCAAAGTTTGATTCTGTTTGTAGGTGGTTTGTTTTTGTTGTTTAAGGCAACATCTGAAATCCACGAAAAATTAGAAGTAGGCGGCGAACACGAAGTAACTGTTCCAAAAGGTTCGGCAGCTGATAAACTTACAGCGGTTGTACTTCAAATTGCTTTGATTAATATTGTTTTCTCGATTGACTCAATTTTGACTGCGATTGGTTTAACACAAAATTTACCGATTATGATTGCCTCGGTGGTATTGTCGATCATCATCATGATGGGATTTTCTGGCCCAGTTGGCGATTTTGTGAACCGTCACCCTTCAATTCAAATGCTTGGAATGGCATTTTTGATTATGATTGGTTTTATGCTGATTGCTCAGTCTGCACACGATGCTCATGTTTCGATTTTGGGTTCTGGCGTAGGTGAAGTACCAAAAGGTTATTTATATTTTGCGATTGCTTTCTCACTTTTGGTTGAAGTATTGAATATCAGAGTACGAACCAAAGAGGATGTTGGTCATAAATAATGATTCAAATAGCAAAACGTCCGACTTTCTTGAGTCGGACGTTTTGCTTTATAAGATATTCAAGGTTTTGAAAATTTCTTCTGTAATACTTTTTCTGGCATTAATAAATTTATCCTTATCAGGATTAATCGCTTCAATATTATTGGCAAAAAAATACACTTTTGTTCCTTTGGTGACCCAGCCTACAAACCAACCAATGTTGTTTTTTTGCTCTTTTTCATTTTCTGTTCCTGCTTTTATGATATTGGTTGCCCAACCAGTCTTTCCTCTTAAAATATAATTAGGTTTGGTTTCCAGCAAAAGCATGGTTTTTACAATTTCCATATTTCGTTTGGTAAATGGCAATTGATTTTTATACAGTTTTACCAAAAAGTCAACTTGTTCTTTTTGTGAAATAATAGATTTACCTTCCAGCCAAAACATATCTACATTTTGTGGTGTCACATCCATTTTCCCATAACTAAACTTTTTGAAAAAATCCTGATATTTTTTTGCTCCCACTTGTCGGGCAATTGCCTGATAGCAGGGTACACAAGAATATTTTAGAGCATTTTGAAAGCACAAATCTTGATTCCAATTTTTGATTTCACGCTCTACACCGTCCCATTTCAACGTTGTTGTTTCATCTTGTACAATTCCAGTTTCGAGGGCAATCAGCGAGTTGGGAATTTTAAAAGTTGAAGCAGGAATAAATCCTTTCAGACAACGCTGATAATTGTAAGCTGTATAAGTATTTTCGCTTAAATCATACAGAAGAAATGAGCCAACAAAACCATTTTTTTTGAAAATTGACTCAAAATCTTTTTCAACAATTTTTTGTGAAAATACTTCTACACTCATTTGAAGTAACAAGAGTAAAAAGAGTACTTGCTTTTTCATGTGAATACAATGTTTACGAAAAAAGCCGTGATACTGTTTGAAACAAAATCACGGCTTTTTTCTTTGTTAAAAAGGCTATTTATTTAGCAAATTTTTTCGCTTGGCTCAAAATGATATTGGCAGCACTTGGAATTGGATTAGGCACACCTACCATTACTGTTTTTACTTTACCGTTTCCGTCCATAAAATAAAGTGAAGGATATGCTTCTACTGGATATTTTTCAGCTACTGCTGGCCCTTCTCCATTTTCATAGTCCATCGCTACACAAACATACTTTTGGTTCATATAATCGCCCAAAGCTTTGTCTGTAAATACTTGTGTTTTTAATAATTTGCATGGCCCACACCAAGTAGTGTAGCAATCCATCATAACCATTTTATTTTCTTTTTTAGCTTTTGCTAAAGCTTGTTTGAAAGTACCTTTAAAAAACTGAATACCTGTTGTACCTTCTTTTTTTGAAGGCTTATTTCCTGCAAATGCACTAATTGATAATACTGTAAAAAGAATGATAAGTAGCTTTGATTTTAACATGGGTTGAGTGGGTTTGAATGTGATTTACAAAAAGCTATTGTGGTTGATTAGATACGAAATAAATACTTTCAGCGGTATAGTATTAACAAACATTAACAATTTTGGTTTCAACTAAAAATGAAAAGGCGTAAGAATTACAAACTCTTACGCCTTTTTTCTTTAGTGCTTCCTTATGCGTAAGTGTTTAACATTACTGGCATTACAAGCATCAATATATCTTCGTCTGTTTTCTTGTCAGAAGGAATGATTAATCCTGCACGATTTGGCTGAGACATTTCTAAAGAAACCATATTTGAGCTAAGATTACCCAACATCTCAATAATGAATTTAGCATTGAAACCAATTTCCATTTCATCGCCTTCATAATCGCACATCAATCTTTCGTTGGCTTCGTTTGAATAATCTAAATCTTCAGCAGAAATCACTAAGTCATTTTGGCTTAATTTCAAACGAATTTGATGCGTCGTTTTATTTGAATAAATCGAAATACGTTTCAAAGAACCTAAAAACTCAGAACGATTGATTGTCAAAACGTTTGGATTGTTTTGTGGAATAGCGTTTTCATAATCAGGGAAACGTTCGTCAATCAAACGACAAATCATTCTGATATTATTGAAGCTAAAAAAGGCATTCGACGAACTGAAATCTGCCGTTACGGTAGTATCATCAGAAGGAAGAGATGATTTTAAAAGATTAAGAGCTTTACGAGGAATAATCATCGTTGATTCATAATCTGATTTTACATCACTTCTTTTGTAGCGAATCAAACGGTGCCCGTCGGTTGCTACGAAATTGGTATATTCAGGAGATAATTGTACGTAAACGCCCGTCATTGCTGGACGCAAATCATCGTTTGAAACAGCAAAAATGGTGTTTGAAATCGCAGCACCTAATACATCAGCCGAAATTTGTACAGATAAACTTTTTGTTACTTGTGGGATTTTGGGGAAGTCGATTGGGTTTTCGCCAGATAATTTATATCTACCATTTTCAGTAATAATTTCAGTACCAAAAGTATCTTTATCAACTTTGAAAGTAATAGGTTGGTCTGGTAAACCTCTTAAAGTATCTAATAATAAACGTGCTGGAATTGCAATTGCTCCTGTATCAGTAGATTCAACAGCCAAAGTCGTAATCATAACAGTTTGTAAATCAGAAGCCGTTACTGTTAGTTGATTTTGGTCAATTTGAACAAGAAAGTTTTCTAAAATTGGCACAATCGGGTTGTTGGCAATCACACCATTGACAGTCGAGAGTTGCTTCAATAAAACTGATGAGGATACGACGAATTTCATTATTTGAAAATATTTTTAGTTGGGAATGACTTATAAATAATCATATCTCCGAAAAGGATATGATGTAAATCGTTTTATTTCAAAACTGCTACAAAACTACAAATAAGCCCTGACTTTTAATGAGTTTTATCTAAAAACTCATTAAAAAAATCATGGAAAATACTTAATATCGGAGTGCTATTTAAAGATTTAATAAATTGATAATGAACGAGATTATCAATCAAAAAGCTATACGGAACAATTCTTTGCTTTAAGACGAATTAAAATGCTCATTACCGGCTATATTTTTGTTTTCGCAAGAAGTTTCGGATGAGTCCTGCCAATACCAAAATGACCAATGGAACAATTAAATTAATGGCTTGCCAGTAAGTTCTATCATCTTGCAAGGCAACTTTATCCAGTGGGCGAAGCTTGATTTCTTTGTTTCTTGCTACGATTACGCCGTTGTCGTCTAATAAATAATCAATAGAATTCAATACAAAATCTTTATTGGCAAAAGTATTTCCAGAATACTTATCGAAACCCAATGGGAGAGGAGTATTTAATTTCCTATCAAAATCATTTACAGGAATATCTCCATCAGAACAAACAATGATTTTAGAAGCCACGCCTTCTGACTTGAAAGAACCAAAACGACTATCATTAGGCAAAATTCTGTTTTTGAATAATGATTCAAATTTTCCTTCTAACAATACGCCTACGGTTTGCACGCCAGCTTTGTATTGATTGGCATCAAGGTTTTTACTGGCAAAATTGTAGCTCATAATGGCTGGAGCTTTCAGTAAAGAGGTGTACTTGGAAGTCATCAACAAGGGAACTTTTGTAATGCCATTTGCCCGAACTGTATCTAATGAACCTGCATATTTTGTATAAACAGCGTCTAAATTTTTTACAATTGGCGATTTTCCGAAAGTATTTATCAAAGGAAAATACTGCCATTGCGTAAGTTGTATATTCGAGCGATTGCCAAAATTTCCAATATCCAAAGGAATGGCGGCAGACATTTGAGCATCTTTAATTAAATTTGGATTCAATCGCACACCATATTTGAAAAGTAAATCTTCCAAACCTACGCTTTGTACTTGTGCCATATTTCCTTCACGAGCTACCGAATCTACTTTTACGGCATCCAGAAAAAATAAAGCCTTTCCACCTTTCATAATGAATTGGTCGATTTTATACTTGTCGTCATCGTTAAATACTTCATCGGGCTTCAATACGAAAATTGCATCCAAACCATCAAGTGTTGGCGAGTTCCTTAAATCAACAGGATAAAGCTCATAATTGGGTTTCAAAGCAGTTATCAAATCCAATTGATTGACGGCAGGTAAATGGGTGTAGTTGATAAAAAAACCTATTTTCTTTTTCTCTGTAGCAGTTACTTGTTTAATGGCAGAAGCCAATTGGTACTCTACGCCTTCATAAGATTGATTAAGAATTTCTTGTGGAGATGACAGTTTATTTCCTTTCAGTAGAAGCGTTGCAATTTCTTTGTCTTTATAAGTGATGACAGCTCCAGGCAAAATTAAACTTTGTGTTTTTTTCCCGTCCTCATTGTTGTAAACGTTAGTTGGGGTAATACCTTTTTGGGCAAGTGTTGCTATTTTTTCATTTCGGGCTTTTTCGTCTTTATACTCTGCGTTCAAGTCGATAAAAGTATATTTCAAATTTGTTCCTCCATAAATTTGAAATTCATCCAAAGTTTCTCTAACGGCATTTTCCAAACGCTTGAATCCCGCTGGAATGCCATTTCCCGTTAAATAAACTTTTACATACACTTCATCATCAAGATTTTGTAATAAGTTTTTGGTAGCATCCGCAATAGTAAATCTTTTTTCTTGTGTTAGGTCAAGGCGAAAGAAGAAGCGAGTTGCCAAAAAATTAATGCCAATAAGGGCTACAACGATGAAGAGAAATTGAAGGCTTTTATTTTTCATTGATATTCTTTTCAAGAATGATTTCAAAGATTAAGTCAGTGATTATCCACAGCAAATTTAGTGTTTATCTTTCAATATATTGTTTGAAAACGTGGAGTCGCTGAAAACTGTATAAGCGAGTTTTAATTTTTATTTACTTTCAAACTTTTTATGTCCTCATAATGAGATAATTATATCTCCTAACCACATATTTATTCAGTTAAATAAATATTAATAAAAACATATAAAGGATAAATTGTATTATTTATACAAAAGCATTGAATTGGTATGAGGGTAATTTGTCCAAAAATACTGTTTCTGTTCATTTTGAAGGCATTTTAACGAGTTTCAAGATAATTTGTAAATAGTACTCTTCGTTGGAAATTAGAATCAAATAGCTTAATTTTGAATAGCCCACTAAATAACGGATTAAACATCAAGAATAAATGACTTTTGTGTACAGTGATAAAGATGTATTATCACTATCGTAATGCAAAAGATTTTGAAGTTTAAAAACACACCAAACTGTTTTGATTAATTGATATAAATTCATCGAGTTATGAATCGTGTAGATATTTCTCTACGATATATCTATGTTCGATTTTTAATTCTAAAGCTATCATCAATGAGTAAATTTCTTGAACTACAATGCTTCGACTCGGAGACGGGCTCTCTGACGGTTTTTGAAAAGCACCTCCCTGGATGTATCAAACGTGTGTTTTACATACATTGCGAGGCTGGTAAAGTAAGAGGTGGGCATAGACATAAAAAAACTTGGCAAGCAATTACTTGTTTGACAGGTAGTTGCCGTATTTATGTAAATGATGGAAAGCAAGAAATGGAATATTTTCTTACCTCACCCGAACAATGTTTGATTCTCCATCCAGAAGATTGGCATATTATGGATTCATTCTCTGAATCTTGTATTTTACTTGTTTTAGCTAACGAGTTTTATGATGCCAGTGACTATATCGACGAGCCTTATCCGTTTACCAATATTTCTAAAAATGCAGATACCTTTTCTTAATTTAAAACAAATCAATCAACCTTTTGAAGACAAAATCAGCGTAGCGATTGAAGAGGTTCTGCAAGCTGGCTGGTATATTTTAGGAGAAAAAGGACAACATTTTGAAAAGCTTTTTGCTGAATATTGTGGAGTAAAGTACTGTTTTGGAGTGGCTAATGGGCTTGATGCCCTGACGCTTATTCTCAAAGCTGCTAATTTTGAGGATGGTTCTGAAGTTATTGTTCCTGCTAACACTTATATTGCTACAATTTTAGGTATCCAAAACGCTGGTCTAAAGCCTGTTTTGGTTGAACCTCTATTGGATACTTACTTGATTAATCCAGCTGCAATTGAAGCCAAAATTACTACCAAAACTAAAGCTATCTTAGTCACTCATTTGTACGGTAAATGCTGTGACATGAAAGCCATTCTTGAGATTGCTGAAAAGTATGGATTGAAGGTTTTTGAAGATGCCGCTCAAGCTCACGGAGCAAAATATGAAAGTAAGCTTGCCGGAAACCTGTCGGATGCTGCTGGTTTTAGTTTTTATCCTTCCAAAAATTTAGGTGCATTAGGCGATGCTGGTGCAATTACGACAAACGATGATTTCTTGGCTGAACGCATCAAAGCTTTAAGAAATTATGGTTCATCAAAAAAGTATGTTTTTGAACATAAAGGTCTCAACAGTCGTTTAGATGAAATTCAAGCTGCTATACTTGCTTGTAAATTACCGTATCTTGATGCTGATAATGCTCGTCGCCGAGAAATTGCTGGGTATTATGTATCCAAAATTCATAATGAAAAAATAATTCTTCCTAATTCTGTTACTTTAGCAAACGATGGATGGCATTTATTCGTAATTAGAACTAAAGACCGAAAAGCGTTTATCAGTTATATGAATGCCAAGGGAATAGGTACAGACATTCATTATCCCATTCCACCTCATCAACAGCAAGCATTTGTAGAATGGAATCAACAGTCTTTTCCAATTACAGAAAAAATACATCAAGAAGTGGTAAGTATTCCCTTGAATACAGCCCTCACAAATGATGAAGTCAACTATATTGTTGATACAATCAATAAATTTTAAACTCGAAATATTAAATGATACAATTATCAGTTGTAATACCGGTGTATAATGGAGCAAAAACTATTGGTCGGCTGGTTGAAAAATTACATGAAGAACTCTATACTTATGCTTTTGAAATTATTTTGGTAAATGATGGAAGTCCCGACAATTCAGAGGAAGTATGTTTGGCACTTTCTAAAAAATATAAAAACATTACTTTTGTTTCTTTGCGTAAAAACTTTGGTGAATTCAATGCCGTAATGTGTGGACTCAACCAAGTACGTGGTCAGTACGCTGTGATGATTGATGATGATTTCCAAAACCCTCCTTCTGAAATTATCAAACTTATGGAGGAAGCACAAAGAACAGGTTTGGAAGTAGTTTACACGTATTATTCAGACAAAAAACACAATATGTTTAGAAATTTTGGTAGTTGGTTGGTCAATCAATTAGCGACCCATCTTTTCAATAAACCGAAAGGTCTTTACCTTTCAAGTTTTAAACTGATAAGTAAAGATATTGTGGACGAAATTTGCCAGTACAAAGGCCCATTTCCATACATTGATGGAATCATTTTTAGTTTAGTTTCAAAAGTAGGAACGGTACTTGTTGAACACTCAAAAAGGGAAGAAGGACGCTCTAATTATACTTTTGAAAAACTTTCGGTTTTATTCTTAACCATTGTTTTTGGCTACTCTATTTTGCCTGCCAGATTTATTTTACTTTCAGGTTTTTTCTTTACTTTTTTAGGTTTAGCTCTTTTTAGTTTAGACGTTTGGGGAATTTTGTCGGAATACTCAATTACTATTTTTCTGTTTTTTGGTGGAGTACAATTAATGTCACTCGGCATTATTGGCGAGTACATGGGAAGAATGTTTTTGACCCAAAATAATTATCCGCAGTTTTCGGTAAAATATAAAGTAAAGAGCCATGCTGAATAGTAGTGAACAAGAGTATAAAATGATGTACGAAGCCGAAGAAAAACTTTGGTGGTATAGAGTTTTACACGAAAAGGTATTGTCTGAAATTCAGAAAAAATACGCTAATAATCTGGATATTAATATTTTAGATGTTGGCTGTGGCACTGGTGGATTGTTAAGTTTTTTACGAAAAAATGCTTACAAAAATATTCAAGGAATAGATTATTCAGAAGCGGCAATTCAATTTTGTAAAGCTCGAAACTTGGATGTTCAAAGACTTAATATCGACAATTTGAATGACTTGAACACGCCTAAGAAATTTGACGTAATTGTCTGCAATGACGTTTTTTATTGTTTGGAAACCGAGCAAATGAAAAGTGCTTTTTACAATATTTTTCATTTATTGAAAGAGGACGGAATTTTCATTTCAAACAATAATGCTTTTGATGCTTTTTATGGTACGCATGATTTAGCCGTTGGTGGAAAACGTCGTTTTACAATTCAGAGTTTTCGTCAGTATCTTCCCAAAGATTTATTCAAAATTACTTATCATTCCTACTGGACTTGGGTACTTGCTCCTTTAGTTTTTGGCATTCGTTTTACCCAACGTATCGGAATGAGATTTGGCTGGATTGATACTGATAATATTGTATCAGATGTAGAAGTACCTTCTGATTTTGTGAATAATTTTTGTTATCAATTGGTGAAAATCGAAGAGAAAATCCTCAGAAAAGGTTTCTTCGGAAGTTCACTTTTTATGGTAATGAAAAAAGAAAAGTCCCTTTAATGCTTCAAAAAATACTTCTCAAAAGTAGAACCTTCTGCTAAAGAATACTCTTTCACCGCACTTTTATTGTAGGTTTTTTCTTGGTGTTGCAACATCGTGAAAGAACCTGTATTAAAGTGATTTTCAATGGTAGTTTCGGGTTTCGATGGTAAAAATCCTTTCAGAATTTTTAATATTGGAATAGCACTGTTGATGAAAAAAAACAGCATCCAAGCCCAGTGTTGTGGCTTTTTGAAGCTAAAATAATGAATGGCAATATAGCCAATAGTAATACTTAATATCACTAAAGAAGGCACAGATGCCCTGATATTCAAATCGTTCATCATTCCGATTTTACAAAACGCCAGTAAGCATAAAGTACCGAAAGCAATCATAAAAAGTTCTTGAAATTTACTTTTATAAGAGAATGCCAATATTGCCCAAATCCCGAAATGAATGATAACGTAAAATAAATAATATACCCACCAATCGGCTTCGCCAGCATTCCAAATTACGCCTGTGTTATCTGCATTTACGCCCTGTGTACTTGTGAGATAGGAGAGAATCGGCAGGAAACCTACGCACAAAAAAGCAGTTTGAAGAAGTTCGGAGAAATGACTTTTATGAAATAAGATTTTAATATTTTTCAAGAACAAAACAAGTACAAATGGAAAAAGCCCAATGGTAGCAAATGGCGACCAAAAAATGGTACTCATCAGCACCAGTACTGATTCTATCAATAAACTCTCCTTGTGGAGATAATTATTGATAATTAGGCAAATGCCCAAACAAGCAGGAATTGTATGCTGAGGAGCCCAAGCGTAATTATTCACGAAGGAATTTATCGCCAACATAAAGTCGTTTATTTTGATAAAATACGCTTGAAAATGAATGGTATCAATTTCAAGAAAACGTAAAAAGTGGATAAAAGTCCAAGAGTGGCTGTACAATAAAAATGCAATAATTAGTAAAAAAGGGGCTTTTCTTGAAAAAGTATAAACCCATGATAGCGTAAGGAAAACGCCTAAAGTACTCCAAAGCAGTAAGAAATAATGACAAAATGCCAAACCAAATACTTTGCCCAACATTGCAGTTGGTAAATAATAGCCCAAATAATAACAGAGATAAACTTTGTAGTCGGTATAAAAGACAGGAAAATCATTTTTGACTAAATCGTAAATCTTAAAATTATTAGCGATAAAATCTGCGGTTTGTTCCCGAAATTCACCGATGCCCAGTAATACATTGAAAAGTAAAGAGATGATGAAAAGTATGCCAATGTTGAAATTGGAAGGTCGCTGAGAACGCTCGTGAGTTGGCTCGGTTTGAATAATGGTTTTGAATACTTGGAAACTCATCAAAAGAATGACAAGTGTACTTGAAAAGCCCCACAAAGGTTTTACCCATGTCAGTAAAAATAAAATACTCGGAAGTAGTAGATAACTTATCGAGGTGATTTTTAATTGAGCTTTATAAGTCATAATATGTTTAGGATTTACTGAGATTCATCACAAATGTACAAACTGCATTTCCACTTAAATACAAAAACGACTTATTTCTCTAAGAAGAAATAAGTCGCTGTAAGTTTCATCTAATTTTTTTGATTAATGAAGAGGCAATTTTTTAATCATTCCACCTTTTACATCGTTAATCGTCTGCTGAATAATAAAGGCTGATTTATCTATATTTTCGATTTCATCAGTCAGTTTTTGAATTTCCAGACGAGTCACTACCGTATAAATAATATTCAAATCTTCGTTGAGTTGTCCTCTTTTGCCAAAACCTCTTTTGCCATTGAATATGGTTACGCCCCGTCCCAATTTTTCAATAATTACTTTTCTGATTTCCTCACTGTGTTCTGAAATAATGGTAACGCCCGTAAATTCTTCAAGACCATGAATCAAAAAATCAATGGTTTTTGAAGCTCCTAAGTAGGTAAGCATGGCGTACATGGCTGTTTCGATATTAATTAAAATAGCGGCTGCCGAGAAAATAATCACATTGATAACGATAATTACGTCCCCAACGGTAAGTACTGTTTTACGGCTGATAAACAGGGCAAGTACTTCTGTGCCATCCAACACACAACCACCTCTGATAGAAAGCCCAATGCCTGCACCCAGAAAAAAACCACCAAAAACTGCAATCAAAAGCTTATCAGTTGTGACGATTGGAAACGAAATAAAGGTTAAGCTCAGTGCCAAAAGTCCAATTGCCAATAGCGTTTTTAGAGCAAACATTTTGGATACTTGTGTGTAAGCCAGCCAGATAAAAGGCAAATTGACGATAATAATGAGTACAGGCAAATTAATATCCGTCAGAATATTAATGAGCAATGAAATACCCGTAACGCCACCGTCTAAAAAGTCGTTAGGTAATAAGAAACCTTTAAGCCCAAAACTGGCAGATAATACTCCTACAATGACGAGCAAAGCATCTTTGCCGTATTGGAGTATTAGATTGTTTGATTGTGATGAGTTTTGTAGAATCGCTTGTGTCATAGTACAAATATGTTTAAAGAATGAAAAAATACGAAGAAACTAATAATAAAAGCAAGTATATCAATCTACATTGAATTGCGAAAAAGAATCTCAATAAACGAGTTCTGGAGTTGAAGCGAGAAGAGCTTTAATTAGTTCTTTGAAAAGAAATGTACTTTGGTAACGTATCAATATGATTTTCATTGTTTAAAATCAATAAAAAAAGGCTTCTGATTTCTCAGAAGCCTCTATTTTATCTTGAGTTTAGTAATTAAAATAATTTAAAGGATGCGTTTTTTGTAAATGATTGATAAATAAAAATTTAACAATTCTAATCACCAATCACTATTTTCTAATCACCCCAACATCAAATTATAATAATTCAAATACTCTTTCCATGCTACTTGCGTAAGCGATTTTTTCACGTAATTCAGAGATTTTTACTCTTTCTTGTTCCATTGTATCACGGTGACGAATTGTTACGGTTTCGTCTTCCATTGTTTGGTAATCCACAACCACACAGTAAGGAGTACCAATTAAATCTTGACGAGTATAACGTTTTCCGATTGCTCCGCCGTCATCATAAGTTGTATTGAACGAGCGTTTCAATGAATGGAAAATATCTTGTGCTTTTTCTGCCAAACCATCTTTTTTAACCAAAGGTAAAACGGCAGCTTTGATAGGAGCAACCGCTGGATGGAATTTCAAATAAGTACGTTGTTTTTCAGATTCGCCTTCACCAACAGTTTCTTCAGTATAAGCATTGCAAAGTACTGCTAAAAACAAGCGGTCAGCACCCACAGACGTTTCAACTACGTAAGGAATGTAGTTTCCGTAAGGTTTACCATTTTCGTCAAGGTCGGCATCAAAGTATTGTTGTTTTTTCTTTGAAAGCGTTTGGTGAGCCGTTAAGTCAAAAGCTGTTCTTGAGTGAATACCTTCCATTTCTTTGAAACCGAATGGGAATTGGTACTCAATATCCACCGCTGCATTGGCATAGTGAGCCAATTTTTCGTGGTCGTGGAATTTCAATTTTTCAGCTGGCAAACCAATAGCTTTATGGAATTTTAAACGAGTTTCTTTCCAAGCATTGTACCATTGCATTTCAGTACCGGGTCGACAGAAAAATTGCATTTCCATTTGTTCAAATTCACGCATACGGAAAATGAAGTTACGAGCTACAATTTCGTTACGGAAAGCTTTACCGATTTGAGCAATTCCAAAAGGAATTTTCATACGACCAGATTTCTGAACATTCAAGAAGTTGACAAAAATACCTTGTGCTGTTTCTGGACGTAAGTAAATCAAAGAAGCATCTTCTGAAACCGCACCAACTTGAGTAGAGAACATCAAATTGAACTGACGAACTTCTGTCCAGTTCGAAGTACCAGAAATTGGACATTTAATATTTTCATCAATAATCAATTGACGAACGCCATCCAATTCACCAGCATCTAATAATCTTGCCATTTCCTGCAATAAAGCTTTTCCTTTTTCAGGATTGCCTTCTGCTTCGTACTGTTCGGCTTTCGCTTCCAATAATTGATCGGCACGATAACGCTTTTTAGAATCTTTGTTATCAATCATTGGGTCGTTGAACGAATCAACGTGACCAGAAGCTTTCCAAGTAAGCGGGTGCATAAAAATGGCTGCATCAATCCCAACAACGTTGTCGTTCAACATTGTCATGGCTTTCCACCACAAAGTTTTAAGATTGTTTTTCAACTCAACTCCGTTTTGACCATAATCATAAACGGCTTGAAGACCATCATAAATTTCAGAAGAAGGAAACACAAAGCCATATTCTTTGGCGTGCGAAATGATTTCTTTTAGCGTGGAAGCAGTATCTTGTTGTTTTTGTTCAGCCATGATTTTAATTTTCTTAATCAAACATTACTCTTCAGAAAGGTAAAATTACTTCTGTTTCGCAATCATACAAAGTTATTGCTTTTCTGGGGGAATTTTGGAATAATTCATCAACTTGCTTGTCATAAATATTCAAATTCTCTCAAAATGAAATCTATGTGTATAAAAATCGTTATTTTTGTGTATAAAAACTCAGATGATTATGAGAACGAATATTGAAATAAATGATGATTTAATGGCACAAGTAATGTCAGCCACAGGCTTGAAGACCAAAAAAGCTGTGATTGAGAGAGCTTTAAACGATTTACATTATTACTTTTTGATTCAAGAAATGGAAGCATTAAGGCATTCAGGTACTTGGACTGGCGATTTAGATGAAATGAGAACACAAGAAGTTTCAAACTTATGATACTTTTCGATACCTCTGTTTGGATAAATTATCTTAATAAAAAAGATACGCCTCAAGTAAGAATTTTAGAGAATCTTTTTGCGATAAGAGCCAGAGTATATATTGCTCCGACGATAATTCAGGAAGTTCTCCAAGGAATTTCTGACCAAAAGAGATTTGATGTTACTCGGAGGTTATTATTGGCACAGCAAGTTTTAAGGTTAGATGCCGTAGAAATTGCCATCGAATCAGCCAATTTGTATCGTTCATTACGCCAAAAAGGCGTTACGATTCGTAAAGCCAATGATTGTTTGATTGCGGCTTATGCCATTCATTTTAAAGTTGAAATTTGTCACCAAGATTCTGATTTCGACTTAATCGCTGAAAATTCTTCTCTGAAAATCACCCAATTTACATGACCAAATTCTTAATTCTTCGTTTTTCTTCGATTGGAGATATAATCCTTACCACGCCAGTAGTGCGTTGTTTGAAAAAACAGTATCCTAATGCCGAAGTACATTTTGTAACGAAGAAATCTTATAAAACTTTAGTAGAAAATAATCCGTACATTGATAAGTACTTTTTGTTGGAGGATAGTCTTAATGATTTGATAAAACAACTAAAGCTTGAACAGTACGACTATGTGATAGATTTGCATAATAATCTGAGAACAAGGATTATTAAACTCAGATTAGGTGTAAAATCTTATAGTTTTGATAAAATTAATTTTCAAAAATGGCTTTTGGTAAAATTCAAAAAGAATATTATGCCCAAAGTACATATTGTAGATAGAAATTTAAAAACGATTGAGCATTTAGGCATACAAAATGATAATCAAGGTTTAGATTACTTCATTCCTGAAAAAGATATTTTACTCGCTGATTGGTTGCCCGAAAATTTCAGAAATACTTATGCCGTTTATGCCATTGGCGGACAACACGAAACTAAGAAATTACCCTTAAACAAAATGATTGAATTGTGTAAAACTATTCAATTACCACTTGTTTTGATAGGAGGAAAGGAAGATGCAGAGCAAGCTGAAAACCTAATTTCAGCATTTAAAAATGAAACAGAGAAATACATTTTAAATACCTGTGGAAAATGCACTTTAAACCAGTCTGCCTCGTTGATTAAAGAAGCGACGATTGTTTATACACACGACACTGGGATGATGCACGTAGCGGCTGCTTTCAAGAAAAAAGTGATTTCTATTTGGGGAAATACTGTACCTGAGTTTGGAATGTACCCATATCAAACTAATTTTGTAGCCCTCGAAGTGAAGTACTTAGCTTGTCGCCCATGTTCTAAAATAGGTTATGATAAATGTCCGTTAGGGCATTTTAAGTGCATGAATGAGATGAAATTTGAGTAAATTTGTATTGTTAAAAACAAAAGCTATGACAACACAAGAGGAATTTGCAAAACATCAAGCCATTCAAGAAAGAATGGTGTCTATTGCTAAGAAGATGCTGGCAAATAAGAAAGCGTTGCAAAAAGAAATTCGTGAGGATTTGAAAAATCCATTAATAAAAAACGCTATTGAAGAACTAAAAAACCGTAGTACAAAGATTACCAGTATTTATAAAAATTAATAGAACAAAACTAATGAGTATGGTTTGGAAGGGGAATTTATGGGTAATAAAAGTATTAATCACTAAATCACTCATTCACTAATTCGCAATTACTCAAGTAAGTATAAATGTCAAAAAAAATTAACATCGGACTTGTCCAAATGTCTTGTACAGAAAATGTACAAGAAAATATGCAAAAAGCGATTCAAGGAATTCGTGAAGCGGCTCAAAAAGGAGCAAATATTGTTTGTTTACAAGAATTATTTACTTCGTTATACTTTTGTGATGTAGAAGACCACGCTAATTTTAATTTAGCAGAAGCCATTCCCGGTCCATCTACTGATACACTTTCGGCAGTTGCCAAAGAGTTGGGTGTGGTGATTATTGCTTCTTTGTTTGAAAAACGTGCCGCAGGTTTATATCACAACACTACGGCAGTTTTGGATGCTGATGGTTCGTATTTAGGAAAGTACAGAAAAATGCACATTCCCGACGACCCTGGTTATTACGAGAAATTTTATTTTACTCCTGGTGATGCTTCGCCAGAAGATTCAGGTTATAAAGTATTTCAGACGAAATTTGCTAAAATCGGCGTGCTGATTTGTTGGGATCAATGGTATCCAGAAGCATCAAGAATTACGGCTTTGATGGGGGCAGAAGTATTGTTTTATCCAACTGCTATTGGCTGGGATACTAACGAAACAGACCCGAACATCAACCGTGAGCAATACAATGCTTGGCAGACAATCCAACGCTCGCATGCGGTAGCAAACGGCGTTCATGTGGTTTCGGTGAATAGAGTAGGACGTGAGGCTGACCAACAATTTTGGGGCGGAAGCTTCGTGGCGAATCCTTTCGGAACACTACTTTATTTAGGTTCACACGAGCAAGAAGAAGTGCATGTTCAAGAAGTAGATTTAGCTAAAACAGAGTATTATCGCTCTACATGGCCTTATTTACGTGATAGACGAGTGGATAGTTATCATCCCATTACAAAAAGATTTATAGATTAATCTATATTTTGTTAAATTTAATACTAAAATAATGACAAATGTCATTTAACGAATTATAGATAATTCAGTATCTTTGTAAAATTAGGTAGTCGATAAAAAGTATTTTTTTAGAATTTTTAGCACTTTTTCGATGCTCTTTGAACACCCAAACCACAAATAAATGGAAAAGCGAAATGAAAGGATAGAAGTAATGAATCACCTTGCCGTAAATATGGACGACATCGTGAGCAAGTACCTTATTCCGATTGAAACCAACTGGCAACCTTCTGATTTTTTACCCGATGCCAGTAAAGAATCTTTTTTTGATGAGGTAAAAGAACTTCAGCAAGCTGCTCGTGAATTGCCCTACGACTATTGGGCTGTACTTATCGGTGATATGATTACGGAGGAAGCTTTGCCAACTTACGAATCATCAATTATGGTGGTTGAAGGTGTGGATATGATTAAAGAACCACAAGGTTGGGCAAGATGGACTCGTGCTTGGACTGCTGAGGAAAATCGTCATGGAGATTTATTGAATAAGTACATCTACCTTTCTGGACGTGTAAATATGAAGGCTGTGGAAATTTCAACACAGTATCTTATCTCGGATGGCTTTGATATTAAAACAGACGACGACCCTTATAAAACGTTTGTTTATACTTCGTTTCAAGAATTAGCAACTAATATTTCGCACCGTCGTACTGCTTCTTTGGCAAAAAAACATGGCAATAATTCATTGTCTAAAATGTGTGCAATGATTGCGGCTGACGAAATGCGTCATCATAAAGCTTACAAAAGTTTTATCGCAAGTATTTTTGAAATTGACCCTTCTGAAATGATGCTCGCTTTTGCAGAAATGATGAAGCAAAAAATTGTAATGCCTGCTCATTTCCTTCGTGAATTGAATGGAGAAAAAGGTGGAATTTATGGTCATTTCTCTGATGCAGCACAAAGACTTGGTGTTTATACTGGTAAAGACTATATCGAAATCACTGAACTTTTATTAAAAGATTGGGATATTGCTAAAATGACGGGTTTAACTGGCCCAGCAGCAAAAGCACAAGATTACTTGATGCGTTTGCCTGACCGCTTAACTCGCTTGACTGAGCGTATCAAAATTCCAGAAATTGAATATAAATTTAGCTGGGTTAATTAAGCAGTGATTTGTAAATAGTGATTGGTGATTTTTTTCAACCGTATAGTTATCAGGTATTTATGAAATAAACATATCGCTCAAACATAAAAAAAGCCTCAGATTTTCAATAAATCCGAGGCTTTTTTATGAACTTGTTTCCAAGAATTATCTGTCAATTTTGACAAATAATTCTTGGAAAACTTTTAGGCAATTACTACTGCATTACCTTTTTCAACGTCTTGTTCAACCGTTTTGTATTTTACGTTTTCTTTGATTGAACCATCACGATATTGAACGGTTACTCTTTGGTTACGGTCAGCAATTTTCACTGCTTGGCGTGGAGCAACTTTTTCTACCACTTGGTTGGCACTTGGGTCGTGATAATCGTTTTCATCACCTCTTCCGCCCGCTAAACCACCTAATAAAGATGAAATAGCTTCATCTTTTTGTACTTGTAATTTAGGTTGTGGAGCTTGGCGACTTGGTGCTGCTGGAGCTGATGCTTCTTGAATTTCTGGCATATCTGCTTTCATCAAGAAACTTACAGTATCTAAATTGATTCGACTCAAGAAACGCTCAAATAATTTAACGGCTTCAAATTTATAAACTAACAATGGGTCTTTCTGCTCGTAACTTGCATTTTGTACCGACTGTTTCAAATCGTCCATATCACGTAAATGTTCTTTCCATTCTTGGTCAATCAAACTCAAGGCGATTGATTTTTCCATTTCTTGAATTACTTTACGTCCGTTGGTATCAATGGTTTCTTGTGCATCAGCAAATAACTGAGACATCATCGAGCCACTTACTAAAGGTACTTGCATACCAGCATAACCATGTGCAATGGCTTCTTTCGCAAAGGCTACTACTTTATCTGCTAAACCTTTATTTTTTGCGTGATAATGTTTTTCAGCAGCATCATACAAACGTGTAGTACGTTGTTGAGTATTGAGTTTGCCGATTTCTTCACGAGTAAATGGAGGTTCAATTCCCAAAATATCAATACAACGTAAAGCTAATTCATCATAGCTTACATTGTTTTGCACAATTTCAGAACAAACATCATAAGTATTATTTGCAATATCCAAAGCTAAACGCTCGCCGAAAAGGGCATTCTGGCGACGCTTATAAATGGCATTACGTTGGTAGTTCATTACGTCATCGTATTCCAAAAGACGCTTACGAATACCAAAGTTGTTTTCTTCTACTTTTTTCTGAGCTCTTTCTACCGAAGAAGTAATCATTGAGTGCTGAATTACTTCGCCTTCTTCCATACCCATTCTGTCCATTACTTTAGCGATACGGTCTGAACCGAATTTACGCATCAAGTCATCTTCTAATGAAAGGAAGAATTGAGAAGAACCAACATCACCCTGACGACCCGCACGACCTCTCAACTGTCTATCTACTCTTCGTGACTCGTGTCTTTCAGTACCTACAATTGCCAAACCACCTGCCGCACGTGCTTCTGTTGATAATTTAATATCCGTACCACGACCCGCCATGTTAGTTGCAATCGTTACTTTGCCAGCTTGACCAGCTTCTGCAACGATGTCTGCCTCACGAGCGTGTTGTTTGGCGTTCAATACGTTGTGTTGAATTTTACGAATCGTAAGCATACGGCTTAATAATTCGGAGTTATCAACCGAAGTAGTACCCACCAATACTGGGCGACCAGCAGTTACCAATTCTTGAATTTCATCAGCTACGGCATTGTACTTTTCACGAACGGTTTTATACACTTTATCTTCGTGGTCGATTCGAGAAATCTTACGGTTTGTCGGAATCGTCACAACATCTAATTTATAAATTGTCCAGAATTCACCTGCTTCTGTTTCAGCCGTACCAGTCATACCACAAAGTTTGTGATACATTCTGAAGAAGTTTTGTAAAGTAATCGTTGCATAAGTTTGTGTAGCATCTTCAATGTTTACCCCTTCTTTTGCTTCGATGGCTTGGTGCAAACCGTCTGAATAACGACGACCTTCCATAATACGACCCGTTGATTCATCTACGATTTTTACTTTACCGTCCGTTTCATCAACGATGTACTCAACGTTTTTCTCGAATAATGTATAAGCTTTTAATAATTGGCTTACGGTATGGATACGCTGTGTTTTCGCTGAATATTCACGAATCAACGCCTCTTTCTTAATCAAACGCTCTTGTTCTGTAATACCAACTGCCTGTTCAATTTGGTTCAAATCAACAGAAAGGTCTGGAATAACGAAGAAGTCTGGATTTTCAACCATGCGAGTCATAAAGTTCAGACCTTTCTCGGTCATCTCTACTTGGTTGTTTTTTTCTTCAATCGTAAACATCAACGGAGCATCTGCTTCTGGCATTAATTTTTGATTATCAGCCAAATAGATATTTTCCGTTTCTTGTAAAATCTGTTTGATACCTGTTTCCGACAAATACTTAATTACTGGTCTTGCTTTTGGCAAACCTCTGTAAGCACGGAAAAGTGCTAAACCACCATCTTTTTTATTTCCAGCGGCAATCAATTTTTTGGCTTCAACCAAAAAGTCTTGAACCAATTTCTTTTGTTGTTCAACCATACGAGCCACCAAAGGATTGAAGGCATCGTACTCTTGCTCGTCGCCACGAGCCATTGGTCCACTGATAATCAAAGGAGTACGGGCATCATCAATCAAAACTGAATCGACCTCATCGACCATCGCATAGTGATGTTTGCGTTGTACTTGTTCCTCTGGAGTACGTGACATATTATCACGCAGGTAATCGAAACCAAATTCATTGTTTGTACCGTAAGTAATGTCAGCTAAGTAAGCCTTGCGACGTTCCTCTGTGTTAGGTTCATGCTTGTCGATACAGTCAACTGTTAAACCGTGGAATTCAAAAAGTGGAGCATTCCACTCAGAGTCACGTTTTGCTAAGTAGTCGTTTACCGTTACTAAGTGTACGCCCTGACCAGCCAAAGCATTCAAGTACGAAGGCAAAGTTGAAACTAACGTTTTACCTTCACCCGTAGCCATTTCAGCAATTTTTCCTTGATGAAGTACCACACCACCAATCAACTGAACGTCGTAGTGAACCATGTTCCACTCAATTTCGTTGCCGGCTGCCATCCATTTGTTATGCCAAATGGCTTTATCGCCCACGATTTCAACGTTTTTCTTTTTGGAAGCAATAAACTTATCGTGAACAGTAGCGGTTACTTCCAACTTTTTGTTTTCAGTAAACCTTCGAGCGGTTTCCTTCACAACGGCAAAAGCCTTTGGAAGAACTTCGAGTAAAACAACTTCTAATTGTTTATCACGGTCGAGCTGTAATTTGTCAATTTGGTTGAAAATAGTTTCTTTCGCATCAACCGACATTTCTTGATTTGCTTCAACTTCTAATTTTAAATCAGAGATGTCAGCATCAATTTTAGCAAGATTTTTCTGGATAATAGCTTTTAAATCAGCCGTTTGCTGACGCAACTGTTCGTCAGAAAGGTTACGAAGAGCAGCAAACTCCTGATTGGTTTTAATCACGTAAGGCATCAATTCTTTGATGTCTCTTTCTGATTTTGTACCAAACAGCTTTGTTACTGCTTTAGTGATTGAATTTATCATTGTGTTGGGTTTTAATCTTTTTAAAGGCAGACTTCGTCTTGCGTATAATTTTTCAATTTTCAATTAAGAAAATAGAATACTTACAAATTTAGTTCATTCAACGCTTTTAAAAACACTTTCCTTATAATAATATTGTAGATAAAAGCTCTGAAAATGCTAAAACAAAATAGATTTTTATTTGTTTTTTATAGTTAAACAATTGTTTTTCAGGTTTTTGTATTGTTAAATATCCCTTTAATACTTGTTTGTAAATTCATATCTTTAAAATAGCCTTTCATGGAACAAAGCTCATATCGTCGTCGTCCACCTCGTCAGAAATTAAAAATGCCCTTAATCGGTAGTTTATTAGGAGGTGACAGCAATTCAACAGCTAAAGACCCCAGTGTATTATCAGGAAAACTAACGCCTTTAATTATTGGTGCATTCGTTATTATTTATGGTCTTGATTATTGGAGAAATAAAAATGATACCCATAGAGTATTTCAAGGAGTTGATGAAATTGAAGAAATGGCTTGGGAAGGTAAAATCGTTAAGAAATGGGCAAATGTAATTCCGCCAAATAGCGAAGTACACTATGTTTTGCAAGTAAAAGAACCCAAAGGAGAAGTGAAAACGATTGATTTAGGCAACGAAAAAACAGGTTTTGGCGATTTGGTAATGCCTAAAAATACAGTAATTAAGAAAGCTGGAAGCTTTGAAGTAACGCTCAAACGTTATTTTAAAAATGATACTACGATTACTTTGAAGTATTAGTTAGCTGTGAGCGATGAGCTTTGAGCCTTTTTTTAGCTGTTAGCTTTGAGCAATGAGCTTTGAGTTTTAAGTTTTGTTTTTGTGGTTAATTGTGAGCTTTGAGCCTTTTTTATAAATCTTAAATTTAAAAAAAGCTCAAAGCTCGTAGCTCATTGCTTAAAGCTAAATAGCTTACAACTAATCCAAATAAACTTCTTTGTCGGGATTATTCTTGTAGTCGAACATCATCAAAATCTGAGATTCAAGATTTCTTGGTTCTGACAGTGGAGGAAGCTTATCTGCTGGGAAGTATTGTATATCAGAGGTTTCCATAGTGTTTTGTGAAATTTCTCCACCAGTTTTTTCACAAAGGATAAAGAGTTTATAAACGTACCAAGCTTCTTCGGGATGCGGATGATTTTTCTTATCCATCACTGCCAAAAGTCTTACTGTTTTTACATCAATTCCTGTTTCTTCTTTCACTTCTTTTACGGCAACTTCTGAAGGCGTATAACCAACATCAGCCCAGCCACCCGGTAAAGACCAACGGTCGTCAACACGTTCTTTTACCATTAAGATTTCGTTATTTTCGTTAAAAACTACAGCACGAACATCCACTTTTGGGGTTTGGTAGCCATCTCTTTCTTGAGTAAAAAGAGACCCAATTTTTTCAATAGGTTCATCCGTAAGTTTACTTAAAATTTGAACACTGAGGTCAGATAATTCTTGGTATCGGTCTTGGTCGTAAGGACTTTGAGAGTAAAACAAACCCGCTTGAGCCACGGATTGAATTCTTTTGGCAATGGCAAGCCATTCTGTGTTTTTCATGTGTGTTTTTTAGGGAATAATAAAGGGCTAAGTATGAGTGTTGAGTTTAAAGTTTTGAATTTCAATATGTTATATTGTTTTTATTAAAATTAAACTATAAATTTCTGAAAATGAAAGATATAACTCATAATTTATAACTCATAATTTTGCATTAATACTTATTTCAAATTGAAAAATATTGTTGAAGTCTTGCTTGTTATATTATTTTCATAATTACTTCAATCTAATTGTTTCCATTAATCAAACTTACGACAACCTTTACCATCATCTCTTTTTCTTCTGGTTTACTTTCTGCAATCATCAGTGTGAGTGCAACCAAAGCATTATCCGCAATGCGTTTTCTACCATCTGGATGATATAGAAGTTTATTTCGTTCTAAAAACCAAACAAATAAAAAGGCTGCTATTCGTTTATTGCCATCGCTAAATGAATGATTTTTCACTACAAAATATAATAAATTTGCTGCCTTTTCTTCTACACTTGGGTATAGCTCAATTCCACCAAATGATTGATAAATGGTCGCAACCGAACCCTTAAATGAATTGTCTTTTTCATTCCCAAACAAGGAACTACTCCCAAATTTACTACCTAAACTTTTGATGGCGATTATTGCTTCTTCATAAGTAATTGTAAAATATTGTTCGGAGGATGTATTTTCAATAGTAAGTATTTGATGGTCGTATTTATCGAGAATATCTAAAGCATAAGCAAAGTCTGTGATAACTTTGAGCAAGCCCGTGGCTTCATCAGCAGATAATTCTTTGTTTTGTAAAACATTTGCTAATAAACTAACCGTATGACGGAGATTCTCATACTGTTCAATTTTGATTTTATCCTTAATGGCATAGCCTTTAACCAAGTATTGTTTTAAAACTTTATTAGCCCAAATTCTAAAGTCTGTACCTTGTTTTGATTTTACTCTATAACCAACTGATATTATTACATCAAGGCTGTAAAATGATACTGGTTTATCAGAAAAAGCAATGTGCATTTTTTGCACATTGCTTTTTTCATCAAGCTCATTCTCTGAAAAAATATTCTTAATATGTTTAGCAACTACAGAACGTTCTTTATTAAAGAGTTCTGACATTTGAGCTTGACTAAGCCAAACGTTTTCATTTTCTAATTGAACTTCCAAAGATGTTTGTCCATCCTCTGTTTCATAAAGTATTATTTCTCCTATATTTTTCATGGTGCAAAGATGATTTGTTGAAAGCTACAAGTTAAAATTTTCGTAGTTATTTACATTACTTTGATTTAGATTTTCTAAATCAAAAATATCAGCAAACAATCAAGCCCAAAAATCTCCCAATGGCAATTTTAGGGGTTGTTTGATTATCCAAATTACCAAATGGTATAATTTTTGTAGTTCTTTCAACTCTTTCAATTACTATTTTTTCTTGATTTATTTTTAAAATTATTTCTTGATAATTTCTATCAATTGCAAATGATGGAAATTTTAAGTATTTTGGTAAATATAGTCAATGTTTGAAAATATATATAATCTGAGAGAGTTGATAAATTCAAAATGAAATATTGACACAATAGCATTAAAAATCATTAAATTAAGGTACTGAGTTTGTCTTTTGGGATGTATAAAATACATCACCATTGGTATCAGCATGACTTTGCGTACTTCAAAAAAACAGTAAATTTATTTGAATAGGGTGTAGGTATTGTAGCTATTTTTTAGCTACGAAGTGCTATTGCTTTGTCGTGATAGTACGACAAAAAATGCGAATATCCCTTTTTCGTTTTGGTTTTCTGCTCAACCATTTTTTGAAAACTTAATTCTTATCCATATAAATATGAAAAAACTTTTATTGCCTTTGTACTTAATACTTTCTATTCCTTTTGCCTTGGAGGCTCAAAATTATCCTGAGATGATTGAGATAAAAGGCGGTACGTTTATCATGGGTGATACCGACGGCGACGGTGAAAATTGGGAACGTCCGACGCATACGGTAACACTTTCTAACTTTAAAATGGCTAAAACAGAAACTACCGTGCTACAATGGCGAGAGTATTGCAATGACATCGGGAGACCTTTTCCTGCTGGAATGGAAGACTATCCAAGCGATGCAGTAATGGCGTTTGTGAATTGGAATGACGCTGTGGGCTATTGTAAGTGGCTTAGTAATAAAACAGGCGAGCATTATCGTTTGCCCACCGAAGCAGAATGGGAGTTCGCTGCCCGTGGCGGTAATGAAACCAAAGGGCATAAATATGCTGGTTCTTTCAATATTGAATATGTTGGCTGGTACAATGCCAATGCTAAGGGGATTCACGAAGTAGCCTTAAAACAACCCAATGAATTAGGGCTTTATGATATGACGGGTAATGTATTAGAATGGTGTAGTGATATTTATGGGGCTTATTCAAGTGCTTCGGCTGTCAATCCTCGTGGGCCTGCTACGGGTAGTTATCGAGTACTCCGTGGAGGAAGTTGGGATGATATTCTTTCTTATTGTCGTATATCTTTTAGAAGTAGTGAAGCACCTGAGACTCGCTATGGATATATTGGTTTTAGAGTAGTGGTAGGGCCGTAGTTGTACAAATAAGATTTTAACACAAGCAATGATACTTCGTGATATTTTACTATACGATGACTCATCTATTAGTATAAACGAAAAACTCCTCAAGAACCTGAAATTTAGGCTTTTGAGGAGTTTTTTGTTTAACCTTTAGATATTTGAATGCCAATCAAGTATCAATGATTAATTCGGTTTTGGAGCTTTATAATTTAAAGGCTTCCAAGTATTATTTTTTGAATTGAAATCTGGGAAAACATGGTCAGGGTCAATCGTTACTGATTTTAAGGGTAAATTGGTTGTCGATTTGAAAGTCCAAGTACCGCCTCTTTGCCAAATTTCAATGGGTAATGTTACTCTTTCTTTTAGTCCGCCTACCATTTCCAATTCTACGATTGCAGGCATTGCTAATTTTTCTAAGTTTTCAATCGTGATGATTGCTCCATTTTTAGGGTCTTGTTCAATATACTGAACATCTTTTACAGATTGGTCGAGTTTCCAAGTTTCGTAGAACCAACCTCTCCAGAACCAAGATAAATCTTCGCCAGCGGCATCTTCAATAGTTTTGAAGAAATCATAAGGCGTAGGATGTTTGAATGCCCAACGTTTGATGTACTCACGGAAGGCGTAATCAAAGCGTTCTGGCCCTAAAATTTGTTCACGCAATAATTTCAAGCCTAAGCCTGGTTTGTAATAAGCTTCATAGCCCAAGCTACTTGACTGCAAAACGTCTGGAATGTTCATAATTGGCTCGGCACTCTCTCTGAACAATTGTTTCGACATTTGGTGCATATCAATTTTATTGCCTTTGTATTCACCGCTATTAAAATTATCAGTAGAATAAAAATTGATAAAAGTGTTGAACCCTTCGTCCATCCAAGCAAATTTTCTTTCGTTCGAACCCACAATCATTGGAAACCAGTTATGACCAAACTCGTGGTCGGTTACTCCCCAAAGTTCGCCTTGTTTGTCGTGCATTCCGCAAAATACAATGCCCGGATATTCCATCCCACTGATTGAACCCGCCACGTTTGTTGCTACTGGATAAGTATATTCATACAACCATTTTGAATAGTATTCGATTGCACCTTTTACATATTCTGTTGAACGAGACCAAGCTTTATCGCCAGCAGATTCAGCAGGATATGCCGACATCGCCAAAGATTTTTTGCCACTTGGCAAGTTGATTCTTGCGGCATCAATGATAAAGGCTTTAGACATAGCAAAGGCAACATCACGAGCCATCGAACAATGAAATTTCCAAGTGATTTTTCCATCTTTCTTTGGACGAGAAGTAGGAGTGCCAATTTCATCTTTCCCAAGAATCAAAACTGTTTTATCACTATTAGAAGCCTCGGCAAAACGTTTGATTTGCTCTGCCGTCCAGCAATCTGCTGGGTTCGTCAATTCACCAGAACCAACAACAGTATAAGCAGCAGGAACAGTTACGTTATAATCAAAATTTCCGTACTCTAAATAAAACTCACCTGCTCCAAGATAAGGTAACACATTCCAGCCTTCGATGTCGTCATAAACACACATTCTTGGATACCACTGTGCCATTTCGTAAATCGTGCCGTTTTTTACTTCTTGTGTTCCCATACGGTCTGAACCATATTTTGGAATCGGGAATGAGTATGCAATTTTAATTTTAGATACTCCTGTGCGTTCGAGTAGCGGTGTAGCTAATTTGATTTGCATACGAGTATCACTTACATAAAAATCAGCAGGTTTGCCATCAATCGTCACAGATTTAATTACATAGCCACCGTCAAAACTTGTATTGCCAAATCTTCCGCCATTGATGGGTGTGCTAAGTCCACCACGAGATTTTGTATTGAATTGATTTTGGTCTAATTGCAACCACAAAAAATTAAGTTTATCTGGCGAAGCATTTTTATAAGTAATTTCTACATCACCTTCTACGGTATTTTTTTCTTCGTCTAAAGCAATATTGATTTTATAATCCGCTACATTTTGCCAATAAGTACTTCCGGGCGAACCTGTTCCACTTCTGGTAGGCGTCGAGAGTGTGTAGTTGAATAAAGGATTAAACAAATCGTATTGGCTATAATTTGATTTTTGTTGAGCAAAGATTTCACCTGAGCCCAGTAGCAAAGCCGCTACAAAGAATATTTTTTTCATTTTTTATTGAAGATGTTGTGTGAAATAATTATCCAATTTACAGGATAAAAACGAAAAACCCTCTAAATCTTATGTAGAGGGTTTTATTAGTATAATTTTCTTTTGAGTCTAATTGTTTTTTGCCCCAGCGTCAATCCATTTTTTGAATACCAAAATTTGACAGTCGGTCAATTTATTGTCTTGTGGCATTCCTACGTAGCCGTTGCTATAAGTAATAGCACCATACAAACGCTTATTGTCAACGTAGGTTTTTACATTGCTGTAAGTTGATAAATTAACACCGCCAGAATTGGTCGGAGCTTGGTGACAACCCAAACAATAAGTAGTAATAACAGGTTGAATCGTTTTTGAATACGAAACATTTACCGTATCAACAGTAGTACCACAAGTAACATTTTTTGCTCCTTGCTGAATCCATTTGGCAAATAAATCAATATTAGCTTTTGATAAAGCTGGAAGCGGAGGCTGTGGCATTCGCTCATTATCTGTGCGTATCATTACTTGGTAAAGTTTACTATTAGTTGGGCTTCCTGCTCTGATACCTTTGGCAATAATTTTTGCGTATGAAGTAAGCTCATAACCTTCTTCTTTACTCTTTGCATCATGGCAACCACTGGTAGCACAGTTTGAGACAATCATGGGTAAAATTTGGGTATTAAAACACACAGAATCGCCTGTACTGTTGGTAGTTGTGCCGCAGTTTAAGGTTGTACTGCTTGTGCCAGTACCCCCAGTTCCTGTACCCGTTGTCGAGCCTGTTGAAGTATCTCCTGTTGTTGTAGTGGCTACTGGGTCGTTTTTACGATTTACACAAGACATTACTCCAACAAAAAGAAGGATGCCAAAGAATAAGATTTTTTTCATGTCTATAAAAAAGAAGTATTGAGCGTTTCAAAAATATTAAGTCAATTTCGACTTTTTTATTATTGATAGCACAGTGAAATATGCTAATTGAAATATAGCCAATCATTTTCGGGTAAGTAAATGGGTGAATTTCTAAGTAATATGTCAATAGAAGTACTTGGATATTTCTGTTTTTACTTCACTCTTCCATTCATAAAGTAAAAGCTATGGTAAATTGATTGGAACGGTTTTTGTGGTTAATTTTGTACTTATGTATTATTTAATATAATTTTTCTGCAAATGTAATCTTGTTATGAATCATAATTAATTGCTTTTTGTAAAAGATATTTCAATATGCTTGCTAATTGGATAGGGTTTGGAAGTGTTTTTTTCTTGCTTGGTTTGGCTATCTTTTTCTTGAAAAACCGACACGAAACTTCTGGGAGTAATTTGTATTTAGGTTTACTTTTTTTGCTTCAAGCAATCAGTAACTTTCATTTTTTTATTTGTCGTCTTTCCGAAATCATCAATCAAGTACCTTATTTGATTCATTTTAGTGCAGGTTTCCGTTTTTTGTGGGGGGTATTGTTGTACTTTTTTGTGCAGTCCTACATTGGAAAGACTATCAAATATCAGGGTTGGGCTTGGCTACATTTTGTGCCTGCGGTGGTGGCTACTTTGTTTTTTTATGGTAAACTTTTCTTTGTTCCATCGCATGAAATCCATGAGTATATCGCTCTTATCAAACAAGATAAACATCCTATCAATCGCCCTTATCACCTTTTGTTGTTTCTTTCTAATGTTTCTTACCTTATCGCCAGTTTGCTCACTTTGCTAAAGTACCGCCTTTCGCTGACGACTTATTTCTCTAATACCGATAAATTGCGTTTGGAATGGCTCTTTAATGTACTTTTATTCTTGGTTATTTTTCATTTCATTTTGCCTTTGGGTTATGGCTTGCTCACAATCAAGTTTTTCCCTTATGTGCCACTTTTGCAATTACCGATTTTAACTTTTGTTGCTTGGAAATGTTACACCAAGCCTGTTTTGTTCAATACTTTAGCCTCATTTTCATTAGAAAATGCTGTTTCAAGCAAAGAGGAATCTAAAGCTATTGCGGCTTTGCCATCGGTACTTGACGATGATTTTAATACCGTATTGCTAACTTATATGGAAGAAAAAAAGCCCTATTTGAATGCAGAACTGACTATTAAAATGATGTCTGATGATTTGTCGATTCAGAGTTATCAACTCTCCAAAATTTTAAATCAACATTTTCAGAAAAACTTTTTTGATTTTATCAATACTTATCGAGTAGAGGAAGCCAAAAAAAAATTACTGGCAAATGCTTACGAACACCTTACTTTAGAAGGTATCGGCTACGAATGTGGTTTCAATTCTAAGTCTTCTTTTTATGCTGTTTTTAAAAAATACGTCAATCAAACCCCAGCAGAGTATCGTAAAGGAATGCTTATGAATGTTGATTAAAACCCTGTCTGTAAAATCATATTTATTTGTAAGTGTTTCATTTTTAATGTTTTATGATTTTATGTGCAAGTAAAGGAGTGCAGATTTATAAGTCTGGACTCCTTTGAATTTTTATTTCTACCCTCAAATTCTACATTTGCTCATCCAAAAACGCTGAGTATTTCCTTCCGTTTTTCTTCAACAACAATTAGCTGTAAACCCCATTTAATCTCATGAAAAGAATACTACTTTTTCTATGCTTCTGCATAGTATCACTTGTTTCTTTTGCAAAAACCAATACAACAGAATCGCCTTCTTTTTGGAAAACGAGTTTTCCTCGTGGCATCAATTGGCAACGAATGACCGATGTTGGGATTTTGGTGGTTTCTACCGACGATGCTTTGTATGGGCTGAATCCAGACAATGGACAAAAACTTTGGCAACACGAGTTTTTGAAAAAATTAAAAGAGGAACGTTATGACCCTATCGAAAATACGCCTTTGGTAGCATTGATTGATAAAAGAGGCTTGATGTCCTTAGACCATGTCATTTTAGATGTTGTGTCTGGAAAAGTATTATGCAATTCGGGTGAATTGGGTTTTCGCACAATTGAAATGCGAGTAGAACTTCCGCCACTTGGAGGAGTATTATTTTTGGGTTTGAACAAGTACGGAAAAAAGATAATGACTTTGGTTGATGTGAACGACGGACACACTCGCTTCACAAAAGAACTGACTGATTTTGGAGCAACAGAAATGTTTGCAGGTCGTCCTTTTGTCATGAACGGCGATATTCTGATTGTGAGTAACAAAGCAATTTTTCGTTTCAATGGACAAACTGGCGATAAGGTTTGGGAAATAGAACAAAAAAGCCCAAACGCTGAAATCATCAAAGAAGAAAATGCAGGTTTTGGTGCTTCGATGTCCAATTCTTTAAATCCTAAGTTTCATTATTTTACCCAAATACGACCGGGAAGAGATAAAAATAGTTTTTTCTACACCAGTAAAAAGTATGTGAATTGCTTTGATTTTGCTACTGGAAAAGCCCTTTGGAATGACCCAATAAAAGTAGGAGGTGAAATTGTAGAAACCATTTATGATAATGCAGGCTTTATCGTAGCAACCGACGACCCTGAGATTATTATGCTCGATTATGCCAACGGAAGCAGACTTTGGGGGAAAGGCCCAAAACTAAAAGGAACTGTGGCTTTTTATAATTATTGTGACAAAGGACTTTTGATTGCAATGGCGAGTTCGAGAGGAAAAAACTCTTTGAGTATTTTAGATTTGAAATCGGGGCAACACGTATTTGATAAAGCCAATAAAGTAGATGGACAAATTGTAGATTTACAGCTAACACCCAAAGGAATTTTTTACAGAACTACCGAAGAAGTAAATTTTCAAAGTTTAGAAACTGGGAAAGATCTTTGGGATAAACCTCTCAAGCTGAAAGAAGGCAATGTGGCTTGTCAAAAAGATTTTTTGCAATGGATTTATTCTGATAGAAAACTCTTTGAAGTAAATCTACAAAATGCTTCGATGAAAGAATTTGTGGCAGACAAAGTAAGACTCAACGAAAAAGAAGTGCCTTCGGGTTTTCAAGTAAGAGAAGATGGCATTTTACTAACATCGAGCCAAAATTTAGTAAAGTTTGGTTTTGGAGGTAATGTATTGTACAGCCAATATTTTCATTCGCCTACGGCAAGTACAGCAGGCAAAATTTTCGGAGGGATTTTGGCAGTAGGAGGTACGATGCTCGCCGTTGCTTCTGCTGCCAGTGCTGGCTACGCTAAAGGTGCAACAGCAAGCGGCGGGCGAACCTATGAAGTAGAAAGCTACATTCGTGGACAAGAACAAGCTCAACAAATGTGGAGTGCGGTAGCGTCGGCGGGCTTTGCCATGATGAATAAACGATTTAAAGCTTCTGCACAAACAGAAAACTTTCAAGCCATCCTTACCGACGAAGCCAATGATGGTTCGAGCAAAGGCGTTGGTTTGGTAAAAGTGAATAAAGACAACGGCAAGATAGAAGGAACGGTAATTCTTGGCGATAAAAAGCCCATTTATGACTTAGACGAAATTGGAGGCTTGATGTATTATCGTTCAAAAGATAATGAAATCACTGCCTTTAAATTCTAAGGCAAGCACATATTATCAATTAGAATAATAAAATTTAGTGGTTAGGTAATATAAAACTCTCGTCAAATTTTGGCGGGAGTTTTTTGTGAAAATGCAACACTGCAAAAAATATGAGTGGAAATATTCGATTTTTAAAGTTAATCTTTAGAAAGCAAAAACCCGTATAAAAAAGTTGCCCAGACGGAATCCATCTGGGCAATCTTAGTAAATAGTTCTACACCTATTGAGGGCAAAGTTACATAAAAAAATCTAATGAAGTCAAGTTAATTCTTAAAAAAAATAAAAAAAGTGAAGATTTTTTTCAAATCACCAAAGCTTGGAAAGCATACTTCATTTTGTGACTATCTTTGCAAAAACAAATAAACAGACTTGGATACGCTCACAAAACGAATTGCCACTACTATCGAACAAAGAAAACAGCAAGCTCTTTTTCGTACACTTCGTACCACAGATGCTTTGATAGATTTTTGTTCAAATGATTATTTGGGTTTTGCTCGTGCCGAAAACCTACAAAAGGCTATTCATTTATCAACCCAAAATATTTCGCTTCCTACGGGTGCTACGGGTTCACGGCTTTTGGCTGGAAATACTTCTTTTGTTGAAAATCTCGAAAAACAAATTGCTACTTTTCACAAAGCTGAGGCAGGATTGATTTTTAATTCTGGCTATGATGCCAATGTTGGTTTGCTGGCGAGTTTACCCCAAAAAAATGATTTTTTACTGACCGACGAACTTATCCACGCCAGTATGATAGACGGAGCAAGGTTGAGCCTTGCTACTCGTTTCAAATTCAGACATAACGATTTAGAAGATTTAACCAAAAAGCTGACTAAAATCAAGGAAGACATAAGCAATATGCCTGCATTAAAGGACTCCGCAATATTTGTCGCTATCGAATCCGTTTATTCTATGGATGGCGACCTTGCTCCCTTGGAAGAAATTACAGCCGTTTGTCAACATTTTGGAGCAAATCTCATTGTAGATGAAGCACACGCCACAGGCGTTTTTGGAAAACATGGCGAAGGTTTGGTGAATCTATTGAATTTAGAAGATAAAGTATTTGCCCGAGTGATTACTTTTGGCAAAGCTTTGGGTTGCCACGGAGCAATTGTTTTGGGAAGTAATTTACTTCGAGACTTTTTAATCAACTTTGCTCGTTCATTTATTTACACCACTGCTGCCCCTTTGCATAGTCATATTAGTGTAAAATGTGCCTACAATTTATTGCAGGCAGAAACATTTTCAAACGAACATTTACACGAATTAATTAGTTTCTTTAAAAATCAAGCAGCCCAAAACCCTGCTTTGAACTTAATAGAAAGTACTTCTGCGATTCAGTGTATTATCGTTGCTGGCAATGAAAATTGTAGAGCAGTTGCCAAAACATTACAAGATAAAGGCTTAGACATTCGTCCTATTGTATCGCCAACAGTACCAAAAGGAAAAGAAAGACTCAGAATTTGTCTGCACGATTTTAACACAAAAGAAGAAATTTTGAAAATTTTTGAAGTACTCAATAAGCTGAACTAAGAATAGAAATAATCATCGTAATAAGTTGAAACACTAACCTAAAAATTGCTTTATGAAAAAACAATATATTATCGCTGGAGTAGGAACAGAAATTGGTAAAACGTTTATTTCAAGTATTCTCACTGAAAGTCTTGAGGCCGATTATTGGAAACCCATTCAATCTGGTTCATTAGAATTTACAGATTCGGATACTGTAAAAAGTTTAATTTCAAATACAAAAACACATTTCCACAAGGAAGCCTATCGTTTAAATGAGCCACTTTCCCCACACGCTGCTGCGGCGATTGATGGAATCGAAATTCAATTAGATAAATTTGAAATTCCCCAAACAGATAACCATTTATTTGTAGAATTGGCAGGTGGAATCATGGTTCCTTTGAATGAAGAATGTACTAATTTAGATTTAATCAAGAAGCTGAATTTGCCTGTTATTTTGGTTTCAAAAAACTATTTAGGAAGTATCAATCATACTTTACTTTCCATTGAAGTTTTGAAAAGTAGAAATATCGAAATCGCAGGACTTATCTTTAACGGAGTACATACGCCTACGACTGAAAACTTTATTTTGAATTATACAAAAGTAAAACTTCTCGGACAAGTAAATCAGGAACGAGAAATTACGAAAGAAACCGTAAGAAAATATGCAGAATCATTCAGAAACGCACTTTGTGATTGATGAACATTTAGAATATCCAGTTGAGAATATCCAAAACCCAGTCATCAGTAGTCTGAGTGAGCGAGATGCTAAAGTACTTTGGCATCCTTTTACGCAACATCAAACTGCTCCTTTTTCTATTCCCATTGTTCGAGCGGAGGGCGTTTATCTTTTTGATGAAAATGGTAAACGATACATTGATGCCATTGCTTCGTGGTGGGTGAATTTACATGGACATTCGCACCCATACATTGCCCAAAAAGTAGCAGAGCAATTTTTGAAATTAGAACAAGTAATTTTTGCAGGCTTCACCCACGAACCTGCTGTACGTTTGGCGGAGCGATTGTTAGAACTTCTGCCCGAAAACCAACAAAGAATTTTTTATTCCGATAATGGTTCTACTTCGGTAGAAGTAGCGATGAAAATGGCTTTTCAGTATTTTCATAATCAAGGGATTACGAAGAAAACTAAAATTATTGCTCTTGAAAATGGCTATCACGGCGATACTTTCGGAACGATGGCAGTTGGGGCAAAAAGTGCTTTCACTGCACCTTTCGACCCATTTCTTTTTGAAGTAATATATTTGCCAATTCCTTTGAAAGGTCAAGAAACAGCAGTGTTAGAAACCATGAATGCCTTGATGAATCAGGCGGATGAAATAGCAGCATTTATTTTTGAACCTTTGATTCAAGGTGCGGGCGGAATGGTGATGTATGAACCCGAAATTCTTGAAAAATTATTAACGATAGCGAAAGAAAATGGAATCTTGACCATCGCCGACGAAATCATGACGGGCTTTTATCGTACAGGAAAAATGTTTGCTACTGATTACTTGGCAGTAAAACCAGATATTTTCTGTCTTTCAAAAGGACTTACAGGTGGAGCAATGGCTTTGGGTGTTACTTCTTGTACACAAGCGATTTATGAAGCATTTCTTTCGGATGATAGACGCAAAACGCTTTTTCACAGTCATTCATTTACGGCTAATCCATTGGCTTGCACGGCTGGTTTGGCAAGTTTAGATTTGTTATTGAGTGATGAAACACAAGTACAAATTCAACAAATCAATACTTTGCACAGCGGTTTTAGTCAGAAACTGTCCAAATCCTACCGACATAAAATTGAAGATATAAGACTGAAAGGTACGATTTTGGCGATTGAAATTAAAGTAGCAGAAGGCACTTCATACTTTAGCAATATGCGAGATATTGCTTATAATTTCTTCTTGGAAAAGGGAATTTTGATGCGACCGCTCGGAAATGTAATTTACTTGCTAACGCCCTATTGTATTAGCGAAGAAGATTTAGATTATGTGTATGCTTCTATTGAAGAGTTTTTGGAGGCTATTTAAAAAAATAAGTCATAAGTTACGAAAGTACTTATGACTTATTTTTTTGTTTTTCTTGAATATTCTTCACAAAATCAACTGAAACACTGGCGATACTTGCAATCTTCTCGACATCAAAATCGGTTTGTGTTAATAAGTTTCCTACAACAATCACTTGTTCTTCTTGTTTTCCCCTGATGTAAAGATAATCATTCTCTGCATCAATGTATTTTGCCATGTTATGTATCATATCATCAAATTTTAAGGTTAATTTACGAAGTTTTGATAATACTCGCAACTGTCTTAGATATTTCTGAAACGTTAATCGATTGAAAGTCGTTTCTTCAAGTCTTGAAATAATTTGGCTAAGTGCATTTTCAGCTTTTTCTTCTCCAAAATTACTTAAAATAGATAAAATTATCTCTTCTGGATTATCTGACATTAAAAATTTTAGATAGTTAAATTGCCCAATATTAACGAGTTGAAACTGAAAATAATTAGCGTCCTCAGACAAAACACTCTTCATTTTAGGCTCTTTATTTCCCATAAATATTACAAACTGGCGTACTGGTAAATGATATTTTGATTTGAGCAAAATCCAATAATCTGCCATTCTGTAAATCATTTTAGGGTAATCGTCCACTTGAAACTCTAAATGTAAAATAAACTTCTCGCCACTCGGAGCCGTAATTATTCTTAAAGCATCAGCTTCTTTTTCTTTTGTTTGCTGAAAATTTTCTTTGAGAATAGTTGCATCTTTTACTTTAAAGCCCAATACGCTGTTCATCAAAGCAGGAATAATACTATCTATATTTTCCTTTACTATTTTATCATATAAATTCCCTTCTTGTTTGGCATTTTTCTTTTCCATGTCTTTAGGTATATTTTATGCAGAAATTAGGCTAATCTTATATTTTTCTTAAGAAAATTTACAAAATACTCAGAACAAACAAGGATAATCTACCGCTTTCGATTCCTTAATTTATTGGATAAATAGCGAAGATTTAGGTCTTTGCTTCCTTCCAAATTCAATCAAAAACATATATGAAAAAGATTTTACTTGTACTGCTTTGCTGTGCTTTTTCCTCTTTAGCTTTCGCCCAAAATCCTAATCAAAAAACTTATTGTAATCCCGTCGATATTGGTTATCGTTACAATTTTGAGCAATTAAATGAAAAAATTTCCTATCGCTCGGGTGCAGACCCTGTGATTATCAACCACAAAAATGAATATTACCTTTTTGTGACAATTTCGGGCGGTTATTGGCATTCAAAAGATTTAATCAATTGGAATTACATCAAGCCAAGTATGTGGCCGATGGAAGATATGTGTGCCCCTGCGGCTTTGTCGGTGCGAGATACCTTGTATTTGTTTCAATCTACTTTTGAACAACGCCCGATTTTATTCAGTACCGAACCCGAAAAAGGAAAATTACAATTTTACAATCGCTGGTTGCCTCGTTTGCCTCAGTACATTGGCCCTTGGGATCCCGCTTTGTTTTATGATGAAGAATTAGATAAATGGTATATGTACTGGGGTTCGTCGAATGTGTATCCGATTTTTGGAGCAGAATTAGATAAAAAACGAAACCTTACTTATGCTACTCCGTACAAAGGCTTAATTTACCTCGACCCCAAAAATCATGGTTGGGAACGCTTCGGTCGTGACCACCGAGATACCATTAAACCTTTTACAGAAGGTGCTTGGATGACCAAACACAGGGGTAAGTATTTTCTTCAATATGGAGCTCCCGGCACAGAATATAATGTGTATGCCAACGGTACTTATATTGGCGATAACCCCCTCGGACCTTTTACCTATGCTCCTTATAATCCAATTTCCTACAAGCCGGGTGGCTTCCTGACGGGGGCTGGTCATGGCAATACTTTTCAGGATAATTATGGAAACTATTGGAATACTGGTACGCCATGGATTGCCGTTAACTGGAATTTTGAAAGAAGAGTAGCCATGTTTCCGACAGGTTTTGATGCCGATAATCAGATGTTTGCCAATACTCGTTTTGGAGATTTCCCCCATTTTTTACCCACTAAAAAATGGACACAAAAAGACGAATTATTTACAGGTTGGATGCTACTTTCTTATAAAAAACCTTGCACGGCTTCCTCTGTACGAGATACTTTAGTAGCTAATAAAGTCACCGACGAAAATCCTCGTTCTTTCTGGGTTGCCAATTCCAACAAAGCAGGCGAATGGCTCTCAGTTGATTTGCAAAATGTACAAGAAGTGAAAGCTTTACAAGTAAATTTTACCGATTATAAATCTGATATTTTCGATAGTAACGAAGAGCGTGTTTATGCTCAATTCAAATTTTATGCTTCAAACGATAATCAAAATTGGCAATTGATTTATGACAATACCCACGAACCCAAACGTGACCGACCAAATGCTTATGTAGAATTGCCTCAAGCAGTAAAAGCTCGCTATATTAAGTACGAAAACATTCATGTACCCATGCCCAATTTGGCGGTAAGTGATATTCGTATTTTTGGCAATGGAATGGGCAAAGCTCCACAAATGCCAAAGAACTTAAACGTAAAACGTCAGGCAGATACTCGCAATGCTGATATTACTTGGGAAAAATCGCCGAATGCCGTAGGCTATAATATTTTGTGGGGTATTGCTCCAGATAAATTATACCAAACCTATCAGATTTGGGCTGATGCACCCAATAGTTTAGAATTAAGAGCTTTGACAGTCGGACAAAAGTATTTCTGTGCTATCGAAGCATTTAATGAAAATGGCGTTTCGGTACTGAGTGAAGTAAAAGAAATAAAATAGTAGCACGGCTTTCTAAGCCGTGTATCGTTTTTCATTTAGTCCATTGTCGTAGCCCGTGTCTCACGGGCTACGGAATTTATGAATTTTCATTCAACCCATTCAAATCTAAACGATTATCTATGAAAAAAACACTATCAATACTCTTAGCAAGCTCAGTCATTTGCTTTTTTAGTGCTTATCATTTGCCTTTGGCTACGGATACTTTTTCTCCAACATTCAAATTGACGCCTGCTTCCAAAATTACATTTAATTCATTTGTAGATTGTAACATGGCAGAAGTATGGATTGGAGATACTTTCAGAATTTTTCCCGGAAAATATGGTGAAGACCCACTCTGGGGAGATGCCCGTGATTTAAAATATGCCGACGGAGCTAATGCGGAGGAGGTTTTCAGGAGTACAAAAGAAAATTTTCATAATCCTCAAATGCCCGTTAATGTTCCTGTCGGACAAAAAGGTTTGCATGGAGCAGTTTGGTTTGAAACCGTTTATCAAGCCAAAAATGACCCTTCTGGCAAAACACTTTATGCTGTTTATCACAACGAAAATTATCCGCAAACGCTTCCTTTTAATCAAAAAACAGGTGAAGGTTATCACAATCAAAACTGGCCACAGGGTCTTACAGGTACAGAAAGTCCTGCAGCTGTTTGTAGAATTGGTATTATGAAGTCGATTGATGGCGGGAAAAGTTGGGAAAACAAAGGTATTTTTATTGAAGACCTCGATGCTCGTATGATTCTGAAACCGCATAATACTTCTAATACTTTCGCAGGCGGTGTTGGCGACCCTTCGGCTGTGGCAAGTGGCGATTATTTGTATCTTTTTTATGGCGAATACGGATACGCAGGTGTTTATCAAGAAAAAGACTACAATACCCAACAAGAATGGTCGGGGCAATGTATCAGCATTGCCAGAATTACTTTGAAGGATTTAGATAATCCACAAGGAAAAGCCAAAAGATGGGATGGCAAAGGCTTCAATGCCGCTTATAATGGCATTGGCAAACCCATTAATGCCCTACAAATTCCTTTGCAAAATGGAGGTGGAGCGGCATCTTCGCCGACGGCTGGGTATCATTGGGGACCTTCGGTAAGCTGGAATACTTATTTGAATTGTTGGGTAATGATGATGGCAAAATCCGTAGGAAAATCTTGGCAAGGAAGTGAAGTATATATTTCGTTTAATAAAAACCCTAATTTTGATGTAGTTGCAAGAAGTCAGGAATGGACAAAACCTCAGTTGTTTTTTAGTAAACCGGGCTATATTTTATGGTATCCGTCTTTGCAACCGCTTAATACGCCAGAAGATATTCAAGCCAAACATACTTGTCTGAAACTGGGAAAGAAGGCAAGATTCTTTGTGAAAAGAATTAAACCGGGCGATGATGAATACGCTTCTGAGCATATCGTTGAGTTTGAGAAGTAAGCTCGAATATTCTTTTTATCCTAAAACAAACAATATTTTCACTTAAAAATCACATGAAAAAAGTTCTGAAAATTGCTCTTTGGACGTTCCTCTCTTTAGTCGTTTTACTGGTGGGAGCGATGTCACTTTTTGTCTATAAAGTTAAATATGGCTTTCCTGTGTCTTATGAAACGGAAATTCCTACCATTGATTTTCCAAAAGATAAACCTGCCATTTTGGTATTTTCTAAAACCACTGGTTTTCGTCATGGAGCATCCATAGACGCTTCAAAAGTTGTATTAGAGGCTTTAGCCAAGAAAAATAATTGGTTTTTGTATCAAACAGAGGAGGGAGGCGTATTTAATCCAGAGCAGCTATCAAAATTTAGTACCGTAATTTTTAATAATTCCACAGGCGAAGTCATCAATGATGAACAGAAAAAAGCCTTAGAGCAATTTGTTGAAAATGGAGGCGGATTGCTGGGAATTCATGGGGCAGGCGATAATTCGCATCATTGGGATTGGTACGTGAAAAATTTATTAGGAGCAGAGTTTTCTCATCATCCACTCAATCCTCAATTTCAGGAGGCAAGTATTACTTTAGATACTCCCGTGGACTCTTTATTGGCAAAATCTTTACCAAATCAATGGCAACATACTGACGAATGGTATGTGTTTTTTGACAATCCTCGTAAAAAAGGTTTTAATATTTTGTTTAGCATTGATGGCGATAAAATCAAGCCAAGTGGAAATATGCCACTGTTGGCAAGTGATAAAGATTTTGGCATGGGTAAAGACCATCCCGTTGCTTGGAGTAAAAGTGTTGGAAAGGGAAAAACTTTTTATACTTCAATCGGACACAGTGAAGTAGCTTGGAAAAACCAAAACTTTGTTCAGTTGATTGAAAATGCCATTTTGTGGACTCAGCATTAGTACGAGAAAAATTGTTGATTTGGGATTTCTGATTTTCAAAATGATTTTCTATGAAAAATTTTATCCAACTTCCAAAATCAGAAATCCCAAATTCAAAATGTACTTACTTTATTGCATCATTTTTTGTACTATCTCAAGCAAATAGTAAATGAAAAATCTATGCAAATCCTAAAATAGAGTTTATGCAAATCCAAAAGTAGGGTTTATGTAAATCCGAAAGTAGGATTTATGTAAATCCGAAAATAGAGTCTATGTAAAATGCTAAGTTGTATTGAAAATCAATTATCTTTACCATTAAAATAGAAGCTTATGGTCAATAGAATAATTGCAGATTCAATTAATCAGATAATTGGGTTATATCCTGTAATTGCTGTTACTGGTCCCAGACAGTCGGGGAAGACTACCCTGTTGAAAAATATGTTCAGTGATTACCGTTATGTGTCACTCGAAAACCCAGATACGAGAAGTTTTGCAGAGCAAGACCCGAATGGTTTTTTAGCATTATACAATCAAAAAGTAATTTTTGACGAAGTACAGAACGTGCCTACTTTGTTTTCATACATTCAAACTTTGGTGGATGAATCGAAAATGATGGGGCAGTTTATTTTATCGGGTTCACAGAATTTTAACCTTATGAAAAATATTACCCAGAGTTTGGCAGGTAGAGTGGCTCTGTTTAAACTACTTCCCTTTGGTTTTGATGAGTTAAAACTGAATAATCTCTTAGCTCCAGATTATCCTTCGATGATTGTTCGTGGTTGCTATCCTGCCCTTTATGACCGTCCAATTCCAACCAGTATGTTCTATGCCAATTATATCGAAACTTACATTGAAAGAGATTTAACAGGATTATTGCAAGTAAAAGACATACGCTTGTTTCGTACTTTTTTAAAACTTTGTGCAGCACGTGTTGGACAACAATTAAACCTCACTAATTTGGCTAATGAAGCAGGAATTTCTGTGCCAACTGTAAAGTCGTGGTTATCAATATTAGAAAGTAGTTACATCGTTTATCAATTAGCTCCTTTTTACAATAATTTCAATAAACGCCTTGTAAAAAGTACTAAACTTTACTTTTACGATACTGGTTTAGTGAGTTTTTTATTAGCGATTAAAAATGAAAATTCACTTTATGAAAGTGAATTTAAAGGAGCTTTATTTGAAAATATGGTCATTAACGAATACCTAAAGCAAAACTATCATCATAATTTGTTTAAAGAATTTTATTATTGGCGAGATTCTAATGGACATGAAGTTGATTTAATGGTAAGTAATGATACCAATTATGATATAGTAGAAATTAAAGCAACCCAGACGATTCTGCCCAAACTCTTTGAAGGATTAGACCAATTAGCAATGATAGGAGGGAAGAGTATTCATAGAAAAATTCTGGTTTATGGAGGTAATCAAAGCCAAAATAGAACAGATTATAAAGTTTGGGCTTGGAATGATATTCAGGTGAATTTTTAAAGAGGAATGTTGTGGGGAGTGTTCACTCAACTGACACAGTTGAGTGAACACTCCCTTAGACTTTGCTTTTAAAAATGATAGTGCAGATTAACAGCCAAGTAATGTTCTTAAAAGATTATATGAACTATAGTACTCAAGGTCGCTATCTATATTATTTCTCATGTTCGATATTTCTTCATTAACTAATTTATCATTATTGGCTTCTTCAATTAATAGAGAACTGAAAAAATTGAATTTCTCAATTTGCTTCCTATCAGCTAGATTTTCCAATAGATATACATACCTACTATGAACCATTAAAGAATCATTATTTTCGGAAGATGCTGTTGGATAACCATGTTCTTCAATGTATTCTTCAATTTCATCACTTCTTTTAATTCTGTTTTCTTGATTTAAGTTACTTATTGTATAATCAAGGTCATTTTTTATCTCTGAGATTACATCATTTAGATATTGTTCAAATTTGCTGATTACATTATCATATCTTTGATGAGTATGTTTTAATGAGTAAATGTCAAGCAATAAGTCAGGAGAGTATAAATAATTATGATGAAAAATATATTTAAACTCTTCAGAAAGAAAAAGAAGTTTATTCTTAAAAGATTCTTCTTTGCTAATAGTTTCTTCAATTTTTTTGATTTTCTCTTTATATTTTTCCAAGCAAATGATTAGGTTTTCAATTATAATATCGAGGTATTTTAACAAATAATTATGATGCCTCTCTAATATATCACTTCTCTTGATAGTAATTATTTCACCTTTAAAATTGTCGTTCTTACTATATTTAATATAGACAATCTGGTTTCTATTGACGGTATTACCAAATATAGTGGATGATTCAAATATTTTTAAACGAGTATTCCAACTTACAGGATGTCCAATTAATTCATTTCGAAGGTCTCTGTTAATTAACCGATTATCATCTTTCTTCATTGATGAAGTTTCAGGGCATTTTAATACCTTCATTATTTCTTCAATAAAATCCTGTTGTACAAAGATTATTTGTAGAAAACTTATAGAGTTCTCTACATTTTCAGAAAATGAATCATTGACTTTTTTATTTTCATTATACACAATAATCAGTGTGTCCAAGAAATATCTTATAATGTCTGATATGAAGTTAGATTCAACCTCAGGGGTGAAATCAATTTTACAGTCCTTTAATTTGTATTTCAGTATTATATCATTCCAAATATCGGAAATTAAGTAGAGTGAGTTTTCTATGTCTTTTATCATGACTATTATTAAAAGATAAATGTATTTAAAACTAAAATAACATAAGTAAAATCGAATTTTAGACTACTGTCTTAAACCTAACTAATTACCTCGTTATTCCCAAAATAGTTCATAAAAAAACTTATAGAATGGTAAAGTGCTATTTATGATGACAATCCCATCAAAATCACCCCCCAACCCCTCAAAAAGACAGTACAAGCTATCTAAAAGAATAGTCGTCCTATCTTCTTTGCGGTATTTTGCGTGAATTAGATGGCTTGATGTGTCTTTTTTGCGGGAAATTGCGTGAAAAAGATAGGTTGTCCTATCTCGGAGATGGCTTTTCCTATCTTTTTGATAGGTTTGAGGATTTAAAACCGAAGAAAACTGCAAAGGGTAATAGGTTTTAGCTTTGACAAATTTTAAAAGTTGTCAAAGCTCTTATTTTTGCGATTCCCGACAAAAATAGACAGGTTGGAAACCTGTGGTACTGAAATTCAGGAAACCTGTGCTACTTATATTACTTGTCCCATGGCAGGGTCGGTGAAGCTTTCTTTGCCTGTTTCGATGTGTCCTGCGTAGCGTTGTTCAAAAGTTTTATTGCCTTCTATTTTTACCACAAAATCATACCAAGCGTGACTTTTACTGAAATCTAATGTTACCGTTAGGCTTTTGCCTTTAGCAACTTCTACGATTTTTTTGCCTGTTTTATAACTCAAATCTTCAATAATAAAACGAAGGTTTTGTGCTTCATTATTTTTCAAAATCAACACGCCATTACCTGTGAAAGTATTTTTAGCAAGCTGATTATTTTGGTAAGTCAAAGCCGTTTCAACATTAGACTGAGCATTATTCAGTTTGAAAGACCTAAAGAAACCGTTCGGCCCGTACACTTCTATTTGGGCATCTTTATCTGCCAATTCTGCTAATGACCACGTATCTTTCAAGGTATCGCCAGCCTTTACTGCATAGTTTCTGGTGCTGATTTCGTCTAAACCATTTTGTGTATAACGAGTATAAACCACAAATGCTGCTCCTGTTGATTTTGTGCCAAAAGCCTTTTTCCCAGCCGAAAGCGTAAGTTCAAACGTTTTTTTATCGCTACTAAAACCAGCTTCTGTATATAATTCATAAGGCAAAGCACAGGCTTTACGAATCCCTTTTTCTTGTCTGGGCATCAAGGTAGAGGCATTCCCCAACGTATTGGCTTCTTTGATTTCTTCGGCAGTCAGAGCCTTGAAATTGGAAGGTACATTTTTGAATTTTGCTTTATGGACACTTTCTAAAAATGGTTCTTTTGCTACAAAAGTAGGAAGAGCGATTTTCTCGCCATTATATGGTTTAAACACCGAAGTCAAATCGCCACAGATGGTTCTTCTCCACTCCGAAATGTTGTCTTCTTTGATATTCTTCTTCGTTTTGTGGCTGAGGAATTTTTCCAAAAACTGTAGAATAGAAGTATGGTCAAAAATTTCAGAACAAACATTTCCGCCTCTACTCCACGGCGAAGCAATCAAAAGAGGTACTCTAAAACCTAAACCTATTGCTCCTTCACGAGTATCTTTTTCTGGATTTTTATAGTAATCTCTTTTCTTTTCATGAGCCATATTTACTTGCTCTACCGAAACATCAATACCAGCCGAAACTTTTCCAGTATCAGGTTTTTGATGATGTGGTGGAAGGAAAGGAGGGATGTGGTCGAAGTACCCGTCGTTTTCATCATAAGCCAAAATGAAAATGGTTTTCTTCCAAACCTCTGGATTTTGTGTAAGAATATCCATCGTTTCTGATAAGTACCAAGCACCATACCACGGTGCACCGGGGTGGTCAGAAAAGTTTTCGGGAGCAACCAACCAAGTAACCGCAGGTAACTGATTATTGGCAACATCTTGGCGGAATTGATGCAAAACGTCACCTTTGGGTACTTCTAATTTTCGGGCGGTTCCGTTATCAGTGTATTCCAATGAAGTAAGTTCATGGAAATTTGGGTCGTTGCGGTTGTTGGTAAAGGCTTTTTGATGAATATTTTTCTGGAAAGTAGAAAGCTTTTCAAAGTTCTCAGGCGTGTAATTTACAATGTCTTCCTGTGCGATTTTTAAGTAGCTTTTCTTTTGTGCCAATGCTCTTTCTGCTTTTTTCAAAGCTTCACTTCCAGCTGCAAGTGTTGGGATTTCAGCAGAAAGTTTTTCAATTTCTTTCGGTAAAAATTTGACTACTTCTTGAATATAGCGATAATACTCTGGTGAGAATTTTACTTGATATTGCTCAAACCATTCAATCGGATTATCGGTGAAATTCGCCAACCAAGCATCGCCTTCGCCTTCTAAACCAGTAGGCAAACTGATTTCATTTTGGTAGATTTTCCAAGAAATACCGTTTTCTTCTAAACGTTCTGGGAAAGTTTTCCATTTTGCCCATCTGCCATAGTCAACGTCTTCGTTTTTAACATTGGCTTTTGAATCAAAATCTTGTTTTTCACGAATTGTCCCCGTCCATAAGTACAAACGGTTGGGAGTTGTTCCTGTTAAAGATGAACAAAAGTTTTGGTCACAAACCGTAAACGCATCTGCCAAAGCGTAGTAGAAAGGAATATCTTCACGGTTATAATAGCCCAAAGTCAGAGGCATATCCTTGTACTCTTTATGTCCAGATTGTTTTACATGAAGCCATTTATCATTCTTTCCGCCGTTCAAAGCATCCACTTGGTTTTCCCAAGAATGTGGTAAAGAACTCATCCAAGTAGCGTTTGAGTCACGTAGATTTAGGCGAAAAGGAGCGAAAGTTTGTCCCTTCTCATTTTGTTGCAGCCACACTTTATTTCTACTCGGAAGTGTAATCGCACGAGGGTCGTTGAAACCACGCACCCCTTGTAAAGTACCAAAACAGTGGTCGAAAGAGCGGTTTTCTTGCATCAAAATGACAATGTGTTCAGCATCCCAGAAAGTACTTCCTTCGGCAGGATTAATCGCCATTGCTTTTTGAATTGAAGCAGGTAACATTCCCAGAAAACCAGCCCCAGAGGCTAATACAGACGCTTTTTTGATAAACTCTCTCCTTGATTCCATGTGTTGATTTATTGTTAGCTAACAGAATTCGGCTGTCGGTAATCGGAACAGATTGGCAAAACTGATTCAAATAATTAGTAAGTTGATATGGACGCAAAGATAAAGTAGTGAGGAGGATTAAACTGTACTGGTATATTATTGCTTTGTTAAGGAAATGTGATGCGTGTAAATGAGAGTTAAATACTTATGCTTGTATTGTGATAATGAATCTTTGGCAAGTTAAGTTGGATAGTTACAGTTAATTGATACCAATTTTACTTCCAATGTAACTTAGTAAAAACTGCCTAAAAGGATAACTTTTGTTCTGTAAAATTCTCTCGTATTGATTTTTCCAAAAAGCTTTTTTTTGATTCTGTGGAAGGCTCATAAAAATAGCGTTTATACCATCTAACACTTCTTTAGCACGAGTTTCTTTTAATTGTGTGTGATTTAAGTTAAGAACTTCTATAAAAGCCTCTGCTTGTTTTTTAGTTTGCTCATCTAAGTTGGATTTAGCAAATACACTTCCATCTGCATAAGCACCAAAGTAAGTATTGGTTTTTGAATCGTTTGCTTCAGCATTTCCATAAAAAATGATGGGACTCATAAGGCTACTTAGTCTTTGTTTGTCGCAATGAACTTTTCCATCATTATCTTTAATTTGAGTTTTACAAACCACTACTAAATTAAAATAATTAGTTGAAAGGTTTACATTATGCTCTTTAGGAGTAACATGTTCAATGGAAGAATTTTCGAGAGAAATAATCTGTTGGCAGTATGCACATAATCCATGTTGTTCATCAAGTAAAAAGATCTTAGCAAGTTTTAAATTCGTTAGAGATTGGTAATCTTTTTTATAATCAAAAGATTTTACTCCATTGGCCGTTGTAAACCATTTATCCCAATCTTTTGGTGGTGTAGTATGTTTTTCTATGTATTGCATTGTGGTTATACCTGATTCATTGATTTTTGCCATTCTAAAAGTGCAATAGCTTTACTAATTTCAAAATCTTCAAAGCCTAATAGTTGAGTAAGTTCGTTAAGTAAAATATCAGCTTTTGCAAATTGATTTTCATCAATCAATCTAAAAAGTTGATTTAGTTTATTTTGAGTGGGAATGTGTCTATCATAAGCACCTAACACATTTCTCAGTACACTATTGACTTGTTTTCCGAAAAATTCAGATTCATATTTTTGTACTTGATTATTATCAATTAAATATAAAGTACCATGTTGAAAATTAGCAACAACTGTGGGACTATGCGTTGTGATGAAAAACTGTACATTAGGAAAAAGCTTTTGAATAATATCAATTGATTTTGCCTGCCATTTAGGATGAAGGTGTAAATCAATTTCATCGATTGTGACGACACCTGTAATGTTTTCAGAAATTTCATTTAAAGTAAGCCAAGGATTGAGCTGTGAGGCTCTCCAAACTAAGTCGATAATCAAGTAGAGAAGATTTCTAAATCCATCAGAGTAGTAATTTAGAGGTAAATCATGTTCTTCATCAAAATAGATAAAAACCTCATTGTTAAAATATGGCTCTTGATAGATTTTCAGGGGAAAATCTTCGGGTAAATCTAAAAATAAAATTAAAGTTTCTTTAATGGCTTCTTCAACATTTTCTAAAACAAAGTCAGTCTTGCCAAGAATGTCTTTAATTTGTAACGTTGCTCTTCTTGTTACAGCATTCCCCAGCCATTCCTTTAGAACAGTTTTGATAGCATTTTCTTCCAGACATTGTAAATACCCATTTCTTCTTCCAAAGGCTGCATCATAAGTTTGTTTTGTGGATAACCGAGCATCTTTAAATAACCTTTGGGTAGAATAATAGGCAATCAGTGGAGCAATATCTTTATTTTCATTTACTTCAAAAGCCTGAAAGAACTTTTTTCCATACTCTTTTATAGAGTCTATCTCTTTGTTATCATTGCTTTTTGTATCACGATTTTTAGTACGTGACCAACCTTTTTCTATCAAGCTTGACTTAGCAAAAATAGTAGTTGATAATTCTCTTTTTCCTTTGGTTATTTTTATTTCGTCAAATTCAATAACTCGGTGCATTTTCTGAGGTTGAGAGGAAAAAAAGCCTCCTAAAGCTACATTAATAGCCTCTAAAAGGCTTGTCTTACCACTTCCATTTCCACCAACAAAAAGATTGACACCACTCGAAAAGGAGACATTGATGTTATCAAAATTTTTGAAATTTGTTATGCCAAGCTCATCAATTATCATTTTTCATTGTTTATTAGGACCTCAATTTTTCATAAATATAGCGATAACCTTGATGATTATTGCTTTTGTACTATGAGTTTTCATAATTCATATCTAAACTAAGGCTTCATACAAAATCTCAACAGCGTGTTTAGCAGTGCGACCAGTTCCGTCATGAATTTGATGACGGCAACTTGTACCCGAAGCCGCAATAATTACATCTTCGCCTTGCTGACGAATGGTTGGGAAAAGTACTAATTCACCAACTTGGTTTGATAATTCAAAATGTTCTTTTTCATAACCAAAAGAACCCGCCATACCACAACATCCAGAAGGAATAATTTGCACTTCATAGTTTTCGGGCAATGAAAGTGTTTTCTTGGCAGGGACTAAACTCGACAATGCCTTTTGCTGACAGTGTCCGTGTAATTTTACTAAGCGTTTTTCTGTCGTAAATACTTTTTTAGAAATACGTTTTGCGTCAATTTCTTTCGCTAAAAATTCTTCTACCATAAAAGTATTTTTGGCTAAAGCTTTCGCTGCTTCTACTAAATCATCATTTACTAAATCTGGATATTCGTCACGGAAAGTAAGAATTGCCGAGGGTTCAATCCCAATTAATGGCGTTTCTGAGTTAATAACATCTTTTAAAAGACTAACGTTTTGATTCGCCAATTTCTTAGCATCATCCAAAAGCCCTTTTGATAGTTGTGGACGACCAGATTCAGCATGATTTGGAATAAGTACTTCATAACCCAAACGATTCAACAACTTCACGGTTTTGATACCGATTTCTACATCGTTATAATTGGTGAATTCATCGATGAATAAAAAGACTTGCTTTAACCTCACCCCCGACCCCTCTCCTGTTGAGAGGGGAGATTTTGTCTGGGTAATAGTTCCCCTCTCAGCAGGAGAGGGGTTAGGGGTGAGGTTTTTATTAGCCCACTTTTTAAAAGTAGTATTACTCAGCAAAGGCATTGTTCTGTCTGGGTGAAAACCTACAACAGTATTAGCGATTTTACGTAAAGCAGGTGTTTCAAAAATAAAGTTATAAGCCCAAGGAACATAAGAAGCTACTTTTGAAAGTGAAGAGAAATTCCCAACCATGCGACTACGCAATGGTACACCGTTTTCTTTGTAGTATTGGTGTAAAAATTCCATTTTCAATTTAGCCACATCTACGTTAGATGGACATTCTCCTTTACAACCTTTACAAGCTAAACACAAATCAAATACTTCTTTGATTTCTTCATGGTTGAAGCGGTTCGCTTTATCAGAATGCGTTAAAAACTCACGAAGAATATTGGCTCTGGCACGTGTCGTTTCTTTTTCATTGCGAGTAGCCATATAAGATGGACACATCGTTCCGCCCGAAAGAGGCGTTTTTCTACAATCGCCTGAGCCATTACATTGTTCGGCGTGCTGTAAAATATCTTGGTCGTGGAAACGGAAAGTCGTTTTAAATTCAGGCGTTTGTTGCCCAGGAGTATAACGCAAAAACGTATCCATAGGCGGAGTATCCACAATTTTGTTCGGATTGAACACATTGTAAGGGTCCCAAGTACGTTTTACTTCTTTCATTAATTCGTAGTTGTGGTCGCCTACCATTTGTTTGATGAACTCACCACGTAAACGTCCGTCGCCATGTTCTCCCGAAAGCGAACCTTTGTATTTTTTCACCAAAGTAGCAATCTGTTCGGCAATCAAACGGAATTGTTTATTTCCTTCAACTGTCTTTAAATTAATAATCGGACGCAAGTGAATTTCTCCAGAACCAGCATGAGCATAATGTACAGAGTACATATTATTTGCCGAAAGAATCTCATTGAATTCACGAATGAAATCTGGCAAATCGTTTACATCAACGGCAGTATCTTCAATTACCGCTACCGCTTTTTCATCGCCCGGAAGGTTTGAAAGTAAACCTAAACCTGCTTTTCTCAGATTCCAAACTTTCTTGGTGTCTTCGCCATAAACCACAGGGAAATGATAACCCAAACCAGCCGCTCGCATTTCGGCTTCCATTGCTTTGGCTTGTTTTTCAATATCTTCCTTATTATCAGAACGCAACTCAACAACCAATAACGCACCAGGGTCACCTTTTACGAAGAAACGGTTTTGGCTATGTTCAACACTGGTTTTGGTACATTCCAAAATATAGTGGTCGATTAATTCAGAAGCCGAAGGTTTATATTTTAAAGCAATCAAATTTGCCTTGAGTGATTCTTGAACATCATTGAAGTGAACGCAAACCAAACCAATTTCTTTTGGAGGTAAATCGTTCACATGCAATTTGATTTCAGTTAAAAAACAAAGTGTTCCTTCCGAACCCGCAATTAATTCACAGAAATTGAAAGGTTTTCCTCCTTCGGTATAAGGCTCGCAATTCAAGAGCATATCCAAAGCATAACCCGTATTTCTTCTTTCAATACTTGGTTTAGGAAACTCATTTCTAATTTCAGCCTGATTTTTTTCGTTAGATAATACTTCGTTGGTTTTTAAATAAATTTTATCCAACAAAGTAGCTGAACCATTTTTACTTTGTGCTGACTGAACAAGATTTTTAAAAGTATTCAAATCATCACTTTTAAAAACTACATCCGTTCCGTCTGCTAAAATAGCTTTTACTTCCATCAAGTGGTCACGAGTAGAACCATAAACCACCGAGTTTGAACCACAAGAATTATTACCAACCATTCCACCAATCATCGCACGGTTGGCAGTAGAAGTTTCTGGCCCAAAAAATAAACCGTGTTTTTTGAGTTCAATATTTAACACATCACGCACTACACCCGGTTGTACTCTTACCCAATGTTCTTCTTTGTTTACTTCAAGAATTTTCGTGAAGTTTTTAGAAACATCTACTACAATACCATTGCCAACTACCTGACCAGCAAGAGAAGTACCAGCAGTTCGAGGGATGATAGAAGTCTTATTTTCACGAGCAAAATTTATTAATTTTCTAATATCCTCTATGCTCTTCGGTAGTGCTACAGCTTGGGGCATCTCTCTGTACGCAGAGGCGTCAGTGGCGTATAGCGTTCGCATAACGGTATCGTAATGAAGTTCACCTTCTAATTGACTGGCAAGTTGTGATAGTATCGTTGGATTGGTCATTTTTGGATTCTACAAAGAATAATATAGTTTTTCTAAGTTCTTATTTCAGGCTTCAAATTTACCAATAAAATCAATTTGAAGCATCTTAAATTATTTTATTCAGGAAGAGTATTGGAAAAGTACAACAAAACATTTGTTCAGCATAAAACTAAAAATGGCTTAAAAAGGGCTTATATTTTAAAATTAGGACTATTTTATGAAATTATATCATACTTATTTATTTTACTAAAAGTAAATTGAGTACAATTTCTCATGTTGCCATAATTTGCAAAAAAATAAAATTTTTTTGCAAAAAAATTGAATTATAGAAACTTTTTCTCCTACTTTGCAGTGATTTATTAGAGTGATTTCATATTTAATCTTGTGAAAATACCAAAGTTTAGCCGTTGAGATATTTTAAGCAAAAGCATAACACTGGTGATTTTTACTCCCATCTTATAAGATTATACTGAAATACTCTGGATTTCATTAACCATTTTCAAATCTTAACAAAACCTTATGAATAATCATTTTTACAGATGGTTGGGTCGCTCTTTGCGACAAGGTGCAGCATCAAACTCTTTGGCAAAAGTAGTTTTGATGGCTGTTACTATGCTTGTATCTTTGGGTTCTTATGCTCAAGATAGAGTAGTTACTGGTAAAGTAGTGGAATCAGGAAGCGATTCTGGATTGCCAGGAGTATCAGTTGCAGTAAAAGGTACTAATAAAGGTACTCAAACTGATGTAAATGGCTCGTACAAAATTACTGTTCCGAGCAATGCTACATTAGTTTTCTCTTTTGTTGGTTTTACCAAACAAGAGGTTGCGGTTGGAAATCGTTCTGAACTAAATGTTACTTTAGTTTCTGAAACGAAAGCATTGGATGAAGTTGTGGTAGTAGGTTATGGTACAACAACTAAAAAAGATGCGACAGGTGGTGTTGTAGCTTTAACAGCTAAGGATTTTAACAAAGGTGTGATTGCTTCTCCAGAACAATTATTACAAGGTCGTGCAGCGGGTGTTCAGATGACTCCAAACAGTGGTGAGCCAGGTGCTGGTATTAACATCCGTATTCGTGGTACTACTTCAATTCGTTCTGGTAATGGTCCATTGTACGTAGTTGATGGTGTGCCTTTAGATGGTTCAAGTACTACTGACGGTGCTGATGGTTCTGCTGGTTTTGGTAATGTTGCTGCTAAAAACCCATTGAACTTTATTAACCCTAATGATATTGAGAACATTTCGGTATTGAAAGATGCTTCTGCGGCAGCTATCTACGGTTCAAGAGGTGCAAACGGTGTTGTTTTGATTACTACTAAAAAAGGTAAATCAGGACAAAGCAACTTGAATTTCTCTGCAAATACATCAATTGCATCTAATTACAAAAATTATGATGTAATGTCAGCTTCAGATTTCTTAACAAACGCTAAAGCTGCTGGCTTAGATATTACAAGTAAATTGATTAACGGTGGAGCAAATACAGATTGGCAAAAAGAAGTTTATCGCACAGCAGTAACTCAAAACTATAACTTGAGCTACGGTGGTGGAAACGATGTAACTAACTATTTCTTCTCTTTAGGTTACAACGATCAGCAAGGTACAGTTAAAGGTACTGCAATGAACAAATTGACTGCTCGTGTTAATGCTACTCACAAATTGTTTGATAACAAAGTAGTTTTAGCAGTAGCTATGACAACTTCTCAAATCAAAGATAAAAGTGCTGCAACAGGTGGTGACATCGGTTTTGAAGGTAACGTAATCAGTAGAGCTATCCAAACAAACCCTACTTTCCCTATCTATGCAACTGATGGTTCATACTATACAACAGGTACTCCTTCATTCCGTAACCCAGTTTCTTTATTGAACCAAGTTAAGATTGGAGCGAACACTGCAAGAACTTTGATTAACTTCAGTGCAACTTGGAATATCTTGAGCAACTTGAGCTATAAAGCTAACGTAGGTTTAGATAACTCAACTGCTGTAAGTAGAACTTCTGTTGAGCCTGGAACTCCTGGTTTTGCTAACAACATCCCTGGAAACCAAGGTTATGCAAGAATCGCAAATCGTTATATTACTACTTCGACGATTGAACATACTTTGAATTACAAAACAACTTTAGGTAAGTCTAAGATTGATGCGATTGGTGGTTTCTCTTATCAAAAATTTGAAAACCAAGGAGATTACTTACAAGCTAACTTCTTCATTGCTAACCCTGGAGGTGACTTGGTTAATAACCTTAGCTACGTAGATAACAGTGGAACTAACAAAGCATATTCAGGTGGTTCAAGCAGATCACAAAGTGAGTTACAGTCTTATTTCGGACGTGCTAACTATACTTATGATGATAAATATTTGTTGACAGCTACCCTTCGTGTAGATGGCTCATCTAAATTCGGTTTGAACAACAAATATGGTTACTTCCCATCTTTTGGAGCTGCTTGGCGTTTATCTAACGAATCATTTATTCCAAAAGAAATCTTCTCTGATTTGAAATTGAGAACAGGTTATGGTATCACTGGTAACCAAGAATTCCCTACAAATACTTCTTTGGCTACTTATGCTCCAAATGCTAACGCTGGTTCTGTTTCTAAAGAAAACGTACCAAACCCAGACATTAAGTGGGAAACTACAACTGCTTATGGTGTAGGTCTTGATTTTGCATTAATGAAAGGTAAATTATCAGGTACAGTTGATTACTTCAATAAAAGTACAGATAACTTATTGTTCCCATTTGCTGCACCTCAACCAGACGTAGCAACAACAAGATGGAGTAACATTCCTGCTGACATTAGAAACACAGGGGTTGAGTTAAGCTTGAACTACCAAATCTTAGCTGGTAAGAAATTAGACTGGGATATTAGTGTAAACACTACTTTCTTGAAAAACAAAGTTGCAAGATTAGACGTAGCTACTATCCAAACTGGTAACTTATACGGTCAAGGTTTATCTGGTGTATTCATTCAGCCAATCACTCAAGGTTATCCTTTATATGGTTTCTTCTTACAAGATTTCAAAGGATATGATTCTAATGGTAACACAATTTTATCTGCTGAGAAAACTTACAAAGGTAGTCCATTCCCTACTAATACTTGGGGTATTACTAACAACTTCACTTATGGAAAATGGAATGCAAGTTTATTCATCAACGGTCAGTCTGGAGGTTATATCTATAACAACACTGCAACAGCGGTATTGAACAGAGGTTCATTGAAACAAGGAAATAACGTAACTTATCAAACAATCTCAAGTACAACTGGTCAAGCTTATGGAGATGCTCCAGTAGCTTCAACTTTCTACTTAGAGAAGTCTGATTTTATCCGTGTATCTAACTTGTCAATTGGTTACAATGTAGCATTGCCAGCAAACAGCTTTGCTAAATCGCTTAACCTTTCATTCACTGGTCAAAACTTATTGTTGATTTCTAACTATACAGGTTTAGATCCAGAAATTTCAAACCCTTCTGCTACAAGAAATGGTGTTCCTTCTTTAGGTATTGATTATATTGCCTATCCTACGGCAAGAACGTTTACCTTTGGGGTTAGTGCTAATTTCTAATCAGTAAAAAGGTTAGTTTCAATAGGAAAATATAAAGTATCAGGTAATCACTTCGCTTTATAAAAACAATATCCGAATTAAAGAAATGAAAAATATTAAAAAAATATTTATCCCTTCATTAGTCACAATTTTAATGAGTGGAACAATTGGATGTACTAAATTAGACGATCCACTTCTTGATAAAATTGATAAAGCATCTACTGGTGTAGATTTACAACTAAAAGCAGCTTATCAAAGTTTAGGTACTTTCACAGACCAAGCTGCTATCTATGCCTTGACTGAACACCCTTCAGATGAGATGCAAGGCCCAACAAGAGGTGCTGACTGGGATGACAACGGAAGATGGAGAAATCTTCACACGCATACTTGGACTAACCAAAGTGATGACGTTTTAGCAGCTTGGAATAACTTGAACAGAGGTCACGCTTTAGCAAACGAGGTTATCGGTGACTCAAGAGCTACTAAATTACAAGTTGCTGAAGCTAAGTATTTGCGTGCATTCTATATGTTTTATACTGTAGATTTGTTTGGTCAAGTTGCTTTCAGAGATTTAGCTAACCCAGGTGCTTTACCTAAAGCTTTATCTCGTAAAGATGCTACGGCACAAATTATTGCTGATTTGAAAGCTGTTTCTGCTGATTTACCAAGTGCAACTTCTACGAATACAGGTTCGGCTACTAAAGAAGCGGCTGCTTTCTTATTAGCAAAAGTTTATTTGAACAACGCTGTGTTTACACAAGACCCAGCTAATCCAGCTGGTCCGTTTACATTTGCTAAAGCTGATATGGATGCTGTAATTGCTAACGCTGACATCATCATCAACTCTGGTAAATATGCTTTGAGTGCTAACTATTTTGACAACTTCCACTATGAAAATAGTACAAGATCAAAAGAGTTAATCTTTGTAATCCAAAACGAGAAAGGTGCAAGTAACCTTAACGGTTCTTCTCCAAGAAACCGTTATTACATGACTACTCACTACAACCAAGTACCAAGTGGTTGGAATGGTTTCACAACTTTATCAGATTTCTATAACACTTTTGATAAAACTGATAGCCGTTTTGGTGCTGCAATCCCAGGATTGACTGATAAAAAAGGTTTACGTGCAGGTTTCTTATTTGGTCAACAATTTGACGAAACTGGTAAAGCTTTGAACGACAGATCTGGTAAGCCTCTTGCTTTCACATTGAAGTATGACTTTAGAGTGGCTAACGAAGCTGATGGTGTACGTGTTATCAAGTACATTCCAGATTTATCTGATATTGATTCTCCAGGTAATGACTATGTATTCTTCCGTTATGCTGACGTTTTATTAATGAAAGCAGAAGCATTATTCAGAAGTGGTAACTCAGCTTCAGCTTTGACTATCATTAACAGTTTAAGAACTACTCGTGGTGTTCCAGCTTTGACTTCATTAACAGAAAAAGCTATCTTGGACGAACGTGGTCGTGAATTATACTGGGAAGGTTGGAGAAGAAATGACCAAATCCGTTTTGGTACATTCGCTGCTCCAGTTGATAACAGATCAACAGCTTCTCCTGCTTACCGTGTTGTATTCCCAATCCCACAAAGAGAATTGGAAATCAATGCTAACTTGAAGCAAAACGTTGGTTACTAATCAATATTAATATTATTGAATAAAAAAATGCTCGTTCATACGAGCATTTTTTTATTCACTCAATACCAAGACAAATTTAATTGTCACTACAGTTTTAAGTAATCTGGAAATTATACAGCTTATCGAAAATTTGATAGCCAATAACGGATAAATGTACATAAGTACTTAATGAAATCAACATATACAATGAGTAAATATTTGAAAACAAGTTTGAATTATTTCTTTGTTTTGATAGCTTTTGCCCTTGTGAACTCTTGTTCTACTGACAAACATGAGCAAGAAATTTATGAATCCTTAAAAGTAAATGAATCAAAATTTATCTTTAAACTTGATGGAAAGGATTTCTACCCAACTGAAAGTATCTTTAGCGGACATCTTGAAATCTTAGAAAAATCATTCACAATTAGTTACTTTGACCAAAAAGAAAGTAATGTAATGATTCACTTCGGAGGCGATAAATGGTATGTGGATAGACCCATCAAGATTCCTGTAAAGTTGCTCAATAGCTATACTTCTACTTTGATGTTTGGAAGAATAAAAGACAAAGAAAAGCGACTTGGCGAAGGCTACTTGATGTCTGAAGGTTTTATTACTTTCAAGACTTTGACAAAAGATAAAATCATTCTTCATGTAGATGGAAAGGCGAAAAAATACCCTCAAGTCAATCCAGAAGATAAAGACTATGACGTACAAGCTATCATTGTATGTAAAAAACCTAAAATTGATTTCTTAGAAATCAATGAAAAAGAAGCATTTTATTGATGCTTGATACTCCTCGAAACCGTGTAGAATAACTGGCAAAGGATAATTATCTGTTGTATATTTATTCTGTCTTCTTTATTCTTATTTGCATTAAAGTATTCATGTAAACCTATGAATTTTCTAAATAATATGATAAGAATAAAACCTAACTCTTTACTTTATTTGTGTTTTTGCTTGCTTTTGACAAGCAACATTTTGGCACAAAAGAACGTATTCTCGCTCAGAGGAAATATTAAAGATGCTCTTACTGGAAAACCTCTTGTAGGAGCATCCATTTCAATTGACTTCAAAAAATCAGGCATACTTAGTGATTCTTTGGGAAATTATTATCTCAAATTACCCGAAGACGAATATGTACTGAAAATATCTTACTTGGGCTACAAACCTTTCCGTTTGTATATTAAACTTAATCGTAACCTTAATGTTGATGCTGTTTTGGAAGATGTGACCAAACAGTTGGAAGAAGTAATCGTTTCAAGCGTATCTACTCGAAAAACGATTCTTACGCCTTCATTAGGTGTGTCTTTGCTCAGTATCAAAGGCATCAAGAAAATTCCTGCCATGATGGGCGAAGTGGATATTTTACGAAGCCTTCAAACGCTACCGGGCGTTTCTTCGGTTGGTGAAGGAGCGAACGGTTTGAATGTTCGTGGGGGAGCAGTTGACCAAAATTTAATCTTTATAGACGATACACCAATTTTCAATCCGACGCACCTTTTTGGTTTATTTTCAATTTTTGCCTCGGATGGTATTCGTGAATTGGAACTATACAAAGGAGGAGTACCCGCCCGTTTTGGCGGAAGAACGGCTTCGGTTTTAGATATTAAAATGCTTGACCCAAGTCTTGAAAAATTCAAATTAGAAGGAGGAATTGGCCCAATTTCAAATAGATTATTATTAGATGTGCCAATTATCAAGGACAAACTTTCGATTTTAGCAGTCGGTCGTGCTTCTTTTAATGATTTTTGGTTCAAGGCACTTGCTCCTGATAATATGAAAAATACGAGGGCCAATTTTTACGACGTGGCTACCAAAGTATTTTATAAGCCGAACAAAGCCAACACCATTTCTTTAATGACTTACCTAAGCCATGATTTTTATCGGGTCGATTCACTGTTTAGTTTGGAAAATGTGGTGGCTAAACAATCAGATTTTAATTATGGGCATTTGAATACTTCTTTGAAATGGAATCGTTACATTAGTCCAAAAGCCAGTTTTGAAATGGTAGCGGCTTTTAGTCGTTACAAAACTCGTACTGAGTCGCCCGATTCTGTTAATAGAATTGATTTAAAAAACAGTATTCAATATCAAAACTTAAAGGCAAGTCTGGACTATGCCTTCAATGAAAAGCATAAAACCAATATTGGCATCAGTGCTGTTCGCTATGATTTAAGTCCGGGTAGTTTGAATAGAGATATTGTCTCAAAAATATCAAAAGTTGAATTAGAACAAGAACAAGCCCTTGAGTTGGCTCTTCATGCCGACGATGAGTATAAATTGAATGAAAAATTAACCATTCAATATGGTTTGCGTTATACTCAGTTTTTGAATTTAGGCCCTATTCAAGTACGAAAGTATTTAGACGGAGAACCCAAATCATCCACTACTTTAGTTTCTACTGAATTAAAAAATGGCGTTGCTAAAACCTATGGAGGTTTTGAACCAAGAATAACGATGTTGTATGTTTTTAATCCGACAACGAGTTTGAAATTTGGTTACAATAGAATGCAACAGTTTTTGCATTTAATTTCTAATAATACCACGCCTCTACCGACGGCTCGTTGGAAAGTAGCAGACGAAAATGTCTCACCACAAATAAGTGATTTTGCTTCTTTAGGGTATTTCAAAACTTGGAACGACAATGTTTGGGAAGCTTCATTAGAAACCTATTTTCGTGATACCAGAAATGTAGTTGATTATGTTTCAGGGGCAAATTTACAGTTGAACGAAACCTTGGAAACCCAACTTTTGAAAGGAAGAGGACGCTCGTATGGAGCTGAATTGATGATTTCAAAAAAGAAAGGAGAAGTAACAGGCTGGTTTAGTTATACTTATGCAAGGTCTTTCTTGCAAACTACTGGGCCATACTCCGAACAGCGAATCAATGGGGGCAATTGGTATCCTTCCAATTACGATAAACCGCATACGATTAATATTGTATTCAATGCTACGCCCGATAAGCACAATAGTTTTTCATTCATTTTTGCTTATAATACAGGTCGTCCTTTTTCGTCGCCTGCTGGTACTTATACCCTTAATGGACAGCAATTACCACTTTATTTAAGTAGAAATAATGATAGAATTCCTGATTATCACCGACTGGATTTTTCTTGGACAATCACTAATCCAAGTATGAAAGAAAAAAGATGGGAGGGAAGCTGGATTTTTACAGTTTATAATATTTACGGACGCTCTAATCCTTATTCCGTATATTTTACCAATGGTTCAGATGGCACAAAGGTGTATCAGTTAAGCGTTTTTGCAAGCCCTTTAATATCATTGGCGTATAATTTTAAATTCAAATGATGCCATGAAGCGTTTTATCTTATATATCATCTTTTTTTCGGTAGGGCTGTGGTCGTGTATTACTGAAATAAGAGATTTTGAACAAATTGATAGTGCTTCTTTTTTGACTGTTGAAGCATCTCTCTCTAACCAAAAAGGCCCACACAAAGTAATACTTTCGTCATCTTCGCCAAGTATCAGCATTAATGTGGAAAACAAGCCAATTTACAATGCACAAGTATTTATTACCGACGATAAAGGAGCTAATATTGTACTTACAGAAGGCGATAATGGGATTTATTACACACCTGATAATTTTCAAGGAGTAGTTGGAAATACTTATACATTGCATATTAATTTGCCGAATGGTAAAAAGTATGAGTCAAGTCCAGAAAAATTAAAAGCTGCTCCTGCCATTGATACCGTAAAATATACATTTAACGTAAAAGATAATTATCCTTTAACAGATGCCCGAAGCGTAGGTTTTGATGTTACACTCGATTTCAAAGATTCCCCAGAAACGGATGAATATTATCAGTGGAAATGGACGCATTATGAACGTACCGTTTTTTGTGCCAGTTGCGAGCGTGGTTACGACTACGGACTAAAAAAATGTAGTGTAGAAAATAACTTTCCGAATGGGCAAACTTTCCCTGAATTGATTAACTATGGATGTCTTGAAAGCTGTTTTGACATTTCTTTTAATTCAACCTACAATATTCTGTCGGATAAATTACTGAATGGACAACAAGTTACGGGTGTGCCAATTGCCAGAGTACCCTACAATAACAAAAGTCTCTATTATTTGAAAGTTGAACAAAGAGCAATTTCTGAAAAAATGTTTCGCTATTTTCGGAGTATTAAAGACGTAACACAAGGTTCGGGAACACTCTTCGACGTGCCTGCCGAAACACAGTTTAGTCCCAATATTTTTTCTTTATCCGATAGCAACGAAAAAATTCTGGGTGCTTTTGAAGTATTTGGTTCACAAGAAAAACTGATTTATGTGGATAGACAAATTGGCTCAGACGGCTATTCTCCTGTTTTAGTGGTTTATCCTGGTCGAGTAATTCCACCACCGCCCGGTGCAATTAGTGGGCCTAAAGCCTATTGCATAGAAGGAAAATACAGAACCAAAACAGAACCAGAAGGCTTTAGAGAGTAAAGCTTTTCTATGTCGTATAAAGATAAGTAAGTTAAAATAGATTAATTTTGACATACATTAACCATTTGAAATGAACAAAAAAGAAATTATATGCTCCTTGATGATAGGATGTTTATTCCTATTGTTTTTCGATGCTTGTAAGCAAGATAAAACACTTTTTGAAAAAGTAAATTCAGAAGAAATAGGGATAACATTTGCTAACCAAGTAAATGAATCCGAAGACGAAAACATTCTCAATTACGAGTATTTTTATAATGGCGGTGGCGTTGCGGCTGGCGATTTTAACAATGATGGTTTAACCGATTTATACTTCACGGGCAATCAGGTCGAAAATAAATTATACCTGAATATTACTAAAGAAGGCAAACTCAACTTTGAAGATATTACCACCAAAGCAGGTGTAGCAGGACGAAAAGACGCTTGGAAAACAGGCGTAAGTGTGGTTGACATCAACGCCGACGGTTGGTTGGATATTTATGTTTGTTACTCGGGTAAAAGAGAACCTGAATTTCGCAAAAATCAACTTTTTATCAATAATCACAATCTTACTTTTACCGAAAAGGCTCAAGCTTATGGCTTAGACGATTCGGGTTACTCTACGCAGGCTACTTTCTTGGACTATGATTTGGATGGCGATTTAGATTGCTTTCTTATCAACCACAATCTTGGTGGCTACCAACGCAAAGAAGCCGCTGTGATGCGTGCCGCACTTGATTATAACGCTGGAGACAAACTTTTCAGAAATGATTCTGATGGAAAAAGTGAACCCCATTTTGTGGATGTTTCAGTTGCGGCAGGCATCAAAGGCAATCCTTTGGGTTTTGGTTTGGGCGTTTCTGTTTCCGACATCAATCAAGATGGCTATCCTGATATTTATGTTACCAACGATTATGTAGAGGACGATTACCTGTACATCAACCAGAAAAATGGTACATTCAAAGACGAACTTCGAGATAGAATTGAACATACTTCTTATTCTGCCATGGGCATTGATATTGCCGATGTGAACAATGATGAACTGCCCGATATTTTTACTTTAGATATGTTGCCAGAAGACAATGCCCGACAAAAACTTTTGCTTTGGTCGGATAGCTGGAATACCTATCAAGCACAATTGCAAAATGGTTTTTGGCATGAAAATATGCGAAATATGTTGCAAATGAATTTGGGCAATGGTGCTTTTGCAGAAGTAGGTCAACTGGCTGGCGTATCGAATACCGATTGGAGTTGGGGAACACTTTTGGCGGATTTTGACTTGGATGGCTACAAAGATATTTTCGTAAGTAATGGTTTGGGACGAGATTATACCAACGCCGATTTTATAAAATACTTTAACGAGCAAGAAGAAAGTGGCGTTCAGAAACCTATGTTGGAACATTTAAAACAAATGCCAACCAGCCAAACGAAGAATTATATTTTTAGAAATAAGCACGATTTAACCTTTGCTAACGAACAAGTAAACTGGGGGTTTGATACGCCTACGGTTTCGAGCGGAGCAATTTATGCCGATTTAGATAATGATGGAGATGTAGAAATCATCACGAATAATTTAAACGAAACGGCTCATATTTATCAAAATAAGCGTATTGAAGAAAATCCCAATACGCAATTTTTGAAAATTCATGTAAAAGGAAATGCACAAAATCCTTTTGGTATTGGGGCAAAAGTAAGGCTTCGTTCGGCTGATAATGTACAAGTACAAGAAATTGCTTCAACACATGGTTTTCAATCCAGTGCGGTGACAGATTTGATTTTTGGTTTGCCAGAAAATACCAAAAATGTAGAAGTAAGTATCGTTTGGACAAATGGGAAATCACAGAAAATCAGTAATCCTACCTTGAATAAAACCTTAGTTTTAGAAGAAAAAAATGCCAATACTTCTACTAATTCCGAAGTTAAAGTATTACCGACTTTGTTGACAGAAATACCATCACCAGCATTTTTGCCAAGTATAAATCCAGTCAATAATTTCGATAGACAAGTAATGTTGCCGACGCATTACTCATACACTGGCCCAAGAATGGCGGTTGGCGATGTGAATGCCGACGGCAAAAATGACGTATTTATTTGTGGTACAAAAAATCAAGTAGGAGCATTTTTCTTGCAAAATCCTAACGGAAGTTTTAGCAAAAAAGAGTTGCCTAATAATTCGCCAAAATTCAATCAGGATGCGGTAATAGCAGATTTTAATGGAGATAAATTTCCAGATTTGTACATCGTGAACGGTAACTATTCCAACGCTCAATATGAAGAACAAAACGATGAATTGTGGCTAAACGATGGCAAAGGAAATTTCAAAAGAAGTACTTTGCTCGAAGATAAACTCAATAGTTCTTGCGTAAAAGCAGGTGATTTTGATAAAGATGGGGATATAGATTTATTCACTGGTGGACATATTAAACCTAACAGATTTCCGATGGAAGAAGAAAGTTTCCTTTTGAAAAATGACGGAAAAGCTAATTTTACCAAAGTATCATTGGGCGTTTTGGGCTTAGTGACAGACGCAACAGTATTGGACACCGACAAAGATGGTTTTGAAGAAATTGTGGTCGTAGGAGAGTGGATGTCGCCCATTGTATTGAAAAACAACAAGCAATTCAAGTTTGCACCAATGAGTATTGGCGTAGCTTCGGGTTGGAATTATCGCATCGAAAAAGCAGATTTAGATAATGATGGCGACGAAGATTTGGTACTGGGAAATCTGGGAACAAATACACAAGTAAGAGCTTCGGAAACAGAACCTGCCAGTTTGATTTATGACGATTTTGACCAAAATGGAACGATGGATTTCTTCTTGAATTATTACATTCAAGGAAAATCGTATCCCGCTTGTTCAAGAGATGAAATGGCTGAACAGATTCCAGCTTTGAAGAAAAAATTCCCGAATTATCAGACTTTCTCGGAGGCAAGTATCGAAGATTTTTTTGAAGCAAATCAGTTAGAAAAAGCCCATAAAAAAGAAATAGCCAATCTGAAAACTGTCATTTTAGAAAACAATAAAGGGAAATTTGTCGTGCATGAATTACCGATTCAAGCCCAATATGCACCAGTGTATGCCATTGCGATAACCGATTTCGACCATGACGGAAAGAAAGATATTTTATTGGCAGGCAATAACAGTAAATTTAGATTACGCATAGGTAAAGTAGATGCCAATTATGGCGTAGTTTTGTTGAACAAAGGCAATTTTAATTTCAAAAACGTACCAGTTTCACAATCAGGCATATACCTGCGTGGCGATGTTCGAGAAACTAAAATCATTGATTCGTTTATGTTTGTCGGCGTGAATAATGAGAAAGTAAGAGTAATGAGCTTTGAGCTATGAGCTATGAGTTTTTTGAATTTTAAGCTCAAAGCTCACGGCTCATAGCTTACAGCTCAAAGCTAAAAAAATTAACCATTTTTATCCATCAAAAATTTAATTCAATGAAGTATTTAGGCACATTTCTGATGCTGCTTTATGCCTCTTTTGTAGGCTTTGCACAAACATTAATAGAGGTAAAATCGCCTGACAACCGCCTCAAATTAAATGTTTCTCTATCACAAAAAGGAGAAGTTACTTATGGTGTTCATCTCAAAAATACCACGATTATTAAGCCTTCTTCGCTGGGTTTTAAACTGAGTAAACCTGCTTTTACACTCAATCATTTTAGTTTGGTTTCGGCAGATACTGCTACACATTTTGATACTTGGCAACCTGTTTGGGGAGAAGTAAAGTCAATTACAAACCATTATAAGGAAGTAAAATTGAACTTGAAAGCGAATCCTTCCAACGTGTTGGTACAGGTAGTTTTCAGAGTATTTAACGATGGTGTTGGGTTTCGCTATGAATTTCCAGAACAAGCTAATTTCAAACATTTTATCGTAGCCGACGAATTAACGCAGTTTAATTTGGCGGGCAACAACAAAACTTTCTGGATTCCGGGCGACTATGATACCAATGAGTATTTGTATAATACCACAAAATTCAGTGAGATTCACGCTTTGCCAGCTTCAAATAAAGAAAAAGATATTGCTTTAAAATCGGTCATTGGTGATAATTTTGTTCAAACGCCTTTGATGATGAAAACGCCCGAAGGCATTTATGTAAATATTCATGAAGCGGCTTTGGTGAATTATCCAGTAATGCACTTGCAAGCGGACAGACAAAATTTTAAACTGTTGTCGCACTTAACGCCCGATGCCGTTGGCAACAAAGCCTATTTACAAACCCCAGCCAAAACACCTTGGAGAACGATTATTATTAGCGATAAAGCAACCGATATTTTAGCTTCAAAAACCATTTTGAATTTGAATGAGCCTTCTAAGATTGAAAATACTTCTTGGATAAAACCACAGAAATTCATTGGAATGTGGTGGGAAATGCACGTGGGAAAAGCTACTTGGGAAAAAGCCAGTGGAAAACACGGAGCAAACACGGGAAATGTGAAAAAATACATTGATTTCGCTGCCGATAATGGCTTCGATGGCGTATTAGTAGAAGGCTGGAACGAAGGTTGGGAAGACTGGTTTGGTAATTGGAAAGAAGATGTTTTTGATTTCGTAACGCCTTATTCAGATTATAACCTTGATGAACTATTGGCATACTCCAAACAAAGAGGAGTGAAAATCATCATGCACCATGAAACCTCTGGTTCGGCAATTAACTATGAACGTAGAATTGATAAAGCTTATCAGTTTTTGAATGAAAAAGGAATAAATACCGTAAAAACGGGTTATGTAGGAAGAATAATTCCAAGAGGTGAACACCATGATAGTCAATGGATGGTGAATCATTATAATCGTGTAGCTGATAAAGCGGTGGAGTATAAAATTATGTTGGAAGCCCATGAGTCTTCTCGCCCAACGGGTTTACATCGTACTTATCCGAACTGGCTCGCCAATGAAGCGGCTCGTGGTAATGAGTTCAACAATGCACCAACTTTGGGTTTAGTACCAGAACATGAAACGATTTTACCTTTTACAAGATTGATGGGTGGCCCAATGGATTATACACCGGGTTTTTTCAGAATGCACTTGAATCAATTTATTCCAGAGCGTAAAACAAGAGTACGAACAACCCTTGCCAAACAATTGGCGATGTACGTAACAATGTACAGTCCTTTGCAAATGGTGGGCGATTTACCAGAAAATTTGAAAGTTCATCCCGATGCTTTACAATTTATTAAAGATGTTCCCGTAGATTGGGATGATACCAAGATTTTGGAAGCCGAACCAGGCGATTATATCACCACAGCTCGTAAACAAAAAGGAAAAGACAATTGGTTTGTGGGAGGAGTAACAGACGAAAATGCCAGAAAAACCAAAATTAATTTTGATTTTCTGGATAAAGGAGCTAATTACCAAGCCATTATTTATCGTGATGCCGACAATGCTGATTGGGAGAAAAATCCAGAAGTATATACAATTGAGAAAGTAACAATAAACAGTAATTCAACGCTGACGATTAACTTAGCTAAAGGTGGTGGTTTTGCCATTAGCTTATTCAAATTATAGTTTTTAAGTTCTTTCTAAAAAAGACTTATTCAAATATTTTAATCAATGAAAATGTTAAAAAATATAGCTTTCTTCGCTGTTGTAGCATTATGTTTTGGCTGTTCTGACAAAGGAAAAAATCCTTTGTTTGAATTAATGAAGGAAGAAGACACAGGGATTTCGTTCAACAATAAAATTGAAAATACTGAAGAGTTCAATATTTTCAATTATCGAAACTTTTATAATGGCGGTGGCGTAGCCGTTGGCGACATCAACAATGATGGTTTACCTGATGTGTTTTTTACTTCAAACATGGGAAGTAACAAACTTTATCTGAACAAAGGTAATTTCAAATTTGAAGATATTTCTGCCAAAGCAGGGATTCAAGAAGCTGACAAATGGAATACTGGGGTTGTAATGGTGGACATCAACAACGATGGTTTGTTGGATATTTATGTGTGTAATGCTGGTCTTCGGAAATTTACCAAAAAGCAAAAAAACGCTCTTTTTATCAATAATGGCAATCTTACATTTACCGAATCTGCGGCAAAGTATGGCTTAGATGAAGGCGGTTACACTACTCATGCCGCTTTTTTTGACTATGATTTAGATGGCGATTTAGATTGCTACATTCTTAATAATAGCTTCATTCCTGTCAATACTTTGAACTATGCCAATAACCGTGATATGCGTGCGGAAGATTGGCCAGTGAAAGATTTCTTGAAAGGTGGCGGTGATAAATTATTGAGAAATGACGATGGACATTTCCATGATGTTTCAAAAGAAGCAGGTATTTTCAGTAGCTTAATTGGCTTTGGTTTGGGCGTAACGATTGGCGACGCCAACAACGATAATTATCCAGATATTTATGTTTCAAACGATTTCTATGAGAAAGATTACCTCTACATCAATCAGAAAAACGGTACTTTCAAAGAAGAAATTGAGCAACGCATGAAACACATCAGTTTGGCTTCGATGGGGGCAGACATGGCTGATGTGAATAACGACGGTTTTCAAGAAATCATCACAACCGATATGCTTCCACGTGATGAGTACCGTCTAAAAACTACTTCTTCATTTGATAATCATTATGTTTTTAAACTGAAAAAAGACCGTGGTTTTTATAATCAGTTTCAGCAAAATAGTCTTCAACTCAATAATCAGGATGGTACTTTTAGCGAAATCGCCAATTATAGTGGAGTAGCTGGAAGTGACTGGAGTTGGGGTGCTTTGATGTTTGATGCAGACAATGACGGCTACAACGATATTTATGTTTGTAACGGAATTTACAATGATGTAATCGACCAAGATTTTATTGATTTCTTTGCCAACGAACTCATTCAAGGTATGCAAGCGACTGGAGTGAAGGAAAATATCAATACCATTATTGAGAAAATGCCTTCTGTACCGATTCCGAACTACTTTTTTCACAATAGCAAAACCTTGAAGTTTGAAGAAAAAGGAGAAGAATTTGGTTTGGCGACTCCTTCGTTTTCAAACGGAGCAATGTATGCCGATTTGGATAATGACGGCGACTTAGACTTGCTGGTGAACAATGTAAATATGCCATGTTTTGTCTATAAAAATAATGCTGACAAAAAAGAGGAGAAAAACCATTTTATCAAATTGAGTTTGAAAGGAGAGGGTAAAAACTTATTTGCCGTAGGAGCAAAAGCCGACCTTTATGCCAATGGCGAAATACAAACTCGTTCGGTAATTCCTTCAAGAGGTTTTCAGTCAAGTACAGAATATAATTTAACTTTTGGTTTAGGAAAAGTTACTAAAATTGATTCTATCAAAATCACTTGGGCTGATTTACGAGAAAGTACTATTAAAAATCCAAAGGCTGACCAATTACTTACTTGTTCAATTAAAGATGCTCAACTGGTAAAAACAAAAGCAAAAAGTATTATTTCAAAAAGCTATTTTGAGGCGGTTAATACCAATTTTGATAAACATCAAGAAGATGAGTATGTTGATTTTTATCAAGAAAAAAACCTTCCAGCTTTGTTATCAAAAGAAGGTCCGAAAGCGGCCATTGGCGATGTAAATGGCGATGGATTGGAAGACGTTTATATTGCAGGAGCGAAAGACCAAGCAGGACAATTGTACTTACAAACGGGTTCAGGTTTCAAAAAATCTGCTCAGGAAGTGTTCAAAACTTTCTCCTATTTTGAAGAAACAGCCGTACTCTTTTTTGATGCAGACAAAGATGGAGATTTAGATTTGTACGTTGGAAGCGGAGGCAATGAAGTACGTTTTGGCGAAAGAGAGTTGATTGACAAACTCTATTTGAATGACGGAAAAGGCAATTTTACTTTCAATGCAAGAGCGATTCCACAAAATGGAACAAATACCGCTGTAATTGCTCCTTTCGATTATGACAGTGACGGCGACTTAGACTTATTCGTAGGAAGTAGAAGTTATGCGATGGAGTACGGAAAAAATCCGCCAAGTTACTTTTATGAAAATAATGGTAAAGGAGAATTTAAAGACATTGCTCAACAAGTAAATCCAGAATTGACTGAATTAGGAATGATTCGTGATGCTTATTGGGAAGATGTGAATGGCGATAAAAAGAAAGAATTAATTGTTGTTGGAGATTGGATGTCGCCTGTGATTTTTACTGTAAAAGGGAAAAAATTAGAAAAACTAAAAACTGGTTTAGAAGAATTTACAGGTTTCTGGGGAGCATTGAAAGTAACCGACATTGACAACGACGGCGATAATGATTTGATTTTAGGAAACATGGGCGAAAACTTTACCTTGAAAGCTTCAATGGACGCACCTTTGAAAATTTGGGTAAAAGATTTTGATAATAATGGTTCACTCGATAAAATCATGACCAAGAGTATTGAAGGAAAAGACAAACCTGTTTTCTTGAAAAGAGAAATGGCAGAACAATTTCCAGCCTTAAAAAAGCAGATTTTGAAGCACTCAGAATATGCCAAGAAAACCATTGAAGACTTGTTCCCCAGTAATGTTTTAGAAGGTGCATTGGTAAAAACAGTGAAAACTTGTAAATCTTCGGTGGCTATTAACGATGGAAAAGGAAACTTTACTTTAGTTGATTTACCAGAAGTTGTTCAAACTTCATGTATCAATGCTATTGAATGTTTTGACATTAACAATGACGGATTGAAAGACATTATTGTTGGCGGAAATTATACAGGTTTCATTCCGCAATTGGGCATGATTGATGCCAGTCGTGGTAATGTTTTAATGAACAAAGGCAAAGCTCAATTCAAAGTATTGACAAACCAAGAAAGCGGTTTTGTAATGAACGGAGAAGTAAAGCAAATCAGTCCAATCAAGATTCAAGGAAAAGTAAATTTCTTGACTTTGTTGAATAATGAAGTGCCTAAATTGTTTCAATTCAAATAGTTGCTACATTTTAAATATAGAAATGATGAGAAAAAACGATAATAGAATTAACCTCACCCCCCAACCCCCTCTCCTGTTGAGAGGGGGAGCTTTGAGTACTCTAATAGCCCCATCTCAACAGGAGAGGGCCGGCCGCCGCTGCGGGTTGGGGGTGAGGTATGTAATTTTCATTTTCCTGTTCTTAGTTTCCTGCAAAACCAAACAACCCTACACTTTTGAATTATTAGATGCTGAAAAAACAGGGATTGATTTTTCAAATGACCTAACGCCAACTAAAGATTTAAACATCTTTACTTACATGTATTTCTATAATGGCGGAGGCGTTGGTGCGGGCGATTTTAATAATGATGGATTGGTTGACTTATGTTTTACTGCCAATCTAAAAGACAATAAAATCTACCTCAATCGTGGAGGAATGAAGTTTGAGGACATCACTGAAAAAGCAAATTTCAAAGGAGAAAAAGGTTGGTCGAATGGTGTTTCGGTAGTGGATATTAACCAAGATGGGAAATTAGATATTTACGTGAGTCAAGTAGGTGGTTTTGAAACTTTGCAGGGACATAATTTACTCTTCATTTGTAAAGAAATCACTAAAGAAGGCATTCCTGTTTATGAAGAAAAATCGAAAGAGTACGGATTAGATTTAGTCGGTTTTGGCACACAAGCAGCCTTTTTTGATTATGATTTGGATGGTGATTTGGATATGTTTCAACTCAACCATTCCGTACACCAAAATGGTACTTTTGGCGTAAGAAGTACTTTTCAAGGCACTTTTCATCCTTTGGCTGGCGATAAATTTTTTAGAAATGACGACGGAAAGTTCATTGAAGTAGCCGAACAAACAGGTATTAAAAGAGACGCTTTGGGCTATGGCTTAGGTGTAGGTTTGGGTGATGTCAATTTCGATGGCTATCCAGATATGTACATTGGAAATGATTTCCATGAAAATGATTACTTGTACATTAATCAAAAGAACGGTACTTTCTTGGAAAGTATCGAAAATTCGATGATGCACACCAGTCAATTTTCGATGGGAGTGGACGTTGCCGACATTAATAATGATACTTATTCTGATATTATTTCTTTGGATATGCTTCCTTACGACCGTGAAATTTTGAAGCGTTCGGAAGGAGAGGATTCCTATAATATTTTTCAATACAAACTGAGTTACGGCTACAATTACCAGTTTTCAAAAAACAATTTACAGTTGAACAATGGAAACGGTACTTTTTCTGAAATCGGAATGTTTTCGGGCATTCATGCTACGGATTGGTCTTGGTCGCCTTTGTTGATGGATTTTGATAATGATGGTCGAAAGGATTTATTCATTTCAAATGGTATTCCTAAGCGAATGAATGATATTGATTACATCAATTTTATTTCAAATGAGGAAATCCAACGAAAAATGGAAGCCAAAACTTTGGATGAAAATGACATTTCTTTGATTGATAAATTGCCCGAAATAAAAATACCTAATAAGTTTTTTGTCAATAATAAAGTACTAAAGTACCACGACGCCGAAGCCAATATTGAAAATAACCAAAATTCATATTCCAACGGGGCTTTGTATGCCGATTTAGACAATGATGGCGATTTGGATATTGTTACGAATAATATCAATCAAAAGGCTTTTATTTATGAAAACAAAGCCAATGAGTACGCTCCCGAAAATGCTCAAATTCGTTTGTATTTGAAAGGTTCTGAGAAAAATTTGAATGCCGTCGGAGCAAAAGTATTGGTTTTCAAGAAAGGTGAAGAAACGATTTCTTATGAAAAATTTCCTGTAAGAGCTTTTCAAGCAAGTATGGAAATTCCGATGAATATTGGTTTAGGCAACAAAGCCGAAATAGATTCTACTTACTTGATTTGGCCTGATAGAACTTTTCAAAAACTTAATCTTCAATCAGTAAGCGATTCATTAACAATTACTTATCGTAAAAATCTCCCAGAGTTTGATTACGAACACTTCAAACAAAGACCTGCTAAAACGCCTTTGCTGGCTGACATTGCTAAGGATTTGAATTTGGATGTAAAACATCAAGAAAATGAATTTAATGAGTTTGAACGTGAAGCCCTCATTCCTCATAAAATATCTGCCGAAGGCCCCGCTTTAGCGGTGGCAGATATTAATCATGATGGATTAGAAGATATTTTTCTGGGTTCTTCTCGTACTTCTTTGCCTCATTTGTACTTGCAACAAGCTAACGGGAAGTTTAAAGAAAGTTTGCAAGCAGTCTTTAAACAAGACAGTACTTACGAAGAAGTAGATGCTATTTGGACAGACGTAAACAATGATTCGCATCCAGATTTAGTCGTGGCCGAGGGTGGAAATGAGTTTTTCGGAAAGTCTAATTTCTTGTTGCCAAGAGTATATCTAAACGATGGCAAAGGAAATCTATCGGTAAAAACAGATGCTTTTAATGCCAATATTGCCTTGTCTGCTTCTGTGATTACACCGATTGATTTTAACCGAGATGGAAAAACGGATTTACTAATCGGTGGTCGTTCAGTTCCTTTTTCTTATGGAAAAATTCCTGATTCTTATCTTTTACAAAATGATGGAACAGGAAAATTCATAGACGTAACTGATAAGTACGCCAAAGAATTAAGAAATATTGGTTTAGTGAAAAATGCTGTTGTAAAAGATTTGGACAAAGATGGCGACCAAGATATTTTGTTGGCTTTGGAGTGGGACGGAATCTGTGAAATGGAAAATCAGCAGGGGAAATTTGTAAAGAAAATGCTCACAAAAGAAAAAGGTTGGTGGAATTTCGCCATGCCTTACGACTTTGATGGCGACGGAGATGTCGATATCTTGGCTGGAAACCTTGGTCAAAATAGCAGAATCAAAGCTTCTGAAAGTGAGCCTGTAAAAATGTATGTAAGCGATTTTGATAAAAACGGTACAACGGACCAAGTACTGAGTTATTATTTGGGCGGAACAGAAGTAATGTTTGCCAATAAAGCAGAAACACAAAAGCAGTTTCCTTTTACCAAAAAGAAATTTCTTTTAGCTAAAGATTTTGCCAAAGCTACGATTGCCGATATTGTGGGCGAAAGTGAATTGTCGGCTGCAAAAGTATTTGAAGCCAATTACTTTGATAATGCCATTTTGGTAAACGATGGAAAAGGAAATTTTATGCTTCAATCTTTGCCTTCAAAAGCTCAATATGCTCCTTATTATACCGCAGAAATCATCAATGCTAATAATGATAAACTGCCTGATATAATCATGTTTGGAAATTTCTACGACTGCAATATCCAAATGGGAAGATACGATGCCGATTATGGAACAATCTTAATTAACAAAGGAAATTGTCAGTTTGAAGTAGAAAAACTCAATGGCATCAGCGTAAAAGGACAGGTAAAACGCATCAGAAATATCAAAGTAGGAAAAGAAATTCTAATGATTCTCGCCAGAAATAATGATAAATTGATGGTGTTGAAGAGAAAGTGAAATAAAAAATCCTGAGTTATGGATTCATTTCATAACTCAGGATTAAAAACTGAGAGCTCAAAGCTGAAAGCTCGTAGCTATTATTCAAACATCAAATACAAAGTAACACTATGTGCATTCAATCTTTGTATATCTCTTGCATAGCTATTAGCAGCGGGTGTTTGGAATAAATTGGTAAGTCCGTGCGAGAAACGAAGTTCTGGCGTAAACTTAAAATACTTGAAAAATTGTTCTAAACCGATGCCGTACTCCAAAGAAACATCCCCCGTATTCGTATCTAATCTTCTGGTAGAAGCAGCATTTTTTCTAACGTTTGTTTCCAAACCTAATTTTACACCTGCATCTACAAACATTCTTGAATTTCCTCTTCTTAAAGATTTATATTTCAACAATATCGGCATTTCCAACCAAGTAGATTCTCGTAATTCTGCTGGAAAATTGGACGAATTTTGAAATCTATAATTAATCTGCCGACCATACAATGCAATATTTAAACCCGATTTCAAATCAAATCTATCCGAAAGTTTTACGTTTACTAATCCTCCTACTTGGAAAGAAAAATTGCCCGGAGAAACAATCGTTACTGCTGTACTGCCGGGAGTGTTAAAACTTTCACTATGATGAATGTTGAATCGAGACGAGCCAAAACCAAATAAAAAGCCAAAGTGAACAATTTTATCATCGTAAAACTCATCGTAAATACGCTTATAATCATAGTTTTGTGCTGATACTTCATGGTTTACACCAAGAAAACCTACACAAAAAATGATTGCAAATAGTATTACTTTCTGCCGATATATATAGTACTGATTCCGAAAGTGAGTGGTAAACATTGAGTTCTGTTAAAACCTGCACGTTCAAATACTTGGATAAAATCTTTTCCATCAGGAAATGCTTGTACAGAATCATGTAAGTATGTATAAGCAGAAGTATCTTTTGAAATGATTTTACCAACTACGGGCAAGATATATTTGAAATAAAAATTATAAAGTTGCTTGAATGGAAATACCGAAGGTTTTGAGAATTCCAAGACGATACAAGTACCATCTTTCTTCATCACTCTGCACATATCTGTTAATCCTTTTTCCAGATGCTCAAAATTCCGTACTCCAAAACTAACGATAACAGCATCGAAAGTATTGTCTGCGAAATGTAATCTTTCCGAATCACCTTTTTGTAATTCGATGATTGATTCTACCCCCAATTTCTTGATTTTCTCACGACCGAAACTCAACATTCCCTCAGAAATATCCACACCCACGATTTTTTCTGGTTTCAAAGCCAAAGCTTCAATTGCAAAATCTCCCGTTCCTGTGGCAATATCCAAAATCGTTTTTGGTTGGGCTTTTCTCAACAATTTCACAGCCTTTTTACGCCATAAAATATCAATTCCACCGCTCAATAAATGATTTAGAAAATCATACTTCGGTGAAACATTATCAAACATCTGAGCAACTTGCTCTTTTTTGCTTGCATTTTGCTCTTTATAAGGAACTACGCTCATTATGTTGTTGTACGGACAACCTTATCCGTCGGAATAATTCTATTTGAATAATTTTACAAAATTACCATACTCTTGCGAAATAACATCTTGTTTGAAAATATTGTTTCTAACATAAAGTAGAGCTTTAATGAATAATCGGTATTATTACCAAAAAAAGAACAACGATGATACAACAAATTGGACTTTACCTGATGTCATTTCTTTATACAATTGCAGGCATCAATCACTTTATTAAGCCCAAGTTTTACTTGGCTATTATGCCTCCGTACATTCCTGCCCATGAATTAATGGTACTTTTGAGTGGTATTGCTGAGGTCGTTTTAGGGATTGGATTACTTTTTCCACTCACAAGAGCCTTAGCCGCTTGGGGAATTATCCTTTTGTTGTTGGCAGTATTGCCTGCCAATGTGTATATGATAACTTCTGAGAAGTTTTCTAAAATTCCTACTTGGATTTTATGGCTTCGTTTGCCTTTACAGTTTTTACTGATTTGGTGGGCTTATATTTATACAAAATTTTAGTTCTAAAGATGATGTATAATAGATAAAGTATCGCCAATTGATAAATTTTATGTGTGTATGCTGAAAATGTGATTTGTATTTTTGAAATTCATTTTATATTTTCATGTGCTAATTGTTACACAATACATAATTGATAATATACATAAACCTATGAAACTAAAATTTACTGATTCTCGGCTATTGCTATTTCGTTCACTGATTCCTCAAGAATCATTAATACTTCAACTGGCTTCACAATGATTGTATAATCAAGCAACAGATTTTAAAAAAATCCACGAGTAAGTAATCTTCGATTGTCTCTATAAAATTACTCTTTGTATAGTTTATAACATTTATCTTTTTTACCCTAAAATGCTCATACAATGAAACCTTTTTTACCTATTTTAGCGATTGCTCTTTCTATGATTTCGTGCAAAGACAGCACTATCAAATTACTTGAAGATATGTCAGGGACATGGAAAGTAAATGAGATTGTTTATTCAAAAACAGGACAAACAATACCCGATTCTGTTGTGAAATATCCCAATAGTATTTTTCAATTAAATAAATGTGACGATTATCAAGCAAAGATTTGTAGCGGTTTTTATAATCTTCAAGGAAAGGAAAAAGTCAATATATTCTACAATGCTTCATCTTCTTTTAATGAAGGGTCAATATTTGTAAAAGAAACTACTCGTCCCAAAATTGATTTGAATGGTTCTTATAAATTATTCTTGGATGGTAATGCAATGAGCCTAAAAGGCCCTCAAATTGGTTCAAATTATCAAGGTAAAACGATAGAATTACGGCTAATAAAATAATAAAAAAGACCGTTGGTTTCATTACTAATACTTCCACAAGCAATTTGTAAACAATATTATAGCGATGGAGACACTAAAGAAAAGATTATTGATAACCAGTATTGGCGTTAGCATTTCATTTATGACTTTTACTTCATACGGTTCGTTTCATCCATTAACCATAGGTTTTTGGTGTAGTATTTTAGGTGGCTATATTTGGTATCTGATGATGTACTACTTTTTCAAAAAATACACCTCACCAAAGAATAAATAAAATTTATGGCATTGTTGGTAATCAGATGAGGATAATACAATTTCTTTGTCTTTGAATGGTTAAATAATGAGCCTTTTTTCTAATTATTTTTCATAAACTCATACAAAAACAATGAATTACGATTATCTGTTAGAAATACTTGGTATCGTTATTATTAGTTTTGGCAGTTACTATTCAAAAACAAATGACAAGATTATTCTTTATGTAATTCATCTTTGTATGATTGTTCTCGGAGCATATTCCATCGCTAAGTAATTCTTCGATTTGAAAGAAAATTTTATACTCTTACTCATAACTACGCCTCTCATTATTTTTGTTAGTTACGGGATGATTTTATTCCTAAATAAAATACAGCAATGCTAATTTATGGATTAAGTAGTAACAATCCAGATAATACAAATAAGTTAAACGCTATTTGTCTATGTTTTAAAAATCATACTTCATAACTCATACATATTCCTAAAACCTCCACACACCATGAAAAAAAGTATTCTTTATTTACTCATCGCTTTTGCCATTTGTGTATGCTCAAGAATCATCATTGGCTTATACTTCCACAATCAAGAAGTAGATAAACGCTTAAACCAATTTAGTTGGGCAGCCGTTTTTCTTTTCTTGCTCGGCATGATTTCTATCAGAGTTTATTATACTTTCAATAAAAACAAATTTTAACTTTTTAGCTAAAGGAGGTACAATGATAAACAAAACAGAGCAATCACTATTATTTGTCTAAATTCAAAACTCCTCACTCACAATGCAGCACTCCCCATTAGGGTAATTATCTTATTCAATTTGTTGTCTTTCCCAAGAAGGCAACTTTTTTTATGCCCTAAATTTATTTATTATGCTTGCAGAATAATATTTATATAAGTATTTTTACATAAAATTGTATGCAAGCATAATAACCATTAAATCATTTCACAATGGCAAAGCAGTATTCTCGTCGCAATCTTGATTTTATGTTGAAGGAAGTCCTTCATGTAGAAGAATTAACAAAATATCCATATTTTCAGGACTACACGCTTGAAATGTTTGACATGGTTTTGGACACTGCCGAAGACATTGCTGAAAAAACTATGCGTCCTGCCTATATTTCTTCCGACAGAAACCAACCTGAGTTAATCAACGGACAAGTGAAGGTTCACCCTGCGGTAAAAGACTATTTCAAAGCGATGGGCGACTCTGGCATGATTGGAGCTATGTTTGCCTACGAGCATGGAGGTCAGCAATTGCCTGCAATTATTGGTGCCGGAAGTGAATTAATCAGAGGGGCAGCCCACAATTCTTTTGTAATGTTTACGGGGCTTACCTCAGGTTCGTCTCATTTAATATTTTCTTTCGGTTCAGATGAATTAAAAGAAAAATTTGCCAGCCGAATGATTACGGGGGAATGGTCAGGCTCTATGTGTTTGACAGAACCACAAGCGGGGAGTTCACTTTCTGACGTTATTACTACCGCAAGTCCGCAAAGTGATGGAACATTTAAGATTAAAGGACAAAAAGTATTCATTTCGGCAGGTGACCACGATGTTACTGACAATATTATACATTTAGTATTGGCTCGAATAGAAGGTGCTCCGCTGGGAACAAAAGGTATTTCGCTTTTTGTAGTGCCAAAATTCAGAGATAATAACGATGGTGTGTTCAATATTGATAATGATGTAATTTCTACGGGAATTTATCATAAAATGGGGCAAAAAGCTACGCCCGCCATGCACCTAACCTTTGGCGATAAGGATAATACCGTTGGTTATTTGGTTGGAGAGCCAAACAAGGGACTAAATTATATGTTCCAAATGATGAATGAAGCTCGTTTGGGCGTTGGCATGGGTGGCACTTATATCTCTTCGGCTGCTTATTATGCTTCATTGGAATACGCCAAGGAACGTCCGCAAGGCAGAAAGCTAAATAACAAGAATTTAGAAGAACCTCAGACCTTCATCATCAATCACCCCGACGTCAAGAGGATGTTGTTGTTCCAAAAGGCTGTTGTCGAAGGCTCTTTAGGGCTATTATTAGAATGTTATTACTGGCAAGATATGATTACTGCATTGGGCAAAGGTTCAGAAAAGGCTCAACCTTATCAATTAATGCTTGATTTAATGACAACCGTAGCTAAGACTTACCCAGCAGAGATGGGGATTAGATCCGTAAATGAAGGCTTGCAAGTATTTGGAGGCTATGGTTATACAGAAGACTTTCCTTTAGAACAAATGGCTCGTGATGTACGGATTATGTCTATTTATGAAGGCACAACGGGGATTCATTCTTTAACACTTTTGGGAAGGGGTATCACAGCCAGCAATGGCAAAGCCGCACAGTTGCTTTTCAATAAAATAATTAAGACCATTCATTTAGCAAGTACCTATAATGATTTAAAACCATACTCCGAAAAGCTTGAAGCCGAACTTTTGCGTTTACAAAGTACTACTTCGCATTTATTAAGTATTGCGGCTAAAGGAGATAACGAAGTGTTTTTGGCAGATGCAAATCTTTACATGGAGTTTTTTAGCATTGTTACCATCGCATGGATTTGGTTGAAACAAGCAATTGTAGCTAAGAATGTACTAATTACTCAGAATGTGGAAGGAGAAGAGTTATCGTTTTATGAATCTAAGATTCACACAATGAAATACTTCTATCATTATGAATTAATCAAGACATTAAGTCTTTCAACTCGCTTGACTGATACTGAATTACTAACGGTAGGTGATGAAATATCTATTACATTTTAAAATAAACAATAAATACAAAGTTTGAGCAACGATTTATTTTTTGTAAATAACTGATAATGATAGGATTAAAGAGCTAACGATTCATCAGTATTTATCAATCAAAGCTTAACGGTTTTTAATTACACGTACATCATAACAAACTTAGAATCCCTGCTTAATTGCAGGGATTTTTTTATGTTTAATTTTTAAAAATTGGGAAAATGGTTAAGTAAAATTATTAAAAAACCTCATCCCCCTGCCCCTTCTCCTGTTGAGAAGGGGAGAAACTAAAAATTCTTTTTAGTTGATTACAAATACTTTAAATTTCCTTATTCAAAAAATCTATATTTTAGATAGACAAGCTTAAAATTCAAATGAAATCTCCCCTTCTCAACACGAGAAGGGGCAGGGGGATGAGGTTTTTTAGCCTATTTACCACAAACAATTACTAATCTCATTTAAAAAATAAAGTCTTCCCCTCAAAAAAGCCCTTTAATGTTTAAAACATCTATCAATTCACCTCAATCAAGAACCATCTTTATCAGTTCATTAATATTCTTAGATTAAACATTTACCAATTTGCCTTAAACAAAAGATAAATACATTAAAACAATTGACAATTAGGCTTTAACATAGAGTAATTTATGTCAATCAATAAGGTAATTGTCTTTATCAATAAACAATTCATCTTAAACATTGACCAATTTGGTTAAAACATTGAGGTATTTGTTTTAAGCAATGAGCAATTCATTTCAAACAATGAAGTATTAGGGGAGTGCAATAAATAATTAATGTAAAACAATAAGCAAATTGCTTGATTCAAAGAGTAATTAGTTTTAAGCAATGACTAATTATTCTTAATCATTGCTTAAAAAAGAAGGAGCAAGAAGTAATTTATCTAAGTAATTTTAGAGTCTTTCGCCTGCTTTAATAGCCACGTTCAAGAAATTCTCGGCTGGAGGTACTGGACAAGTAAATGTATGATTGTAAGTACAATAAGGTTGATAAGCAAGGTTAAAATCAACGTCGATATGTTGGTCTTTTATGGCATCAATGCTCAAATCAAGGTATCTACCAGAGCCATAAGTTTCCTTATTGGTCGTTAAGTCACGAAAAGGTAAGAATAAGTTTCCTTCGGGAGTCTTGAAGAGTTTCAAAGCACATTTTTTACCAGCTACTTCAAAACTAATATTAGCATAAGCTTCGTATTCTTCTGTTTCACCGCCCGTCATGGCAATCTTAATCGTTTGTCCACTCGTCAAAACATCCAATTTAGCCAAAACTTTATAAGCAGGGTCAATATCAAAATACTTTAATCCTTTAAAACTTGCCTTATCTTCAATCGGAGATTCCTTATTGGTTTTCAAAAAAGTATCCTTATCCTTACGAACCGATACAATACCATTGATATATGCACTTTTTTGTTCAGCAGTAAGCTCTTCTGCTTGAGAACCCGACAACGAATAAAAAACAACTGCCAAAACAGCTAAAAAAAGGAAAACAACAAAGAATTTATTTTTAAACATTTTCTGAGGATTTTTGTAAAGAAGAAGAAAATCTTGATACGCAGGCAAATTTAATGAATTAACTTGCGAAAGTTAATCAACAAAAGGAATTCAGAGCTAATCTTAGTGTACAAAATTAGAAGAGCTTATAAAGCAAAACACAATTGAACGAATCAATAAAGCAATGCTGTTAATGAATTAAGCATCCGTAGAAGCAAAAAACTGAAATCCGAAGAGTAAAATACGATAAAAATAATCCATAAAAGAAAAATGTTTACAGGAATCATAGAAGCCATAGGCGAAGTAAAGCATCTTAGCAAAGAAGGAACAAATATTACTTTTACACTTACTTGTCCATTTACAAAAGAGTTAAAAATAGACCAAAGTTTAGCCCATAATGGCGTATGTTTAACCGTCATAGATATAGAAGGCGACAACTACTCTGTAACAGCGATAGATGAGACCCTACAAAAAACCAATTTGGGTAAATTAACAGTTGGTTCTAAAGTAAATTTAGAAAGATGTATGCCAGCAAATGGGCGTTTTGATGGACATATTGTACAAGGACACGTAGATCAGATAGGAATTGTTACCAATATCATCGCTCAAGAAGGTTCATGGCTCTATGATTTTGAATATGCCAATGACGGACAAAACGTAACCGTAGAAAAAGGCTCGATTTGTATCAATGGCACAAGCCTAACAGTCTTTAATTCAGGAACAAATACATTTAGGGTAGCCATTATTCCTTATACTTACGAACATACCGTATTTCATACCTTACAAGTAGGCGATACAGTAAACTTAGAGTTTGATATCGTAGGGAAATACATCAAAAAGATGTTAGCAAAATAAAATAACAAGCGTAAAAACCCCTTTTTTATAGCGTATTTATACGCTATTTTGGGAACAAACCTTGAATAACTCATAGCTTATCCATAGTTTCGCATTTCATTTAAACCTTTAACAATCAATCTAATTAACAGCAATGAGTCAAGTAATTACCCCCGAAGAGCATCCAGAGGATTTTCAATCAGCATTAGGATTAATCCAAAACTATCAAGACACCAAAAAGGAGAATTCAATTGATGCTCACTTTTTAAGTAAAGAAGCAATTCAAAAGTTATTGGAAAACCCTGATTTTGATGCTTTTAAAGTACATCATGCAAGAGCAGAAGATGGTACAAGAACTTTAGTTTTTGAAGGAGTTTCTAAAACAGGGGAAAGTTTAAATACTTATGTAGCAGGTGTACCAACTTGTCCTCCAACATGTAGCTGGAATGCTTAATTTTAGACTATTTTGATGAAAATTGCCAACATACCTTTGATAACATACTTTGCTTCGTTAATATTAATAGCTCCATTATGTATTGGAGTTATTAATATTAAGGCATTAAAACTAAGTCCTTTAAAAATCATATTCTACTATTGTATATTGTTTACATTATATGAAATTGTGGGGTGGTTTTTTGCACTTAACCGTTGGCAAAATCATTTCATTACTAATCTAACTAATTATACAGACATTCTCTTTTGGGGTTACTATTACATATTAGTAATTAAGAGTAAGATTAGTAAGAATATAATTATCGGATTGATGGCCACTTCCTTATTGATTATACTTTGGTCGCATTGGGGAAGAGATTTTAATAGAATTGACGCTTTTGCACACAGTGTAACAAATATATGTTTGATTTGTATAGCTTTGATTTTTTTCTATCAATTGTTGAGTAATCTTGAAGTAACTAATCTTTTTAACTATGCTCATTTTTGGATAGGCGTTGCTGCTTTAGTCTATTTCTCTGGCGTTTTTTTCACTTACATATTCTCAGAGTATATTGCATTCAACAAAAATCAACAAATTATTCAATATTGGTACATAAAAGAGTATCTAACATTTATTCATAGAGTGTTTATAGCCATAGGCTTTTGGTACGGCAAAGAGTTAATAGTTCAAAGTAATAATAAAATTATCAGTATGTAAAAGATTTGTTGTTGTCAAAATAGCAACAAAAAAGAGAAATCAATACTTAATATTCTTTAATATCAGGCATAAAAAATGTTTAGAAGCCTTATTTATTTATCTTCTGTATCGGTTCTCTTTCCATTGGTTCTTTCCTTTATCAGGAAACAATATCTTGACAAAGTACTAAAAATACTTTTTTGCTATTTGTTAGTATCGCTTGTTGTAGAAGTAGTAGCTACTTATTGGGCATTTGTTTTACATAAGTCCAATCATTTTATGTTAAATGCTTTTGCTGTAATTGAATGTATTCTAATAAGTTTAATGTTCAGCCAAGCATTTGTAAGTACTCGATTAAAAACCCTAACAATTTCAATCACAACCACTTTTACGATTTTTTCAATAGCTTTATTTAGCTATGGTGAGTCTTTTTTCGTATTTAATAGTACGATTAGTACGGTTGCATGTTTGTTGATAAACACTTGGGTTTTCGTTTACTATTATCAGGTTTTAAAAAACCCTAAAGAACGGGCATTATTTAAAGTCCCCATGTTTTGGATAAGTATCGGGTGTTCGATATATTTTTCGGGAACTTTGTTTGTATTTCTTTACGGAGAAATCATCTTGCTTGAAAAAAGCAAAACACTTTATCAAAATCTTTGGATAATTTATTATATATTACTTTTCATATTTAGAACCCTTTTAGCAATAGGTATATGGTTCAGCAAGACGCCTCTACAGTCATCTCCATCATCCAGACCGGAACGGCAGTGATGTTGTTTTTCTCTACTTCTATCATTATCTTAGTGTATGTATTACACGAAAGGCTAATTAAACAGAAAGTCGGAAGGCTTTAAAAGAAGAAAAATTGAATGGATGCGATTAAAATGGTCATTTTAGGAACAGTTGCGATGCTTTTACCAGTTTCAGCAATTATTCTATTTGTCATTATTTATTACCGTCGTCAACGTCTTCAAAGAGAAGCTCACGAAGAAGCACTTCATCAAGCCATGCTTGAAGCCAGCGTACTTTCACAAGAAGTAGTACGCCGCCAAATCGGTGGCGACCTTCATGATGAAATCGGTACACTGTTGTCTGCTACAAGGATGAGTCTTTCGCAATTAAGTAAACATCAGCTTAGTACTGATAAAGGAGAACAGATTTTTAATCGAACTCAAGAATTACTCAATGAAGCTTTGAATAATGTGCGGAGGATTTCTAAAGACTTGATGCCAAGTACTTTGGATGAGTTCGGATTGATTGAAGCATTGAAAGATTTTTCTCAGAAAATGACTCTGCATACCAATATGCCGATTTACTTCGTGTGTGGAGAATTGAACAAACGCTATGACTCAAAAGTTGAACTTGCTTTGTACCGAACGGCACAAGAATTGGTAAACAATGCCCTCAAACATGCGGAGGCAAGCCAGATTAAAATCATATTACTTGAAAATAAAGCTGAACTTTTATTACAAGTAATAGATGATGGAAAAGGTTTTGACCTAAACGAAGTAAACCAACCCAGTCGTGGCATTGGAATAAGAAACATTGAAAGCCGTATAAGTCTTATTAAAGGACAAGTTAAATTTGATGTTGAAATTGGCAAAGGTTCAAACTTTATTATTTCTGTACCTTTGAAATAATTTTTTTGAAAATTACCTTTACTCAATAGATTTAACTAAACTGCTAATAATGAGTCTTACTAAAAAAATTAGAGTCGCTGTTACTGATGACCACGCACTTTTTCGCAGAGGAATCGTATCAATTCTTCAACAAAATGATGATTTTGAAGTAGTACTTGAGGCTTCGAATGGTCAAGAACTTATAGATAACATTCCCAACACACTTCCCAATATTGTTTTGATGGACTTGCACATGCCCGTATTAGATGGTATTCGTGCTACCGAGCAAGTAAAAAAAGATTTCCCCAACGTCAAAATCATCGTTATTTCAATGCACGATGAAGATAAGTTTGTTACTCATTTGATGTCATTAGGTGCGAATGGATATTTACTAAAAGATGCTCATCCAGACGAAGTTGAAAATGCCATTTACACTGTTTTTAATGAAGACTATTATTACGGCCCATTTTTGATTAAGGTAATGCACAGCAGAATGCTGAATAAACCTGAAAAGAAAGCTCAAAAAAGCCCATTGAGTATTCAAGTTGGTATTTCAGAACGTGAAGCAGAAGTACTTGAGCTAATTTGTGATGGTATTACTACCCAACAAATTGCTGAGCAATTGTGTTTGAGTGCAAGAACCGTAGAAGGACACAGAAATAGGATTATGGAAAAAACAGGGACAAAAAATGTGGCTGGTTTAGTGGCTTGGGCTGTAAGAAATGGTGTTTGTTAATCAAATAGGCAGACACCGTTATATTTCACTATTGCTTTAGAATTACTCTAAAATAAACTTCCTTTATTCCGAATCATTTCAGGAATCCAATCATCACAAGCGAAATATCGCTATACAATCTCTAACTTTGTGGAAAATTTAAGTTACGAGAATCATTATTATACATTTAGCAATGCAAACTAATTTCATAGAGGAGCTCCGTTGGCGTGGAATGCTTCAGGACATGATGCCTGGCACAGAAGAACAACTTCAAAAAGAAATGACAGCCGCCTATATCGGTTTCGACCCAACGGCATCATCATTACATATTGGAAATTTAGCTACAATCATGTTGTTGAAACATTTTCAATTGTGTGGACATAAACCTTATGCCTTAGTAGGAGGGGCAACAGGAATGATTGGAGACCCTTCTGGAAAAGCGGCCGAAAGAGAATTTTTGTCAGAAGACACGCTCCGCTATAACCAAGAGTGTATCAAAAAACAATTAGAAAAATTCTTAGATTTCAATAGCGGAGAAAATTCTGCCGTAATGGTCAATAATTATGACTGGTTCAAAGAATTTAGTTTCTTAGGATTTTTACGTGAAGCAGGCAAATATCTTTCTGTGAATTATATGATGTCTAAAGATTCTGTGAAGAAACGTTTAGAAACAGGTATTTCTTTCACTGAATTTTCATACCAATTATTGCAAGGCTACGATTTTTATTGGTTATACAAGAATAAAAATGTTCGTTTGCAAATGGGAGGTTCAGACCAATGGGGAAATATTACCACTGGAACTGAAATCATTCGTAGAAAAGAAGGAGGTTCAGAAGAAATAGAACATAAAGCTTACGCACTTACGACACCGTTGGTAACGAAAGCTGACGGGACAAAATTTGGTAAATCAGAATCTGGAAACGTTTGGTTAGACCCAACGATGACTTCACCTTATCAGTTTTACCAATTTTGGTTAAATGCTACCGATGCCGATTGTCCAAGATTGCTAAGAGTATTTACTTTATATTCAAAAGAAGAGATTGAGGCACTCGAAGCAGAACACGCACCAGCTCCACATTTACGCATAATGCAAAAAGCTTTGGCAAAAGACGTAACGATACGAGTACATTCCGAAAAAGCTTATAACATTGCTGTAAAGGCATCAGAAATTCTTTATGGAAAAGGAGCAATTGAAGCATTGCAAGGGATGACTGATGAAGATATTTTAGCTGTTTTTGATGGAGTACCGCAAACACAAATCGCAAAAGCCGACTTTGATGCTACTCCAAATGTCACAGACTTAGTATCTGTAATTACTAATGGAGAAATTTATCCTTCAAAAGGAGAAGCTCGTCGTGCAATTCAAGGAAATGCACTAAGTATAAATAAGACAAAAATTGCTGACCCAAATTATTCAGTAACTTTTGAATTATTGAATGGAAAGTACTTATTAATCGGTAAAGGCAAGAAAAATCATTTGATCATTGTTGATTAAGATTAAAAAAATCAAATACAAAAGCAGCACTTTGATAGAAAGTCGCTGCTTTTTTATTTTTCTGAGGTTATCATATTTCTTCTTTCAAAAACTTTTGAAAAAATTTCAACATTTAATGTTATCAATAAGTGATTGATTTTCATTGGAATTACGGTTTGTATTACATTTTTTTTGAAAAAAATTTTAAAAAAGTTTTGTGAGATTGTTTGGTGGTTAAAAATAAACCTTGCATCTTTGCACTCCCAAACGACGCCAACGGGTTGAGAGATGGGAGTAATTAGGAAGATAATTACTAACAATATTTGGTAAGATTAAGCGATTAATTAGACTGGATTAAAGAGTTCTTTGAGGTATTGATAGAGATATATGAATTATTATTAATTCTTAATAGACAGGTTGTTTTTTGTTATAGATTCTTTATTTAAGAATAGAGAGCATAGAGAAGACAACGAAACTATAGTAAGATATTTACAATGGAGAGTTTGATCCTGGCTCAGGATGAACGCTAGCGGCAGGCCTAATACATGCAAGTCGAACGGTGGTAGCAATACCATAGTGGCGCACGGGTGCGTAACAC